>JBBRZD010000010.1:0-24222 GCA_038237055.1 Lysobacterales bacterium | reverse complement strand
CGCATCCATCGGGCACCCGCCTGCGGCTGCAGCACGCCGCTGAAGAACAGGTAGAACGCCGGTGCAACGACATACAGCAGCGCGACGTACGTCTTCGACGCGAAGAGATCGTCGCCGTGCGCGAAATGCCCCCAGTGCGCGAGCTGTAACAGGGCAAGACCGATCAGAAGGGCGACGCCGGCCGCGCGCGACAATCCGTCCTGCTCGACGGTAGCGTAGAAAGTGAACGCGGCAATCAGCAGCAGCGCGACGCTGCCCACCGAATAACCAATCAAAACTGTCGCCACCTGTTCAAGCATGCGCAAGGCCACGCCGAAAACGTCCATCCTGCCATACCGATCGGGACGCGGTGCGGTCGCCCACGAGCGGTGGCTGAGCAAGGATTGACCACACCCGATTGACAAGCGCGTCGCACGGTCGTCTGCGCAACTTCATACCGAACTTGTCCACAGGACCATCCACGTCGGTTGTGGAAAACTTTCCTGCGTGCGCGACGTGCAACGTTGCACGCGGGTTTCCGCTAAAATCACGCTCCTTTGCGCCGGCCCAACGGCCGCGCGGCTCCCGCAGCGAGGTTCGTTACCCGATGAAGATCCTGGTCGGTTACAAGCGCGTCGTCGATTACAACGTACGCATCCAGGTCAAGCCGGACGGTTCCGGCGTGGTCACGGATGGCGTGAAACTGTCAGCCAATCCGTTTGACGACATCGCGTTGGAAGAAGCGCTGCGTCTGCGCGAGAAGGGTATCGCGACCGAAGTTGTCGTAGTGACCATCGGCCCGGTCGATGCGCAGGCGCATGTCCGCAACGGCCTCGCGATGGGCGCAAATCGCGCGATCCATGTCGTCACCAGCGACGCGATCCAACCGCTGACCGCGGCGCGCGTGCTGCTCCAACTCATTGAAAAGGAGCAGCCCGGCATTGTCTTGCTGGGCAAGCAGGCCATCGACGACGACTGCAACCAGACGGGCCAGATGCTGGCCGCGCTGTGGGATCGACCGCAGGCGACGTTTGCGTCGAAGGTTGACGTGAACGGCAACGTTGCGCGCGTCACGCGCGAAGTCGATGCCGGTCTCGAAACGATCGAAGTCGATCTGCCCGCCGTGATCACCACCGATCTGCGCCTGAACGAACCGCGTTTCATCAAGCTGCCGGACATCATGAAAGCCAAATCCAAGCCGATGGAAACGATTGAATTCGCCAGCCTCGGCGTTGAATCGGGCGACCATTTGAAGACGACGCACTACGCGCCGCCGGCAAAGCGCAGCAAGGGCGTGATGGTCAAGGATGTCGCCGAACTGGTTTTGGCACTGAAATCGAAGGGACTGATCCGATGAGCAAGATCCTGATCGTTGCCGAGCATCTGGACGGCAAACTCAACAGCAGCACCGCGCGTTGCGTGACCTGCGCGAAAGACATGAAGGCTGAGTCAATCGATGTGCTGGTGCTCGCTGCCGACGCCAGTGTGATTGCCGCCGACGCTGCAAAGATTGACGGCGTGTCGAAAGTCCTGACCGTCACGCGCGCCGAGAATGCGCATGCCCTCGCGGCTGTGCTTGCACCGCAGATCGCTGGAGCGGCGAAGAACGGCTACACGCATCTACTGGCGCCGTCGACGACCTTTGGCAAGGACGTACTGCCGCGCGTCGCCGCATTGCTGGGTGTCGCACAGGTCTCGGATCTTTCCGCGGTCGATGGCGCGCACACGTTCAAGCGCCCGATCTATGCCGGCAACGCGATCGTCACGGTCGAAGCGCCGGCAGATCAACTACTGGTCGCTACCGTGCGCACGGCCTCGTATGCGGCAGCGGGCGTGAGCGCCAATGCGGCGCCGGTCGACGCACTGACGCTCGATGTCGCATTGCCGAACCACACGCGCTTCGTCGAACTTGCTCAAGGCAACAGCGACCGCCCAGATCTGCAAGGCGCTTCGCGCGTCGTCTCCGGCGGCCGTGCACTCGGCTCGAGTGAGAATTTTGCGATCATCTACGCACTCGCCGACAAGCTCGGGGCCGCGGTGGGCGCATCGCGCGCAGCCGTCGATGCCGGCTACGTACCGAGTGATCTGCAGGTGGGACAGACCGGCAAGATCATCGCGCCGGAGCTGTACATCGCGATCGGCATCAGCGGCGCGATCCAGCATCTCACCGGCATCAAGGACGCGGGCACGATCGTCGCGATCAACAAGGATGCCGAGGCGCCGATCTTCGAGATCGCCGACTACGGGCTGGTCGGCGACCTGTTCAAGATCGTGCCGGAGATGACTGCGGCGGTTGGCTGATTCCCGGCTTCGCGAAAGAGACTTGCTGCTTTAGCCCTCCCCTTCAAAGGGAGGGTTTGGGTGGGGAGGGTGCTGCTTTAGCCCTCCCATTTAAGGGAAGGGCTTCAAAGCAAAAGATCCGCCGCGCGCTCGGCAATCATGATCGTCGGCGCATTCGTGTTGCCGCCGATCAGGGTCGGCATGATCGATGCGTCCACGACGCGCAGGCCTTCTATGCCGCGCACGCGCAGTTCGCTATCGACCACCGACGCTACGTCGTTCCCCATGCGACAGGTGCCGACCGGGTGATAGATCGTCTCGGCCTTGCGTCGGATGAACGCAATGATGTCAGCCTCGTAGCGCGCCGCCGCTCCCGGAAATATTTCCTCACCGCGAAACGCTGCAAAAGGTTCCTGTGCAAGGATCTCGCGTGACACGCGTGCGCCTTCGATCATCATCTTCAGATCGTGGCCGTCGGCGTCGCCGAGGTAATTCGGATGAATCGAGGCTGCAGCCTGCGGATCGGCCGAGTTCAGGCGGATCGTGCCGCGGCTCTTTGGCCGCAGGTTGCACGCGTGCAAGGTGTAGCCGAACCCGTCGAGACGATGGCGGCCGTGATCATCAAGCAAGGCCGGCACGAAATGGAATTGCAAATCGCAGCGCTCATCACTCGCGCAGCGCGAGCGCAGGAAGCCGCCGGCCTCCGCAATGTTCGATGTGCCGATGCCGTCACGCTTGAACAAGAAACGCAAAGCGACCGCGACATCATTGGTCTTGTCGTAGGTGATCGGTTGTGTCGAACGCACGAGCGTGCAGATGTCTAAATGATCTTGAAGATTCGCACCGACGCCGGCGTGATCGCTCACGATTGTAATGCCGTGCTCGCGCAGATGATCGGCCGGCCCGATGCCCGACAGCATCAGCAACTGCGGCGAGTTGATCGCGCCCCCGGCAAGGATCACGCAACCGGCTTCGGCACGTTCAACCTTGCCGCGATGGCGATACTCGACCCCGCTTGCGCGCGCGCCATCGAACAGCACGCGCGTGGTCAATGCAGCTGTGACGACGCGCAGGTTGTCGCGCCCCAGCGCAGGGCGCAGATAGGCGGCGGCGGACGAGCAACGCGCACCGTTTTTCTGCGTGACTTGGTAAAGGCCGAAGCCTTCCTGCGCGGCGCCGTTGAAATCGCCATTGCGTGCGAAACCGGCCGACGCTGCTGCATCGATGAAGGCGTCCGACAAACGATTGTGGTAGCGCAGGTCGGAAACACCCAGCGGCCCGTCGGCGCCGTGCAAGGCGCTGGCACCGCGCGTGTTGCCTTCGCTGCGCTTGAACACCGGCAGCACATTCGACCATGCCCAGCGTGGATCGCCGCTTGCCGTAGCCCACTCATCGTAATCGCCTGCAGATCCCCGCGTGTAACACATCGCATTGATCGAACTCGATCCGCCGAGCACCTTGCCGCGTGGCCACCACAGGCGACGCCCGCCGAGATTGGGTTCGGGTTCGGTCGTGTAGTTCCAGTTCACCCCCTTCTTGCCGACCAGTTTGGCAAGGCCCGCCGGCATATGAATGAACGGATGCCAGTCGCGACCACCCGCTTCGAGCAGGAGCACGCGATTGGCAGGATTCGCACTGAGGCGGTTCGCCAGCACGCAGCCGGCCGAGCCGGCGCCGACAATAAGGTAATCGTAAGTAACGCCGTCGTAGTTCATCGGATGAGCGTATGCGGCCGCGTTAGAGCCATTGCTCCATTGCCCGAGCAGAACCGTCGCTCGCACAATGTCTCGCTCTCCCGCTCTTCCGATGTGGACGAGCCCGCGCGCTCACGCAAACACCATCCCCACCCAACCATCTCCTTGAAGGGGCGGGCTAAAGCGGGCTGCACACGCAACATGGGGCAATAGGGGAGCGCCGGAAGGCGCAATACCTTTCCACAATTGCTCACCTAGGCGAGCACCTCGACCGCATCGCCCACACGAAGCGTGCCGGTACCGCGCGGAATCAGGTTCTGCCCGAAGGTCACGCCATTGGGTGTGCGCCGATACGTTGTCAGAGCTCGCAGCGGTTCGCCCGCCGGATCGAACGTACCGTGGTCGAAATCGACCGTGGTGAACACGCAACGCGTGCAGGCCTTGACGATGTCGAATTCGACGGCGCCGACGCGAATGCGCTTCCAGTCATCCTCGGCATGTGGCGTTGTGCCCGCAACAACGAGATTCGGACGGAAACGCAGCATGGGCACCGGCTGCGCCAGCCGTGCATTCAGCGCATCGAGTGCGGCTTGCGAAATCAGCAACAGGGGAAATGCGTCGGCGAAACTGACAACATCTTCGTCGCGCCCGTACTTGCCCTCGTACTTCGCCTTCACCCGGCGCACGCAATCGTCGTCCATGTAGACCAGACGGCAAGACATGCCGAGGTAGCGACTCAGCCACGCATGCGCCGCGTCATTTGCGGACAGCGGATTGACCGCCGCGCCCCAGACTGCGGTCTCGAAGCGCGCGCCGTTCTCCAACGGATGTTCGACGCGCAAGGCCGGCATGCCCGGTGCCTGCAGGTACAAGACGTTGCCGTCGGAATGCGCTTGGATCAGGGTCAGCTGCGGATATTTGCGACCGGTGATGAATTTGCCATCGGCGTCGACGAGCATCCAGCGCCGATCGCCTGCAAGTCCGCGTGGCTCGATCCGCGCCTCGTCCAGCGTCAGTGGCGCGCAGGATTTGACCGGGTAGATATGGATCGTCGAAAGCGTCGCGTTCATCGCACGATTATGCCGTCGCCGGCGCAGGCGCGCATGCTAGGCTTCGGCGTTCCCGAAAGGACTTGTGAGCTTGCCGAACCGTCCCGCCATCCAGCGCCACGAATGGTTCGCCGTTACCGTCGCCTCCGCGTACTTCTTCTGCGTGCTCGCCGCGTACTACGTGATACGGCCCGTACGCGACCAGCTTTCGGCCGCGGTCGGGTCGACCGCGCTGCCCATCTTCTATGCGGCGACCTTCATCGCGACGCTTGCGCTCGCGCCGCTGTTCGGAGCCTTGGTCGCGCGCTTCCCACGCCGCCGCTTCGTGCCAATCGTGTACCTGTTCTTCATTGCCGGCATGGTTGTATTCATCCCGCTATTCAAAGCCCAGGACTCGATCGACGCGCGCTTGCTGGGCACGGCGTTCTTCGTCTACGGCAGCGTATTCAACCTGTTCGTCGTGTCGGTGTTCTGGAGTTTCATGGCTGATCTGTTCGATGCCGAACAGGCGCATCGTCTGTTCCCGATCATCGCGCTCGGCGGTGCGATCGGCGCGATCGCCGGACCGGCATTGACCAAGACATTGGTATTCGTTGTTGGCGTATCTGGCCTGCTGGTCGTCTCCGCCACTCTGCTCGCGCTGTCGATCGGCTGCATCTTCGCGCTGTCGCGCTGGTCGCAGCGCCATCCCGTCGCCGGCGACGATCGCCGCGAGCAGCGCATCATCGGCGGCAGTTTCCTCGCCGGCGCGATCGAGACGTTGAAATCGCCGCTGATGCGCCGCGTCGCGCTGCTGATGCTGCTTGGCGACGCGGTTGGGACGGTCATTTATGCGCTGCTCGCGGATTACAGCGGCGCAACGTATGTCACGCGCGAGGCGCGCACGAATTTCGCCGCCAGCATCGACCTCTATGCGAACATCCTGCAGGCAATATTGCAGATCACCGTCACGCGCGGGTTGATGGTGCGCTTCGGTTCGGCGCCCCCGCTTGCGCTCGACGGTGTGATCAAGGCAGTGATGCTGGCTGGCTTGGCCGTGTTCGCCGCCCCGTGGATTGCGGTCGTCGCCGTGGTCACGCGCGCGAGTGCTTACGGCGTGTTCAAGCCAGCTTTCGACAGCCTCTACACGCGTGTCGATGCCGAAACGCGCTACAAGACCAAGAACTTCATCGACACCGCCGTCTGGCGATTCGGCGATGTCGCGGTCACCACCGGCTTCAACGGTCTGCGCGCGCTTGGCACAGCGCTGCCCGGATTCGCGGCGCTGGCGGTGCTCGCAGCGACATGTTCGGGCTGGGTCGGCTGGCGCGCGGCGCGGTCGCTGGACTCGCGCGAAACTATTGATACGAGCGCCGCTCCAAACAAGGCCGCTCAAAACCGGGCCGCTCAAAACCGCGAATAGCTCCACGACTGCATGCGCCCATCGCAATACGGCATCACGCCGTGGAACGCGCGCGGGTCGGCATCGAATACCAGCGGCAGGAAATGGCGATCGCCTTCCCACATCGGCAATTCGCCGAGGCGGTCGACATGGACCCACTCCAGCGTGCCTTCGGGATTGCGTTCCAGCGGCGTGCCTTCATAGCGCGTGATCAGGAAGATGAAACCGAGCCAGTCCTCGCCATGCTTGCCGAAACCCGGCCAGTTCAATGTGCCGCGCAGGCTGAGTTCGGTGCACTCGATGCCGGCTTCCTCGCGAATCTCGCGGCGCATGCCGTCGAGCACGTCCTCGTGCGGATCAAGCTTGCCGCCGAGGCCGTTGTACTTGCCCAGGTGCTGGTCTTCGAGGCGCGCGTTGCGATGGATCATCAGCACGCGCCGGCGATCGGGCGAGAGGACGTAACCGAGGGTGGCGACGATCGGCGTATAGGGCATCGGACGAAAACGCTGCGGCGGGTCGGCAATGATAACCCGCGCCGCTACACTGCAAGTGTCGCCTCCACCGAATGACTCCGCACATGACCATCGAAACGATTTCCGAGCAGTCCTGCTTCGGCGGCGTGGAGGGTTTTTACCGACACGCATCGGAGGAAACCGGCGGCATGATGAAGTTCGGTGTCTTTCGGCCGCCACTGCTGAACGATGCGAAGGCACCGGTGCTGTACTGCCTCGCTGGTCTTACCTGCAACGAGGAGACCTTCGCGATCAAGGCCGGTGCGCAGCGGCTGGCAGCGCAACTTGGGCTGATCCTGGTCACACCCGACACCAGTCCACGCGATACCGGTATCGAGGGTGCAACCGGCGACTGGGAATTCGGCGAAGGTGCGGGTTTCTATGTCGACGCGACGACGCCGGCGTTTGCGTCGCGATTCCGCATGTACAGCTACGTGACGAAGGAATTGCCGGCGGTGCTGCACGCGAATTTTGCCTGCGCCGACATGACTCACGAAAGTATCTTCGGTCATTCGATGGGCGGCCACGGCGCATTGACGATCGCGCTGAAGAATCCGACACGCTATCGATCCGTTTCCGCGTTCGCTCCAATTGTCGCGCCCGCGGAAGTGCCGTGGGGACAGAAGGCGCTGCCGCGCTATCTCGGCGATGATCGCAAGTCGTGGCGTGCGTACGACGCCTGTGCACTGATCGCCGACGGTGCGCGGTTCCCCGGTGAAATCCTCATCGACCAGGGCGAAGCCGATAAATTCCTGGCATCGCAACTGCAATCGGAACGCATCGAGCGCGCGTGCGCGGAAGCCGGTCAGTCGCTGACCCTGCGCCGGCATGCTGGTTACGATCACAGCTACTACTTCATCAGCAGCTTCATCGAAGACCACCTGCGCCATCACGCCCGATTTTTGCGCCACTGAAATCCAGTCGCGCGCACGATGGCAGAGACAACGCGCCAATAGCGGGCGGTGTCGGCGGTTCGCGTTGTCAAGGCACAGGAAGGCGCGCGGATGACTCATGCAGCTTCGCCGAGCGGTGCTTGCGCCGCTGCCCCTCCGAGAGCGGCGCTCTACCTTTCACCGCAGCCCATCGAGGCGAATCAAGTTGGCTCTGAGACATTCCGCGATTCTTTTTCGCCTTGTCAGATTACCTTGATGGAGATTGCCTGATGAACGACCTTGCCCAAGCATCCCGCAGCGCCCAACGACCGCGTGGCCCATCCACGGCATGGGCCATCGGCTTGCTCTCGACGACCATCCTCGCCGGTATGCGGGTAGCGCTTGCGAGCCCAACGGCAACACCGTTTGCAGTCACCAGCGGCTATTACCACAGCTGCGCCATCGTCGACGGTGGCGCGCAATGCTGGGGAGACAATTTCAACGGTCAGCTCGGTGACGGCAGCGTGATCGACAAAAGCTCCCCGGTCCCGGTGACTGGCCTCGGATCCGGCGTGACGGCGATCGCGGCAGGCGGCTACCACACCTGCGCGATCGTCAGTGGCGGGGTCAAGTGCTGGGGGCGCAATCCAGACGGCGAACTCGGCAACGGCGCGATGGTCGACAGTAACGTACCCGTCGATGTTTCCGGACTCACCTCCAGCGTCAGCGCGATTGCCGTCGGCCAGTACCAGAGCTGCGCGATTGTCGCAGGCGCGGTGAAATGCTGGGGGTGGAATGCTTACGGTCAATTGGGTGACGGCACCACGACAACGCGCACGACTCCGGTGACGGTGTCCGGAATCGCTTCCGGCGCGCAGGCGATCAGCCTTGGTGGCTATCACGGCTGCGCGATCGTCAGTGGCGCCGCGAAATGCTGGGGCAACAATTTCAACGGACAGCTCGGCAACGGCAACACGACGCAGAACCTGACTCCGGTCAACGTCAGTGGCCTCGGCTCCGGCGTGACGGCATTGGCCAGCGCCTTCTCGTCCAGTTGCGCCGTCGTCAGCGGCGGCTTGAAATGCTGGGGTTCCAACGACTATGGACAACTCGGTGATGGCAGCACCACGCAGCGACTGACGCCGGTTGCAGTATCGGGTGTCGCCAGCGGCGCAACCGCGGTCAGCGCAAGCGGCTTCCACGCCTGCGCGATCATCAGCGGTGCGACACGTTGCTGGGGCTACAACGTCTTTGGTCAGCTCGGCAACGGCACCAACAACATGAGCCTGATTCCAGTCCCGGTCACGCTGACCGGCATTGCCAGCGTCGCCTCGATCGCTGCAGGCTATCTGCACACCTGCGCCAGCGTCATGGCCACCGGCAACGTCGCGCAAATTCGTTGTTGGGGCAATGACATCAACGGCGAGCTCGGCAAGGGAAGCCACGTGCAGCAATTTTCGCCCGTAGCGGTCAGCGGGCTCGGAGCGGGCTCGGGCATCGGCGCGCTCGCAACCGGTTCGACCTCATATCACACCTGCGCCATCGTCAGCGGCGCCGCTCGTTGCTGGGGGTCCAATTGGAGCGGACAGCTCGGCAACAACACGCTCGTCGACACCGGCACGCCGACCCAGGTCAGCACGCTCACCACCGGTGTCACGGGCCTTTCGGACGGCAACGCGCACACGTGCGCCATCGTTTCCGGGGCGGCCAACTGCTGGGGACTGAACACCAACGGGCAGCTCGGCGACGGCACCATCATCACCCGCGCCACACCCGTCGCGGTCACGGGCCTGACCTCCGGCGTGACGGCGATCGCCAGCGGCTTCGCCCACACCTGCGCGATCATCAACGGCGGCGTGAAGTGCTGGGGGCGCAATCCCGATGGCGAACTCGGCAATGGTCTGACGGCTGACAGTCATGTGCCCGTTGCGGTCACTGGATTGACGAGTGGCGTCACGTGGATTGCGGCCGGCGCGTACCACACCTGTGCGGTCGCCGCGGGTGCCGTGAAATGCTGGGGCTGGAATTCGAACGGCCAGATCGGCGACGGAACCCTCATGGCGCGCAGCACGCCAGTCACCGTATCAGGCATCACCTTAGGCGCAACGCGCGTATCGGCAGGCGGGTACCACAGCTGCGCCATCATCACCAACGGCGTGCGCTGTTGGGGCAACAATTTCGACGGCGAACTGGGCAACAACGCGCTCGTCGATAGTCCTACCCCAGTGAACGTCAGCGGACTCTCGACGGGCGTATCGGCGATCGTTTCCGGCGCATTCCACAATTGCGCGATCGTCAACGGCGGCGTCGAATGCTGGGGCTACAACTACTACGGCGCGATCGGCACAGCAAACCAGAACGATGCGCTCGTACCCACCGCCGTGATCGGGCTCGCCACTGGCGCGGTCGCCCTCGGCGCCGGGTACTACCACAGCTGTGCGATCGTCGGCGGCGTGGACAAATGCTGGGGCAACGATCAGCTAGGCCAGCTCGGGGACGGACGGCTTGACCATTCGAACACAGCCGTGGTTTCACTGGTCCATTCGGACACGATTTTTGCGAACGGTTTCGACGGCAATTGAAAACGTGTTCCCGCTGACGCTGCGAGCGAGCACGATTGCACGTGCTCGCGATGCGTCAATGGGATTCGGGCGAACTCGCCTTGGTCGCGTCCGGCTTCAAGGCTTCGATCTGAGCGAGACGATCGTGAGCCGCCACCGTCATCTCATGCTTCTCACCCAGCTTGGCAAGCTGGCGTTCGTAAGCGGAACGCGCGAGCGCTTCGCCAGCTGCGAAGTTGCCCGCTTCAGCCTGCGCGAGTCCAAGCACGCTTTCGGTATTGACCACGAGCGGATGATCCGCCGGCAAACCCGCCTTGCGCACGCGTAGAGAAATCTCGAGCAAGGGAATCGCCTCGTGTGGCTTCCCTGCGAGCAGCAGAGCCTGCGAATAGACGTTCGCCGCGTAACCGATGACGGGATGATCCTGCGGCAGCTTCTGTGCAATCGCCCATGCGCGCGCGCCGTGTTCAAGCGCAGCGGTCACGTCCTTGCGCGCGACATCGTGATACGTCATCGATGCCAGCGTCGACACGATGCCCGGATGATTTTCGCCCAGCAGTGCGACGCGCATCTGCAAAGCTTCGTCGTAGGTTGTCGCTGCGGCATCGCGTTGACCATTGTCGTCGAGCGACACCGCAAGATTGCTGAGCGCCTGCGCGAGCAGCGGATTTCCCTTCGGATACACACTGCGCAGGGAGGCGACCGCCTGCCGCTGCAATACGAGCGCTCCGGCAAAATCACTGCGCGTGCCCTTGATCAGCGCGAGATCGTTCATGGCCTCGGCGCGTGCGTCAATCGCATCTTCGGGCAATTCGGCCAGCGCCGTTTCTAGCCAGCGTTGCGCGGCAGCTGCGTCGCCGCGCGCATCCTCCAGCAGCCCGAGCTGATTGGCACTATCGCCGCGCTGCAGCGGCGTGCCTTCTAGAACCGACTGCCGTCGTGCGGCGTCCAGAAACTTGCCGGCGGCGGCAAAGTCGCCACGCGCGACGAGCGCTGCCCCGAGCGTGAGCCGTGCGTCGATCACATTGCGTGGCTGCGCCGAACGCTCGGCGGCCGCAAGCGCGAGCTCGCCGCTGTGTACGGCCTGATCCACGTCGCCGAGCGCAGCATGCGTTTTCGCCAAGGTCAATTCGGTCGCCGCGAGAATCGAAGGTTCTGCCGCGAGCTCGCGCTCGGCTTGGCCTTCAGCGCGACCCAGCACCTCGACCACGGTCACGTTGCGTCCGAGATCGGCCGGATCGGCAGATGCCAGCATGTGCTGCAGAAACGCGTTCACGCGTTCGGCCTTGTCGCGTTCGGCGCGCGCCAGACGCGCCTGCTCGCGCGCTTGGCGTGCCTGCGTCAACGCGACCAAGGCGCTGCCAACCAGCATCGCGGCGACCAGCGTCACCACCATGACGCCGACCCGATGGCGCAGCACGAACTTGCGCGCGCGATAGCGCCAGCCGGCATGTACTGCGAGCACCGGCTCGCCACCGAGATGGCGGCGCAGATCGTCGGCGAATTGCGCGCAGGATGCATAGCGATCGCGCGCCTGCTTCGCCATCGCCTTGAGGATCACGTGATCGAGGTCGCGATCGATGCTGCGCCCGCGCGGCACCAGGCTGCTCGGGCGTCGCGGTTGCGAGGTCTCGATCACGCGTGCGATATCCGATGGCGCATTCGACACAATCGAATACGGCCGCTTGCCGGCGACCAGTTCGTACAGCAGCACGCCGAGCGAATAAATGTCGCTCGACGTTCCGATCACATCGCCACGCACCTGCTCCGGGCTTGCGTAGTCCGGCGTCAGCGGCGCGAACCCGGTCAAGGTGAGTCCGCGATTGCCGACATCGAGCAGCTTGGCGATGCCGAAGTCGAGCAGCTTCGGTTCGCCCTGCGTATCGACCAGGATATTCGCGGGCTTGATATCCCGATGCACCACGAGATGTCCGTGCGCATCCTGCACGGCATCAAGAACCTTGAGGAACAGCACGACGCGCGCGCGCACTGACATCGCATGCGAATCGCACCACTGCGTGATCGGTTCGCCCTCGACGTATTCGAGCGCGACATAGGGTGCGCCGCGTTCGTCACTGCCCGCGTCGAGCAAGCGCGCGATATTGGGGTGTTCGAGCGTGGCGAGGATGTTCCGCTCATTGGCGAATCGTTCGCGCAGATCGCCTGCATCGAAGCGCAGCAGTTTCAACGCGACGCGTTTGTCGTACAGCGCATCCGCGCGTTCGGCAAGATAGACCGTGCCCATGCCGCCGCGACCGAGCTCGTGCAGAAGGCGCCACGGCCCGACACGCTCGCCCCTGCGATCGGGCGTCGGCATCGCCAGCGGCGCGAGGAAGTCGCTGGCCGCTTCGTCCGCCGCGATCAGGGCGTGCAATTCGGCACGCATCGCCTGATCGTCGCCGCACTCGGTATCGAGGAAAGCATCGCGCTGCGCCGCACCCAGATCAAGCGCGCGCTCGAGCAGGTGCAGGCGCCGCCGCGGATCATTCAAGTGAGGTCGACCGCCGGCGGATTTTCGAGCGGCGGATTTTCGAGTGCACGAAACAGCCACGCGCGTGCTGCGCGGAATTCGCGATCCAGGGTCGCGCGCGAGAGGTTGAGCACTTCGCCAATCTCGGCAAAATCGAGTCCGGTGAAGACGCGCAATTCGACGATCTTCGCCTTGCGCTCGTCGATCTCCTCCAGCCCACGCAGCGCCTGATCGAGTGCGATCAGGTCGACCATGTGACGCGGCTCGGGCTCGTCCAGCGAGGAGAGCGTGACGCGTTCGCCACCGTCGCGTTTCTGCGCGCCGCGATGGCGTGCGTGGTCGACCAGGATCTGTCGCATCAGGCGCGCGGCAACGGCGAAGAAATGACGCCGGTCCTGGCAATCGACGGCCGCCCCCGCGGCAAGCTTCAGATAGGTTTCGTGGACCAGTGCGGTCGCTTGCAGGGACAGGGCTCCGCTTTCGCGACGCACATAGGCATCCGCGCAACGGCGCAGCTCTGCGTAGACCATCGGCAACAGCGCATCGAGCGCCGCGTCATCGCCGCTGCGCCAACGATGCAACAAACCGGTTACCACATCGCCCGACATTCGAATCCCCTTCTGGCCATTCTACGTCACGGCGTCGACCGCTTGCCTGACCGGGGCTGGCGGAGTTCGCCGCACGTGGGGCAAGTCGACCTTGTTTTCCGCCTTGTAGGAAGACCTAAGACGGAAAACGATCCCATGCAAAAATACTCGCTGCAATGGCTGGCTTGCACTGTTCTGGCACTGGCCTCCACGATCGCGCCGGCCGGCGCAGTTCCCAGCGACAGCGTGTTCAGCGACGGGTTCGAGCCGCCGATCCTGCTGGTTCCGACCTTTCTCGCGGCCACGTCCACTTGTCAGGCGGACTCGGCGCCGACTCCGCATCAGGACACGCCGATCCGCATCTGCTACCGCCTGATCAATCAGTCGACGTGGCGCACCTTTACCCACCAGCACATTGTCGACAACGTGCTCGGCGTAACCTTCGACCACGACCTGACGCTGGCACCGGGCGCCAATATCGTTGTCGAATCCGACCTCGCTCCCTATCCTCTCGTCGACAGCGGAGCGCACTTTGTCGACTGGACGGCGAGCACGGGCGCGTCGATTGGACGGGATTCGCAGGTGCAATTCTTCGGCTACGATCCGAACATCCGTCTGCGCGCATTGATCGTCCCTTCAGCGTCGGCCTGTCCGCAAGGCATCGTCGACAACCAGATTAACGCTCCGTTTCTAAGCGGTCTGACGGCAGTAACGGTAGCGCCGGGCACACCGCTTGCCGCCTGCTACCGCGCGAAAAACGAAGGCGCGACGTTGATCAACCGCCATCGCCTCGTCGATGACGCACTCGGCAGCCTGCTCGAGGTTTCCGCGACGACGCTTGGCCAAGGCAGTATCTATTCGTTGCCGCGCAGCCTCAACACGGCGTTGACGACAACCTTCGGCGGCACCTGGCATGCGGGCTTCGACGCCGACGACGTAACTCGCAGTAGCGCGCATGCGACTGTCACCGTCGTCGCGAACCCCGCGTGCGGCGGCGTCACGACCGCAAGCACGATCGACTATGCATCCGCGTTCTCGCCGCAGTCGTCTTCGGGCATGCGCCTGGATTTCAGCGTCTCGTCGACGCCGCTGCACACGGGTCAGACAGCGACGATCACCGCGTCCGGTCATATGGTCAGCCTGCCGAATATCTTCGGTGGCGCGTTTTTCGGCCCACGCGAGGACACGCGCATCACCGTTGCCGTGCCGCCAGGCATCGACATGACCCAAGCGATCGGCGTCGTCGCGACATTGAACGGTAGCGTGCCTCTGACCGCGACCATCGACGCGATTGCGCGCAGGATCGTCCTCAATACCGGCCCGGTGTCCGGTGCGCCGGCTTCGATCGAACTGGCGATCACCGCGAAACCCGATGGCAGCACAAATCCGCTCGTCTTCAAGGCGCCGGATCTCGAAATGGATCTCGACTTTCCGAACGGATTGTTTGCCGTGGGCGCAACGCCGGATCCGAATGCCCCTGCGGTGCTGACTGCGCCACTGTGTTCGTCGTGAAGCAGGCGACCGTTTTGCGCGTGTCCCGGATATCGAGGCGCCGCCGCTCCCACGTGAACCGCATGCCTAGATGAGGGCGCCGGAAGGCCCTACTCTGTAGGAATGCCGGAAGACGCGATGCTCTTCCTGCCAATTTCAAAAGAGCATCGCCGGTGCCGCCGATCCCGCAGGTTCGGCGGCATCGCTCGCCACGCCTTGCCTACGCCACCGAGCGCAACGACGCCGGTTTGCTGCGTTTGGCCGATGCCAGTTCCGCCGGGTCGAAGTCATCGACCGAAATGAACTCGAACGCCGCCGCGCGCACTCGCGCAAGCAAGGCGCGTTCGGTCGCATCGATCACGCCCTTCGCTTCCGCGTTCGCCAGCTGCGTGTCGTAATCGTAGCCGGCAAGCTCGCCTGCCTTGACCGCCTTCAGGAACTTGCGCTCGACCGGCTCGGCCGCGATCACGTCGGGCAGCAACGCATTCATGCGTCCAATCGGATTATTCGCGTTCGGCGTCAGATAGACCCACTCGCCGAGACGATCGCGCGCTTCGTTCGGTGCGCACAGGATTGCCGCGACGCGACGACCGAGACGATCGGACGGCGGCACTTCGCGACGGCCGAGCGGGAACACCAGTACGCGCAGTAGCCATGCAACCGGGCGCACCGGGAAATTGCGCAGCACGCCATCGAGCGCGTTCTGCATGCGGTACACGCAATCGTGGAACGCCCACGCGAGTAGCGGGTGATCGGTGACTGGACGGCCCTGGTCTTCGTAGCGCTTGAGCATTGCGCTGGCGATGTAGAGGTTCGACAGCACGTCACCGAGCCGCGCGGAAATTTTTTCCTTGAACTTCAACTTGCCGCCGAGCACCAACATCGAGGTATCGGCGACGAGCGCGAGCGTCGCCGCGTAACGATTGAGCTTGCGGTAGTAGCGCTTCGTGTACGCGTCGCCCGGCACATTGCCGATCTTGCCGAAGGCGAGTCCGAGCACGAAGCTGCGCACCGCATTAGAGATCGCAAAACCGACGTGCCCCCACAACGCTGCATCGAATGCCTTGAGCTTCTCGCGATAGTCGTCGAGCTTGAGCGACTCCATTTCGCGCAATACATACGGATGGCAGCGAATCGCGCCCTGGCCGAAGATCATCAGGCTGCGCGTCATGATGTTCGCGCCTTCAACCGTGATCGCGATCGGCGCGGTCTGCCAGCCGCGACCGGCGTAGTTGTTCGGTCCGAGCTGCACGCCTTTGCCGCCGTGCACGTCCATCACGTCTTTGGCGACTTCGCGGCCGAGTTCGGTTGCGTGGTACTTGGCGATCGCCGACGGCACCGACGGCTTCTCTCCGCGATCGACGGCAGCGGCACTGCTGCGCGCGAGCGCGCTGATCGCATAGGTGTAGCCGCCGATGCGCGCGAGCGCTTCCTCGATGCCTTCGAAGCGACCGATCGCGATGCCGAACTGCTTGCGAATGCGCGCGTAGGCGCCAGTGGCAATCGCACCAGCCTTGACCGCACCCGCTGCGTTCGACGGCAAGGTGATGCCGCGACCAATCGACAGGCATTCGACCAGCATGCGCCAGCCCTGCCCTGCCATCGCTTCGCCGCCGATCAGCTGCGACAGCGGAACGAACACATCCTTGCCGCGCACCGGGCCATTCTGGAACGCCGCGTTCAACGGAAAATGACGACGCCCGTATTCCAGTCCTTTCGTATCGTGCGGAAGCAGCGCAAGCGTGATGCCGATGTCGTCGACGTCACCCAGCAGATGCTCGGGATCGTGCATGCGGAAGGCCAGACCGAACAACGTCGCGATCGGCGCCAGCGTGATGTAGCGCTTGTCGAACGTGAGACGCACGCCGATTACATTCGCTCCGTTCCACTCGCCCTTGCAGACGATGCCGTAATCCGGAATCGAGGTCGCATCCGAACCCGCATAGGGACCAGTCAATGCGAAACACGGAATCTCACGGCCATCGGCGAGACGGGGCAGGTAGTAATCGCGCTGCTCCTGTGTGCCGTAGTGCATCAGCAACTCGCCCGGGCCGAGCGAATTGGGCACGCCAACGGTCGAGGAAAGCGAACCTGAGATACCCATCAGTTTCTGCAGCACCGCTGCCATCGCAAGCGCGGAGAAATCGAGGCCGCCGTATTCCTTCGGGATGATCATGCCGAAGAATTTCTTCTTCTTGAGGAACTCCCAGATCTCGGGTGGCAAGTCGGCCAGTTCATGCGTGATCTGCCAGTCGTTGACCATCGCGCACAATTCCTCGACCGGGCCGTCGAGGAACGCCTGCTCCTCCACCGAGAGTTCGGGTTTGGGTTGCTTGAGCAACTTGCGCCAATCGGGCTTGCCGCTGAAGAGCTCGCCTTCAAAGCCGACCGTGCCCGCATCAAGCGCGATCTGTTCGGTCGGCGACAACTGCGGCGTCACTTTCTGGAACGCAGCGAGCAACCGCGCGCTCAATTTGCGGCGGCGGAAGTCGACCAGGTTGAGCGGCAGCGCGACCAGCGCCAGCAGCACCAGGGGAGTCGCGATCGCCAGCGTGGACGAGCCGGCGAAGAAGCCGGCTGCGACGATGGCAATGGCGGTCGCGATCGACCACGGCAGCAAGCGCACGCGCGCAAAGGCAGCGCCCAGCGACACCAGCAGCGCGGCGATAAAGGGAAGAAAAGCAATCACGACAAGACTCCTTGCGACGTTACGAGCGGTGTTCCGACGCCCAGCGACGGACCATACCATACGCCACAGTATGGAACGCCGTCGAAAGCCAAGTCAAGGATGCCCAACGCCGCCTGATATTCAGCTCAAATGCCGGCAAATCATATGCCTAGGCCACGTGGCCGGTTCTCATCCGATGGTCCCTCAGGCACACTGCGGCGATGAGCGCCGACCCGATCAAACTTGAACCGAAAGCCCGCCTGACCGCCGTCGACTGGGAACATGCCGCGCTCGAAACGCTCGCCGAAAGCGGCCTCGCCGCCGTCGCGGTCGAACCGCTCGCACGTCGATTGGGTGTGACAAAAGGAAGTTTCTATTGGCACTTCGCGACACGCGAAGCCTTGATTCAGGCGGCCCTCAATCGCTGGGAAGACGAGGACGAACGCGGCGTACTCGCCCCGACCGAAGCCATCGCCGACCCACGCGAACGCTTGCGCGAACTGATCCGACAAGTCAGCCACAAGCGCCCCTCGCACGCCGTACTCGCCGCCCTGTTCCGCACCCTCGACCAGCCGCTGATCGGGCCGGTCATCGAACGCGTCTCCGAACGCCGCATCGCCTTCCTCACCGAAGCGTTCCGCCAAGCTGGTTTCGACGCGACGCACGCGGCGAACCGCGCGCGACTTGCGTACTCCGCGTATGTCGGGTTCGTGCAGCTATCGCGGATTGGACAGCCGCGGATGAGCCATGAGGAGTTCGAGGCCTATATCCGGGACTTTATCGAGACGTTGATTCCGCGGTGATCACGCGATCGTTAGCGCGATTGAACTCACGGCAGATATTCTTCCGGTGAAGAAACTCAGCGAGAGTTTGCTTCAAGCCATTTCGCGTAAGCGGTTTCACTCATCTTTCCGGCAGCCAGTGCGAGCGTGCGCAGTACGACATCGGCTTCGGTGGCGTGGAATTTGAATCCGTTGCGTTCAAGAAAACCCGCGCCGAGCATGAAGCCTGTGCGCTTGTTGCCGTCGAGAAACGGATGATTCTTAACGATGCCGATGGCATATGCAGCGGCCATGTCCGTGATACCCGGTTTTCCGTAGACGAGAAGCTGGCGCGGCTTGGCGAGTGCAGACTCCAGCAGATTTTCATCGCGCAAGCCGGCGATGCCACCGTACTGCGAGAGCATCATGTCGTGCAGCGCGAGACATTCTGCCGTTGTTAGCCAGTGCGGCTCCGTCATTTCGCCAGTTCGCGCAACGCGTTGCGATAGCGCCGACTGAGCGATTCAAACACCGCCATCGTCTTGGCGAATTCCGGATCACCCGCGCTCAGGCGCACACCATCCTGCGTTTCGGTCACCGTAACCGTATCGCCCTCGACCACTTTCAGATGCGCCAGCACTTCCTTCGGAAGCACGACGCCGACCGAGTTGCCGACCTTGCGAATTTTCAGTTCTAGTACCATGCACGCATTGTAGCCACAAACGTTATAACTTCAAGGTGCGGACCGCCGGCGGACCCGACTACTGCCGTGTGGAAGCCGAGACTAAGGCTTCCTTTAGCTTGATCGCGCATTCCTCGAACTAAGCTTCAGCGGTCTTGCCGCCGAAGTCGCTCCGCGAGGACGGATGGGCCATTGCGCGCTTTTGACGAGCCGCGGACGCGCCTGCGGCGCGACGGATTGTCGCACTCTGCCTCGCCTGATACGCGAAAGTGAATCGCGCCGGCTCTTCGCCTGACGCATCGCGGAACACGCGACTGCGCCATGCAGCGGGCGGTCGCGAAAATGACAACGTTTGCATTGGCGATGTCATGAGGTCTGGCGGTCGTTCCGGGCGGCACTGAACTGCGCACGCGTGTCGCACCCCGCCTTGCATGCTCGCTGGGGCGGGGATACCTTCTCTGAATCCTTTCTTTTTCATGCGGGCGTTCGCGTCCGGAGATCATGACCAGCCAGCTCAAGAACCTTAACGACTGGGTCGACGACGTCGCCCGCCTGACCCGACCCGACAAGATCCATTGGTGCGACGGCTCCGAGGCCGAAAGCGCCGTTCTGACCGCGCAGATGGTCGTGGACGGCACCTTGCTGCCGCTCAATCCGCAGACGCATCCGAACTGCTACCTGCATCGCTCGCATCCATCAGATGTCGCGCGCGTCGAGCACCTGACCCTCGTCTGCACAAAGAAGGAAGAAGACGCCGGCCCGAACAACCACTGGATGGAGCCGGCGCAGGCGCACGCGAAGATCGACGCGCTGTTCGACGGCTGCATGAAGGGCCGCACGCTGTACGTGATTCCGTATTGCATGGGCCCGATCGACTCGCCGATCTCGCGCTGTGGCGTCGAAATCACCGACAGTCCCTATGTCGTCGCCAACATGCGCATCATGACGCGCATGGGCGCGCCGGCGCTCGCACGCATCGAGCGTGAGGGGGCCGAAGCGACCGCTCGGGGCGAACGGCCGCCCTTCGTCAAAGGCCTGCATTCGGTCGGCGAACTGGATCCGGACAAGCGCTTCATCATGCATTTTCCGGAAGAACTTGCGATCAAGTCGATTGGTTCTGGCTATGGCGGCAATGCGCTGCTCGGCAAGAAATGCCACGCGCTGCGCATCGGCAGCTTCCAGGCGAAGAGCGAAGGCTGGCTGGCCGAGCACATGCTCATCGTTGGCATCGAAAATCCGAAAGGCGAGACGCACTACATCGCCGCCGCGTTCCCCTCGGCTTGCGGCAAGACGAATTTGTCGATGCTGATTCCACCCGAGGGTTATCGCGAGCTTGGCTGGAAGGTGTGGACCGTCGGCGACGACATCTGCTGGATGACTCCCGGCGCGGACGGCCGCCTCTACGCAATCAATCCGGAAGCGGGTTATTTCGGCGTCGCGCCCGGCACCAGCAAGACCACCAACCCGAACGCATTGGCGACCATCCAGCACGACACCATCTTCACCAACGTCGCGGTCACCGCCGACAACCAGCCGTGGTGGGAAGGTCTGCCAGGCGTGCCGGTGACGGATTGGCAGGGGCGTCCCTACGATCCGAAGAATGGTCCGGCAGCGCATCCCAATTCACGTTTCACCGTGTCCGCCAAGCAGTGCCCGAGCTGGTCGCCACACGCGGAAGACGCGCAAGGCGTGCCGATCTCGGCGATCGTGTTCGGCGGGCGTCGTCCATCGCTGGTTCCGCTGGTGTTCGAGGCGCGCGACTGGACCCATGGCGTATTGATTGGAGCCGCAATGGGTTCGGAAACAACGGCGGCGGCGACCGGCGCTGTTGGCGTTCTGCGACGCGACTCGATGGCGATGAAGCCGTTCTGCGGCTACAACTACGGCGACTACTTTGCGCACTGGCTGTCGTTCGACAAAGCTGGCGCGAAGCTGCCGAAAATTTTCCACGTCAACTGGTTCCGCAAGGGCGCCGACGGCAAGTTCCTCTGGCCCGGTTTCGGCGACAACCTGCGCGTGCTCGAGTGGATTATCGACCGCTGCGATGGCAAGGTCGGCGCGCTCGAAACACCGATTGGCTTGCTGCCCATTCGACGCGAACTGGACCTTGAAGGCCTTGATCTCGACGCGGCAGCGCTCGACTCCCTACTCGACGTCGATACGCAGGCGTGGGCCGACGAAGTCGCGGATATTGGCCACTACCTCGACACGTTCGGTGACCGCATGCCGGAGAAACTGCGTGCCGAGCAACGCCGGGTGGCACACGCACTCACCTCTGAGGGTGAACCCGTCCGGAAAGTCGCCGCCGCCGTTTGACGGATTTCAACGGCGGCTGCGATTTGCTGCCGTCGCCATATCGCGACCACGGAATGGATTCCCGTGATCGATCCCATCCGCGTAACTCGGGTGCCGGCACTGTCACCGGGCAATCCTGGTGTCGGTAGCCGTATCGGCGCAAACGGATCCGACGATCAAGCGGTGTGGGACACAGAACTTAACCTCGTCGAGAACCTTGCGCAGGTATTGGCCGGTGCCGATATCGAACCAGAGCGTCACGATACTTGGCTAGAGCTCACCAACTGCCTGATCCTTCAGCCACAAATCGTATCGGTCGATGAGCAGAGCGAGCGTCGGTTGAACACGTGCTCGACGATTGAGGTCAGCCATCCACAGTTGGGTGCGCATGGTACGTTCGAGCATCAGCATGCAGCAGGCGCAGATCTCGCGCTCGCGCGCGCGCAAGGCTTTGACAGCTAGAGCAAGACCGATTTACCGGTGTTATGCGACGCGCTGACCGAACAACCCGAGGTTTGCAGTTGCATCGGCATGCAGTTTCCAGGCTCCGCCGCGGATCCCGGGTGAAACGGGCGCACTATTCTTGCCCCGCCCGCGCAATTGGCAAGCTCGCCCAAATATGTCGCGATTCAGCCTTTGCCGACGCCGGCCGCGTGAGTATCCGGATATAGCGCGCTTAAACCCTGCGCTGCCTTCAGGCATCCAAGCTGGCAAGATGAGTGCCTGCCTTGCCATGCCCTTGACGATGAGCGATGTGCCCCGGGCCGAAGTCGTCACCGAATCGGCCGACAACGATCTGGTCCGGCGCGCGAGCGCTGGCGACATGCGCGCGTTCGAGACGCTGTATCGGCGTCATTCGAGTCGCGTGCACGGCGCAGTTTGGCGCCTCAGCGGAATGAACCCGGCGCGCGCCGAAGAACTGACGCAGGAAGCGTTCGTGCGCGCCTGGCAGAAGCTGGGCAGCTTCCGTTTCGAGAGTGCGTTTTCGACCT
The DNA here is from genome assembly GCA_038237055.1 of Lysobacterales bacterium. Classification (GTDB taxonomy): domain Bacteria; phylum Pseudomonadota; class Gammaproteobacteria; order Xanthomonadales; family Rhodanobacteraceae; genus Dokdonella_A. Next base: position 1,948 of record JBBRZD010000010.1, on the reverse strand, counting down.
GGCTGCATCGGCTTGCCGTGAATGTCGCGCTGATGGACCTGCGCTCGCGCGATCCGGAAGATGCGGTCGAGAACGATGTGCTCGAAGCTGCGTTCGATCCGGTCACGCCGTTCTGTGCCGGCGAGCGCGCGGACCTTGAACAGGCGGTATCCAATTTGCCGCCGCGCGCACGCGCGGTACTCGTGTTGCATGATGTGGAAGGTTGGAAGCACGAAGAGATCGGCCGCGAACTCGGCATGGCGGTCGGCTCGTCGAAAGCACAATTGCATCGGGCGCGCGGTTTGCTGCGCAAGATGCTCGGAGAAGCTGCATGACCCATTTCGAAATCCAGCGTCGCCTGCGTGAGATGAACACGCCGCTTCCGCCGCAGAATGACCTGTGGTCGGGCATCGCGGCGCGCATCGCTGCCGAGGAAGCCCTCACGCATACGTCGCGCCGACACCGCAACTGGCTGCCGCTCGCCGCAGCCGCTGCATTGCTGATGGCGGTGGTCACCGGCTCGGTCGTGGTCGGCATGCGCGCTTCCGAACAGAACCTCGCGATGCAGGCAGGCAGCGATCAAGCCAGTGGCGACTACCAGACGACAATTTCTGCGCAGAAACTGCGCGAATTCGCCCGCGGCGCGCGCGATCATTCTCGTGCACCGGGCGGCGATCCACGCCTCGTCGGGGCCGCTGTCGTGCTCGACGCTGCGCATGCCGAACTCGAGCAGGCGCTGGAACAGCGTCCCGATGCAGTCTTCCTTGTGAGCTTGTTGAACCGCACGAATGCGCGACGCATGAAACTCGATCATTTCGGCGCGAACGCCGGCTAGTCTTTGGAGTACGCACGATGAGATACCCACCGACTAATGCCCTCGCCGCATTGCTGCTGGTTGCCGGCAGCGCAATCGCCGGCACGCCCATCAACGAGAGTCGCGCCGTGAACGCCGACGCACGCATCGACGTGTCCAACATCAAGGGCAGCGTCACGGTCAGTGGCTGGGACAAATCCGAAGTCGCGATCAGCGGCACGCTCGGCGATGGCGCGAAAGCACTTACGGTCGAAGGCGGCGGTGATCACCTCACGATCAAGGTGCAGCCGCCGGACAAACAGGGCTGGTTCAGTTGGAGCGCCGACACGCGCATGGGCGATACCCTGCTTGAGATCAAGGTGCCCCAATCGGCCGAGATGAAGATCGAAGTCGTGAGCGCGGACGTGAACCTTTCGGGTGTTGCGGGACGGTCGCTCAAGGTCGATGGTGTTAGCGGCAAGCAGCATCTGGACAGCGGTGCGAAGGATGTCGAACTCGGCAGCGTCAGCGGCAATGTCGATCTCGTTGGCAGCAGCACGCGCACGCACGTGGAAACGGTCTCGGGCAACATCCGCGCACGTGGCCTCAATGGACAGATCAAGCTCGAAACGGTCTCCGGCGATATCGATGCGGACAACAGCGGCTATCGCGACGTCAATGCAGGCACTGTGTCAGGCGACATTACCTTGCGCGGCAAACCCGACAGCGGCGTGCGTGTTGACGTTGAAACGATGAGCGGCGACGTGCACGTGTTCCTGCCCGGCGACGCATCGGCGCGTCTGCGCGCGTCGAGCTTCAGCGGCAGCATCCGCAGCGATTTTGGCTCGGTCAAGGAACCCGAACACGGGCCCGGCAGCAGCCTAGAAATGACCAATGGCGGCGGCGACGGCCAAGTGAAAATCGAGACGTTCAGCGGCGATATCGAGATTCGCAAGCCGTAGCAATCGTTGAGACAGAAGCAACCATTGCCCTGTTGGAGCGGCGTCAGCCGCAATGCTTATGCTGCGTCGAACACCATCCCCACCCAATCCTCCCCTTAAAGGGGGGGATTAAAGTATCGCGGCTCTGAAGTCCTCCGCTTCAGGGGAAGGGCTAAAGTATCGTGGCTTTGAAGTCCTCCCCTTCAAGGGGAGGATTGGGTGGGGGTGGTGTCGG
>JBBRZD010000009.1:0-24773 GCA_038237055.1 Lysobacterales bacterium | reverse complement strand
CGCCTCAATCAGGCGCTTGGTTGAATACAGGCGTGAGTTGCGCGACAGGATGGCGATCTTCATGCGGACTCGTCAGGATTGGGGCGAACCGACCGCAACGGTCGCGGACATGTGTAGGAAAGCGCCGGATCGACGCGGAAGCGTCCATCGAGCGCGCTGCGTCCGAGCAACAAGGGAAATAGCATCGCGCGGCGATCGGTCAAATTCATTTCAGTGCTGAATTGCTGCCCAGCCAACGTGATGTCGGTGCGAATGAACCAACGCTCGCTGCGGTGACCACCCGAATCGGTCACCGGGCGGCAGTCGAGTACCGGCACACAACATGCGATAACGCGGCTTCCTCGCCGACGCGGTCGCACAACGAAGCGCACCTGCAACACGCCGTCCTGACGGAACGTTTCCAGTGCCTCCACATGCAACGCCGACGAACGCGCGCCGGTGTCGAGCTTGGCCTTGATCGACGCAATGCCGAGCGACGGCAACGCTAGCCATTCGCGCCATCCAAGGTTCATGCAATCGACGAGCGACGGCTGTAGTCGCGGGGAACTGGAATCAGGAAGCACGGTCATTGATCCGTTACGCAGCCCGTCTGCGCGCCCGCCGATTTTCCGCCCCCAAAATTGCACGGGAGGACAAGGGTGGGCTGATTCGGCCGATTCGAAACTCGGGGTGTTTCGAACCATAAGTCGACGTGGAGCGGGTGAAGGGAATCGAACCCTCGTCAGTAGCTTGGGAAGCTACAGCTCTGCCATTGAGCTACACCCGCGGGACGCAACAGATTAGCCGTCGCACCGCGCACAGACAAGCTGGCGGCACGCCCTGAATCCGGGCTAAGCAATTTTGCCAAGAAGCGCAAATTGATCCGGCCGGAAAGTCGGCATTCAGCGTGAGTGCGCTGATATGGTAGGCAGCCTGTCAGCTGCGGGCGGCCGATGCGTAGGGGAGCGAATCCCACCGCGACCGCGACTGGCGTAGGCGTCCAGGAGATATTTCGATGTACATAAAGCGTCTGTCCAACTCTCGCGGCTTGTGTGCTGCAGCGTTGGTCTTCGTGCTAGGTGCGGTCGCCGGCAATGCCATGGCTGATCCGCCCGACCGCGTTGCACGCGTCAGCTACCTGCAGGGCGATGTGAGCTTTCAGCCCTCCGGTGACGATCAATGGTCGCAAGCGTCATTGAATCGCCCGCTCAGCACGGGCGACAAGGTGTACACCGACGCCAACTCGCGCGTCGAGCTGGAAATTGGCGCCGCCAATATCCGTCTCGATGGGCACACAACGTTCAACCTGCTCAATCTCGCGGACAACGCCGCGCAGATCGAACTCACCGACGGCGTAATGAACTTGCATGTACGCGGCCTCGGCAATGGACAAAGCGTGGAAATCGATACACCCACGCTCGCGTTCGTCGTGAACCAGCCGGGCAACTACCGCGTCGACGTGGCGCCGCAAGGCGGCTCGACCATGGTGACCGTATTTGACGGCGCCGGCGATGCCTACGGCGAGAACAATGCCAGTTACAGCGTCCGCGCTGGCAACTCCTATCGCTTCAACGATTCGGCCCTGCGCGACTATGAAGTACTCGACTTGCCGCGAGCGGACGAATTCGACCGCTGGTGCGATTCACGCAACCGGCGCTATGAACACTCGGTCTCAAGCGCCTACGTCTCCGAAGACATGATTGGCTACGCCGATCTGGACGACAACGGCTCGTGGAGCGATGTGCCCGAATACGGCCATGTCTGGTACCCAACTACCGTTGCAGACGACTGGGCGCCGTATCGTTCCGGTCACTGGTCGTGGATCGATCCATGGGGCTGGACCTGGGTCGACGCGGCCGCTTGGGGCTTTGCGCCGTTCCATTACGGTCGCTGGGCCTATGTCGACAACCGTTGGGGCTGGTGCCCGGGCGAGCGTCGTCGCTGGGGCTCGGTCTACGCGCCAGCGCTTGTCGGATTCGCTGGCGGCAACGGCTGGGGCGTGTCGATCGGTGGCGGCGGCCCAGTCGGCTGGTTCCCACTGGGCCCGCGTGACGTCTATGTGCCGTGGTACAGCACGTCGCGCGATTATTTCACCAACATCAATGTGCGCAATTCAAGCGTCACCAACATCAACATCACCAACGTCTACAACAATTACTCGAGCGGACGCCCCATCACGAACGTGGACTACGCGTACCGAGGCGACGCAAGAGCGATCACGGCGGTTTCGCGCGAAACCTTCATCGGTTCGCGGGCAGTTGGTGGTGCGCGCGTGCAGGTAAACGAGAACCTGCTGCGCAACACACAGGTCGCCAGCCGCTTGAGCATCGCACCTACGCGGGCAAGTTTCGTTGCCAATAGCGCCGCTGGCGGGCGGGCTGCTCCTGCGGCCACGCTTGATCGTCGCGTAGTCGCGCGCACGGCGCCCCCGGCGGCCGCATTGCCGATTGCGTCGCGCATGCAGGCGATTGAGCGCAATGGTGCGCAGCCGCTGGCGAGGGCTGAGTTGCGCCCGGCGGCAGCAAGCAGCCGTGGCGGCGTGCAGGCGCAATCGCGCGATTCCGCTGCACGCGTCCAGGTCCTTGGTCGCGGCGCGGCACAACCGCAACCGTTGCCGATGCACAGCGCAGCGGCCAATCGTGCCGACGCTGCCGGCCAACGTGCGGTACCTGCGCGCGGCGCACCCGTGAATGGCAACCGTGCGACGGGCAATTCGCCCAACACGATGGCGACTCCGCGCGATCAGGCAATCCGTGGCCAGCCCGCGGCAACGGACAGCAGCGCGCTGCCGTCGGCGCGTTTTGCTCCGCATCGTGGTGGCCAGGTGGATACAACGTCGCCGGGAAGCGGCAATGCGGCGACCATGCGCGGTAACACGACGCAACCAGCCCAGCGCTCGCAAACGATGCCGCGTACCGATACCCAGGATCCGCGCGGCAACGATGCCGGCAGGCAGGGTGCCGCGCGCACATTCGAGCGTCAAACGCCGCAGACGCGCTCAGCGCCAGCTACGCAGAATGAAAATCCTGCCGCGCAGCGCGAAATGCGTCAGTCGCCGCAGCAGCGCTATGCGCCCCCGACGCAGCAGCAACAGCCGCAAGTTCGCGAAGCGCCGCAACGGGAGATGCGTCAAGCACCCCAGCCGCGCTATATGCCACCGGCGCAGCAGCAACAGCCGCAAGTTCGCGAAGCGCCGCAGCGAGAGATGCGTCAAGCGCCCCAGCAGCGCTATACGCCACCGGCGCAGCAGCAGCCCCAAGCTCGCGAAGCGCCGCAACGGGAGATGCGTCAAGCGCCCCAGCAGCGCTATACGCCACAGGCGCAGCCGCAGCCCCAAGTCCGCGAAGCGCCGCAGCAGCGCTCTACGCCACCGCAGCCACAGCAACAGCCCGCGGTGCGTGCGATGCCACAGCGCGAAATGCGCCAGGCACAGCCGCAGGCCGAACCGCGTGGTCAGCCGGATGATCGCAAGAAGAAAGATGATGAGGACAAGGGTCACCGTTGAACAGGCCCGAGTAACGAAAGCCTGATTGAACAGACGCCGCGCACCGCGCGGCGTCTTTTTTATGGCCATGGATGGCCGGTATGTTGTCCGCTGGCGCTCCCGACGCCCGCGAACACTTCCCGCATCCCTGCGGGTCGCTCCGCTGGCGTTCCTGACGCCCGCGGACACTTCCCGCATCCCTGCGGGGCGGTCCGCTGGCGTTCCTGACGCCCGCGGACACTTCCCGCATCCCTGCGGGGCGCAATGCGGGGCGTGGACTTTGCTCTTGGGCGTTTAGAATGGTGGGATGAAGATCGTTCTCAACGGCCATGAACGCGAGATCGCAGCGCCAACGACTTTGGCCCACCTGCTCGATCAGGCAGGGTTTGGCGGACGTCGCGTCGCGGTCGAGGTCAATCGCGAAATTGTGCCCCGCAGCAGCTATGACGGGCGCGAACTCGCGGCCGGAGACCAGATAGAAATCGTCCACGCCATTGGAGGAGGCTGAAACGACGCAGTGGCGCAACGTCGTTGTGCATCACGCGTCGACTATCGGCTTGCCGTTATGCAACTACCCCTCAAGCGAACAATGCGCAGGCGAAACGCTCATCCAATCAGTTTTGTGACTGCAACACGCCCTTGAAAGCAACGAGACCCCATGAACGCACTTGCCACAGCTCAGATCCACACCATCACCGATTCGCTCGTCATCGCGGGCAAGACTTATCGATCGCGCCTGCTGACCGGCACCGGAAAGTTCCGCGATCTCGACGAGACGCAGCGCGCGACCGCGGCCGCAGGCGCCGAGATTGTTACGGTTGCGATCCGTCGCACGAACATCGGCCAGAATCCGGGTGAGCCGAACCTGCTCGACGTGCTGCCGCCGAATCGCTACACCATCCTGCCCAACACAGCGGGTTGCTACACGGCCGAAGATGCGGTGCGAACCTGCCGTCTCGCGCGCGAACTGCTCGATGGCCATACCCTGGTCAAGCTCGAAGTACTGGGCGACCAAAAAACCCTTTTCCCCGATGTCGTCGCGACACTCGCCGCTGCAGAGATCCTGGTGAAGGAAGGTTTCGAGGTCATGGTGTACACCTCGGATGATCCGATCCTGGCCAAGCGCTTGGAGGAGATCGGTTGTGTCGCCGTGATGCCGCTGGCTGCACCCATCGGTTCCGGCCTCGGCATCCAGAATCGGTACAACTTGCTCGAAATCATCGAGAACGCAAAGGTGCCGATCATCGTCGACGCAGGTGTCGGTACCGCATCGGACGCCGCAATCGCGATGGAGCTCGGCTGCGATGGCGTGCTCATGAACACCGCGATTGCCGGCGCAAAGGATCCGATACTGATGGCGCACGCGATGAAACTCGCCGTCGAAGCAGGTCGTGCCGCGTTCCGTGCGGGTCGCATTCCGCGCAAGCGCTACGCCTCGGCATCGAGTCCGATTGACGGGCTGATCTAGTGCGATCGTCGTCGATCGCGAGAGTCAGGAAGCGGCCATCCGTGGCCGCATTTCTCACGAAGAGAGGGTATTGCCATCCGTATGGATGATGACGATAGTCAGCAACGCCATATCCGCAGTTTCGTGCTGCGCCAGGGCCGCTTGACGCCTGCCCAGCAGCGCGCGTTCGAGCAGCACTGGTCGCGTTACGGCCTCGACTATGCCGGAACGCCGCGCGACTTCGCCGCTGCGTTTGGACGGCGTGTACCGCTGGTTCTCGAGATCGGCTTCGGCAACGGTGGTCAGCTGCTGCATTCGGCGCAGGCAGAATCGATGCGCGATTTTGTCGGCGTCGAGGTGCACCGTCCCGGCGTCGGCCGTCTGATGAATGGGCTCGCCGATGCCAACGTCGGCAACGTGCGCCTGTATAACCATGATGCCGTCGAGGTGCTCGCAAATGAGATTGCCGAGGGGGCGCTCGCGGAGGTTCGCATCTATTTCCCGGATCCCTGGCACAAAAAGCGTCACAACAAGCGGCGCCTGATCCAGCCGGAGTTTCTCGACTTGCTCGCCTCGCGCGTGGCGTCCGGCGGTCGCTTGCATTTGGCGACCGACTGGGCCGACTATGCCGAGCATATGCACAGCGTGCTCGAAGGAGCCCCGGCATGGCGCGCGGACCCACATCACGCGGCTTCAAACGTGCGGCCTCCTTGGCGAACCGAGACCCATTTCGAGCGCCGTGGATTACGACTCGGTCACGGCGTCTGGGACTTCGTCCATGAACGAGTCTGAGAGCGGCTGACGCGCCCGGACAAAAAGAAGAAATCACCCCGAATGGATGCCGGCCTGACCCTCACCACCAACATGGCGCTCGTGTTCGCGTTGCTCGCGTTCACGGTGCTGATGCTGGTGCTCGAATGGATCCGCGCCGACCTCATCGCCCTGTTGGTGATCGTGGTGATCGGCATCACGCGCCTGATACCGGTCGAGCAATTGTTCGAAGGTTTCGCCGGCAACGCGGTGATCTCGCTGATCGCAGTGATGATCATGGGCGCCGGCCTCGATCGCACCGGCGTCTTGAGCAAGGCGGCATCGTTCATCCTGCGGCTCGCCGGAGGCGTCGAGACGCGCGTATCGCTGCTGATCAACGCAATGGCCGGATCGCTCTCATCGGTCATACAGAGCCAGGCCTTGAGCGCACTCTTCCTGCCGGTGGTCAGCCGGGTCAGCTCTCGCACCGGCATCCCACTCAAACGTCTGTTATTGCCGATGGCCTGCATGATCCTGTGCGGCACCAACATGACGATGATCTCCAACTCGCCGCTGATCCTGCTCAACGACCTCATCGCGAGCGCAAACCGCAACCTGCCGCCCGGAGCGCAGACGATCGAAACCTTCAGCCTGTTCTCGGTGGCGCCGATCGGCATTCCACTGCTGCTGAGTGGCCTCCTCTACTTCGCTCTGTTCACCCGCAAGCTGCTGCCGAGCGAAGAGGAAGATCGGCAGAAGGTTACGCCGGGCCGCACCGAGACCTACTTCGCCGAGACCTACGGCATCGATGGCGACGTGCTCGAACTCGTCGTCACCACCGACAGCCCGCTGGTCGGCATGAGCGTCGGCGAAGTCGAACAACTGCGCGGTGCACCGCTGATTCTTGCGCTCAAGACCGGCAGCGAAGCGCGGCTGGCTCCACCGACCGACCAGATGATCTGGGTCGGCAGCGTGCTAGGCGTACTCGGCAAGCGAGAGGCAGTCAACGAGTTCGCGAACACCCAGCTGTGCCAGGTGCAAACTCGGCTGCGCAATTTCGCGGACCTGTTCAATCCGACGCGCGCGGGCATTTCCGAGGCCGTGATCCCGCCGAACTCGCGTTGGATCAAACAGTCGATCGGCGACCTGCGCCTGCGCAAGACGCATGGCATCTCGGTGCTCGCGGTCAATCGCGGCGATCAGGTTTTCCGCGAGGACGTGCGCACCGTTGCGCTGCGCGCCGGCGATACGCTGGTCCTGCACAGTTTCTGGCGCGACCTCGCGCAAACGGCCGAGTCGCACGACTTCGTCGTCGTCACCGACTATCCCAAGGACGAACAACGCCCGAGCAAGATCTGGCACGCTGCGATTTTCTTCGCGCTCGCGATGGGTCTGGGCCTGTTTACCGACATCAAGTTGTCGATCGCGATGCTGGTAGGCGCGGTCGGCATGCTGCTGACCGGCGTGCTCAACATGGATGAGGCCTACGCCGCGATCAACTGGAAGACCATCTTCACCCTCGCGTGTCTGATACCGCTCGGCTGGGCGATGGATTCGACCGGCGCCGCCGCATGGATCGCGCAGGAGGTTTTGAGGTATCTCGGAAGCTGGCCGCAATGGGGATTGCAGGCGGTGATCGCGATTCTCGCGCTGCTTTGCGCGCAGGTCGTGTCGAACGTCGGCGCGGCTGTGATGATGGTGCCGATGGCAATCAACGTTGCGCTCGCCTCAGGCGGAAATCCCGCGGTCTACGCGCTCGTCGTCGCAATCTCGACATCGAATGTGTTCCTCATTCCGAGTGCAAATCCAGTAATCATGATCGTTGCCGGCCCCGGTGGTTACCGTCAACGCGACTTCATGCGCATCGGTATTCCGTTGACCTTGTTGATGCTGACGGTGATGTTGGTCGCCGTGAATCTTCTGTTCGGACGCAGCTGATTTCCTGCGTGGAAACGCATTGCCCGCGTCTATCCGTCGCGCCAGCTGATCGTCGCAGCGCAAGGCCTGCCGTGCAGCCGACAACGGAGTAGGATGGTTGGGGGAAACCACTCCGCAGGGATGCATTCTTGCCGCTCAACGGAGGCACGTCATGAAGCGTTTTGCCTTGATTCTCATTCTATGGACGCCCGCGTTCAGCGCCGTCGCAGCAACCGATGCCTGCAGCGTAGCGGGCACAGCCTACGATGCCGCCGGCAAGCCGCTACGAACTGCCGTTGTGCGGCTGGTCGATCTGCAAACCCTGCAATCTGCATTCAGCATGGCTGATGCGCACGCCGGGTTTACGTTCAGTGGCGTCGCCGCCGCCGATACTGGCCGCTATCGGCTCGATGTGTTGAGCAAGCCGATCGAAGTGACGGGTTCGCATATCCGCACGCGTTCGGTGCTGGGCACGTCGGCAAATTTTGCCTGCGGTACGGGTCAGCTCGCGCACCAGGACGTGCGCGTGCAAGTGGATTGAATCCCGCCCGGCGCCGCAAATCGGTGCACGACGCGATTCAGCGCAGGCGCACCTTGCCTTCAACCACTTCGACCGGCATCGCGACGAGACCGCTGCGGCAAGGGCCGCCGAGGCAGGCGCCGGACGTTACGGCGAACGTAGCGCCGTGCACCGCGCAGGTCAATTGCCCGTCGCGGACGAGAAAGCGCCCAGGCGCGTAATCCAGATTGCGTCCGGCGTGCGGGCACTCGTTGTGGTACGCAAACACGCGCTCGCCCTGGCGCAGCACGATCAGTTCGAAACCGCCGGTAGAAGTATCCACGCGCGCCGCGATGGCGTCGCCATCGGGGATTTCTTCGAGGTGGCACAGCGGTGGTGAGTCGTTCATGCCATCTTTCAGCACTTGTCAGCGTTGCGCATGGCCCCACAATGAGCCCATGCGTCCGTCCGAACGGGCACGCATTTTCGCATACGGAGTACCCGCGATGTTCCATGGTTCGTTCCGCGCTTACCGGCTGCAGCATCCGCTGGCCCGCCTTCTGGTCGGCGTCATCGGCCTCGTCGTAGCGGCTTTGCTGATTGCGTTCAGCGTGTTCGCCCTGATTGCGCTCGCCGTTGGTGGCGCGATTTTCATGGTCGTGCGCGCTTTGCGTTCCGCGTCACCGGCCTCCGCAAGTCCTGGATCCGGCACCGGCACGGCAAGCGCACCCGCTGCACCATCGCCTGGCGTGATCGAAGGTGAATTCACGGTCGTGCCGGCATCGCCATCGCGGCATGCACCCCCTGCGTCCTCGCACTGACTTCGGCGCAAGAATCGGATAGCGAGGTCGTCTGGCGCGACGTATCGTGCGAGCCATGAACGCACAAATGCATAGCGACGACCCGCTCGAACACGCTCGGACACTGATCGAATCCGCACACGGCGAGAATACGTCCCTCGGCGATCTGGCGCAGGCAGTCGGCCTCAGCCCAACCTATCTGCAGCGACGCTTTCGTGCGCGCTTTGGCCTGTCGCCAGCCGAATACGCGCGCCAACTCAAACTCGATTCCTTCAAGTCTGCGCTGCGCCACGGTGGCCGCGTCACCGATGCGGTCTACGACGCCGGCTTCGGCTCGGGCAGTCGCGTCTACGAGCAGGCCAATGCGTTGCTCGGGATGACGCCCGCCGACTATCGCAATGGTGGCGCAGGTGCCGAGTTGCGCTACACCACACTCGCAACCGTACTTGGGCAGCTCCTAGTCGCCGCAACCGAACGCGGCATCTGTGCCGTATCGATCGGCAGCGACGACGACACCTTGCTGGCCGAGCTGCGCGCGGAGTTTCCGAAGGCGCGCATCGAACGTATCGACAGCGGCCGCGACGAGTGGCTGAGCAGCATGATCGATCGTGTGCTCAATGAACTTTCCGGCGCAGTGCCGTCCGCTGCGCCGCTGCCGCCGCTCGACCTGCGCGCCACCGCATTCCAGTGGCGGGTCTGGCAAGCACTCACGCGTATTCCGCGCGGCGAGACACGCAGTTATGCGCAGATTGCCGACGCGATTGAAGCACCACGCGCAGCGCGTGCCGTCGCGCGCGCCTGCGCATCGAACCGACTTGCCTTCGTCGTTCCCTGCCATCGCGTCGTACGGGCGGATGGCCAGCCCGGTGGCTGGCGCTGGGGACCGCCGCGCAAGCAGCGCCTGCTCACGCTGGAATCGCGAGTGGCTCCACCCTGATCGTTGAGACCGGGTCTCGCGCAGGGGCCAACGGAACCCGTATCCTTTGCAATCACGCGGCTGCGCGCCGACCTGCCCGCCCGACCATCCCACCCCATGAATGACCCCTCCAACTGCACTGCCGTCGAAACGCAGCCGCCAGCGCCTGTGTTCCTGAGTCGCGCCGTGCTGGTTCCCGTCGCGCTGGTTTCGCTCTACTTCGTGTGGGGTTCGACCTATCTCGCGATAAAGGTCGGCGTTGCCACCTATCCACCGTTCCTGATGGCGGCCGTGCGCTTCCTCTGTGCCGGCGGCGTTCTGTACGCGTTCCTGCGCTGGCGCGGCAAGGCGGCGCCGACACGTGTGCAATGGATCAACTCCGCGCTGACGGGCGCAATGCTGCTCGGCTTCGGCAACGGCCTCGTCTGCTATGCCGAACAGAGCGTCGCATCCGGATTGTCCGCGGTCGCCGTCGCCAGCATGCCGCTGTTCGCCGCCGTGTTTGGCGGTTTATACGGCCATTGGCCGCGACGCATGGAATGGCTCGGGCTCTGTGTCGGCTTCGCCGGTGTGATCCTGCTCAATCTCAGCGGCAGCATGAGCGGATCTCCGCTCGGTGCGCTGGCTCTCATCGTCGCCGCGGGCTCGTGGGCATTCGGCTCGGTCTGGAGCAAAAGTCGCGACATGCCGGCGGCGGCAATGAACACGGCGGCACAGATGCTGACGGGCGGCGCCCTGTTGCTGGTCTTCGCGCTCACGATCGGCGAACGTTGGCCGGTAGCGCCGCCGTTGTCTGCAAGCCTTGCGGTGGTCTATCTGGCAATCGCCGGTTCACTGGTCGGATTCAGCGCCTATCTGTATCTGCTGCACACCGTGCGGCCTGCTCTCGCGACGAGCTACGCCTACGTGAATCCGCCGGTCGCAGTACTGGTCGGCGCGCTGTTCGGTGGCGAGATCGTGCATCCGTTCGACATCGTCGCGATGGGCGTGATCCTCGCAGGCGTCGCGCTTATCGCCGTTGCACGCGAACGCAGCTGACGCGCGCATCGCCTCTGCGCGAACAGTCGACCACGCTTGACTTGCAGAGAACGCGATACCGCGAATAGTGTTGGATCTTGCGCTGCGGAGATCTGCCATGACTGAACGTTCGCACGATACCTGGATGGCGCACGCCGCACTTCGCTCGGCGGCTTGGGCCGAACGCTGGTTTCCGGATGCCTTTGCGTTTGCCGCGCTTGGCGTGGTCATTGTCGCACTCGCTGCGCTTGGAATCGGCGCGGGGCCGGTCGTGACGGCCGGCGCATTTGGCGACGGCTTCTGGAGCCTGATTCCCTTCACGATGCAGATGGTCTTCGTCGTCGTCGGTGGTTACGTCGTTGCGACATCGCCGCCGGTCGCGAGAATCGTCGATGGCCTCGCACGCGTTCCGCGCAGCGGTCGCAGCGCAATCGCCTACATCGCGCTGGTCAGCATGCTTGCGTCGCTGTTGAACTGGGGTTTCAGTCTGATTTTCGGCGGCCTGCTCGTGCGTGCTCTCGCGCGACGTGCAGATTTGCGTTTCGATTATCGTGCTGCGGGAGCCGCCGCCTACCTTGGCCTCGGCGCGAGCTGGGCGATGGGACTGAGTTCATCGGCGGCGCAACTGCAGGCCAATCCCGCGAGCCTGCCCGCACCGGTCCTGAAGATCACCGGCGTTGTCCCGTTCAGCGAGACGATTTTGCTGTGGCAATCCATGTTGCTCACGGCCGTCCTTATCGCGGTATCGATGCTGATCGCGTGGTGGACGGCGCCCGCGGAAGAAACCGCGCGAGACGCGGCCGCATGCGGTGTCGATCTCGAACCCGCGGTCTCGACCAGTGCTGCCACCCGCAGACGCCCCGGAGAATGGCTCGAATACAGTCCCTTGTTGAGTGTCGCGATCGGCGTACTCGGCATCGCCTGGCTCGGCAGGGAAATCGTGGCCAAGGGTTTTGTCAGCGCGATATCGAATCTCAATACCTACAACTTCCTTTTCCTGATTGCCGGCTTGCTGTTGCATTGGCGACAGCGCCGGTTCCTCGATGCGGTCGCTCGCGCCGTGCCAGCGGCGACCGGCGTGCTGATCCAGTTTCCGCTGTACGGCGGCATCGCCGGCATCCTGACCATGGCGAAGGGCAGCGATGGCCAGACGCTCGCGCACCATCTGGCAGCGCTATTCGTGACGCTTGCATCGAAGGAAACCTACGCGCTGGTCATCGGCGCGTATTCGGCCGTGCTCGGCTTCTTCGTGCCTTCCGGTGGCGGCAAGTGGGTCATCGAGGCGCCATATGTAATGCAGGCCGCGAACGATCTGCACGTGCATCTCGGCTGGGCGGTACAGGTTTACAACGCCGCCGAGGCGCTGCCGAACCTGATCAATCCGTTCTGGATGCTGCCGCTACTGGGGATACTCGGCCTGAAGGCGCGCGACATCGTCGGTTTCACCTTCATCCAACTCGTCGTGCACCTGCCGCTCGTGCTGTTCATGCTGTGGGCGCTGGGCCTCACTCTCACCTACCATCCGCCCGTCATGCCCTGAGTACCATCAGCGCGTTTAGTGGCGAATACGAGCTGGCGCGCGCAGCCTTGATGCCGCGCGCGCCGCCAAACTCACAGTTCGCGCAGAGCGGTCGTCACCGGCAAGCGCGCCGCGCGCAACGCTGGAAACAGTCCGCCGATGAAACCAATTGCAAGCGCCCACTTGATCCCGTTCCAGATCAGTGCCGGCGACACCTTGAACGCGAACACGACCTGGCTGAAGTTGTTGCCGAGGGTCGACGCCGTGTAGTTGTCGAACAGCAGCCAGGCAACGATTGCACCCAAGAGCCCACCAGCCAGGGCCAGCAACATGGTTTCCAGCAGCACCGACACCACGACCGGAAGACCGCTGAACCCGATGGCACGCAACGTTGCGATTTCTCGCGCACGCGTCGCAACGGCGGCGTACATCGTGTTCAGAGCGCCAAAGACCGCACCGATGCCCATGATCATGCCGATCGACAGCCCGAGGATGCGGATCAGCCTGGTCAGATTGGCCGATTGCTCGCTGTAGTAGTCGCGCGTCGTTTTCACATCGACCTTGAGGCGCGGATCACTTGCCAGCGCCGCCTTGAACGCATCGAACGCGCTGGCCGAGGTCAGCCGTGCGGTAACCAGCGACGCGCTGGAACCGCGCCGGTACGTCGCACCCACCACGTCGGAGTCGCCCCACAGTTCGGAGTTGTGCGCATCGTGCGAATCGAACGCGCCGACGACGGTCCACGCCTGGTTGTTGAGGTTCAACGTGGAGCCCACGTCGACGTTCGAGAACTCACTGCGTGCACCCTTGCCGACCATCAGCTCACGCAGGCCGGGTTTGAATGCGCGACCCTCGATGATCTTCAAGTCGGCATGCAACGCCCATATCTGCGGACCAACGCCGCGAATCTCTACATTGGAATCGAGCCCGCTGCTCTTTTTCGGCAGCGACGCGACAACGACGAGTTCGGGCGACGCAATGGGCCTGCCATCCTTGTCCTTGAGCACTCCGGCGGCCTGCGAGATCAGGGTCACGCTGTCGTGGTCGAGTACGGAATTGAGCTCCGCCTGCGCACCGGCACGCATGACGACGACCGTATCTGCGCTGCCGGTTTCCTGAAGCGTCGCCTGAAAACCCTCGCCCATCGCGAGCAGCGCGACCAGCACACCGACCACGCCGGCAATGCCGATGACCACGACCGAAGACGACCCGAGTCGCTGCGGCAGCGTCGAAAGACCGACCCAACTCACCGACGCGGCCTGGTGCCCACTCCGGGTCAGACCCATCCATGCGGCGAGCACGAGCAGCGCGACCAGCAGCACGGGCCACGGGGCCCACATCAGGATCATGACACCGGCCACCAGCAGCACGAGTGTGCCGAGGCCGGACAGGAACCGTTTGAGTATGCGCACCGGAATTCTCCCTATCGACCAGCCAACGCATCAACGATGCGCAGACGCATGCCACGCAGCGCTGGCAAAGCGCCCACCACGATGCCGATGCCGATCATCAACGCGACTCCGCGCACCCAGGTCCACGCATCGACCGGCGCCATTGGGATACCGCTGCCGAGTGACGCCTTGATCGCACTAACGACGCCGCCTGCAATCGCGAGGCCGAGCACACCACCGAGCATGATCAGCAGAATGGATTCGGCCAATACCAGGCCAAGCACGCTCTTGTTCGAGAAACCAATCGTCTTCAGCACCGCGAGTTCCGGGATACGTTCGCGCACAGCCTGCGCCATCGTGTTGCCGGTCAGCAGAATCAGGGTGAAGAACACGGCGGCCATGATTGCGCCGACGATCAGGCCGATATCCGCGAACTGGCCGACGAACGACGCATTGAACGCGTTTTCGGTCTGGGTCTTGGTCTCGTGATCGGAATTGGCTGACAGCGCATCGACGGCCTTGGCAACCTGGTCGGCCTGATTGCGATCGGTCAGGCGCTCGATGTACCAGCCAATTCCGCCATTGCCGAATTGGCGCGCTTCATCGAAATAGTCCCAGTTGAAGAACATTTGGCCTTCCTGTGCACGTTGTTTCGGATCAGCCGACTGGAAGATGCCGACCAGATCGAAAGTCCATGCGTTCACGCCGCCCTTCTGCGGAAAGATCGTCGCCTGCAGGGGAATCTTGTCGCCGATCTTCCAGCCGAACTTGGTCGCGAGAGCAGCCCCCACCACCGCGCCAGTGCGCGTCTTGCGGAATGCATCGCGCTCTTGTGGCGACAATTGGAACTCGGAAAATACGTCGAAATAATTGTCGCTGACCGCCTCGTTCGGAAAGAAGTTCTTCGGATCCTGGTAGATCCCGCCAAACCAGTTCGCGTACGCGACTTCCTTCACATGGGGAATCGCCTGAATGCGTGGCAGCAGGCTTTTCGGCAATGATACGGTGAAACTGACCTTGGAGATCGTGATCAGTCGATCGACGCCGGCAACCGTGCTGCCTGCTCCCGAGAATGCGCTATGCACCGAGTCGAGCAGACCGAACAACAGGAAGGCGGCCAATACCGAGATCAACGTGAAGATCGTGCGGGTCTTGCGCCGGAACAGCGCAGCCCAGACCAGATGCAGGTATTTCATGACCGCACTCCGCTAAGCGATGTCCGCCCGGAAGAACAAGAATCACGCATGTGCGTCTTCCACCAGCGTGCCCTTGTCCAGATGCAGCGTATGGCTCGCATACTCCGCCGCCTTCGGGTCATGCGTGACCATGATGATGGTCTTGCCATGTTCACGATTGAGCGTCTGCAGAAGACCCAACACTTCCTCGGCGGACTGCCGATCGAGATCGCCGGTCGGTTCGTCGCACACCAGCAAGGTCGGGTCGGACACGATCGCACGCGCGATCGCGACCCTCTGCTGCTGGCCTCCGGAGAGCTCGGTCGGCTTGTGCGAACCGCGATCGGCAAGACCGACCAGCTGCAGCGCGATGGACGCATTTTTCTTGCGCTGCGCCGCCGAAAGCTTGGTCAACAGCAAGGGTAATTCGACATTCTTCTGTGCCGACAACATCGGCAACAGATTGTAGAACTGGAAGATGAAACCGACGTTCGATGCGCGCCATTTCGCCAGCGCGCCTTCGCCGAGCTTGTCGATGCGCTCCCCGCCCACGGCGAGGCTGCCGTTGGTGGGCGAATCGAGGCCGCCAATCAGGTTCAGCAGCGTCGTCTTGCCCGAGCCCGACGGACCCATCAGCGCGAGGAAATCGCCCTGCGCAATATCAAGATTGACGTGATGCAATACCTCGACCTTTTGCTTGCCACGCTCATACGTCTTGCTGACGTCGCGAATTTCAACCAGTGTGCCCATTGCCTGCCCTCGCCTGATGTCGTCGTTCCGGCGCATACCGGAATCGTTCAATTGGTTTGAATCCGCCAGTACTATTTCGCAGCTGCCTTGAGGGTCAGGCGCGCACCGTCGGTCATTTCTGGCGGTGGCTGGCGCACCACGCTTACGCCAACCGCGATGCCCTCGACCAGACGTAAATCCGCATAGCTCTGACCCGGGGTAATGCTGCGCTGGTTCGCCTTGCCCGCCTCAACCACGAAAACCGCATCCTTTCCTGCACGCTGCACGATGCTGTCGGCCGGCACCAGCACGCCTTTCGGCGCGGGCGCCGCGGCCGCGCCAGCCGACTGGGTCTGCTCGAGGAATGACACGCGCACGCCCATGTCAGGCACGATGCGCGGGTCCTTCTGGTCTAGCGCGACGCGCACTTTCACGGTCGCCTTGCTGCGATCGGCGGTCGGGATGATCGCGATCACGTGGCCGGGAATCTTCCAGTCCTGATACGCATCGAGCACCGCCTCGGTCGGCTGGTTCGCGGTGACCCGATTGATGTAGGACTCGTTGACATCGACCTCGACCTCCAGCGAATCCATGTCGACGATGGTCGCAATGCCTGTGCGCGTGAAGCCGCCTCCTGCAGAAAACGGCGACACGATCTCGCCAACCTGCGCGGATCGCGCAACGATCACGCCCTTGAACGGTGCGCGTACCGTGCAATAGTCGAGCTGCACGTGGGCAGCCTGCACGCCGGCCTGTGCGAGCTTGACCTGCTCGCGTTGCGAGGCGAGCTGCGATTCCTGCGTCGTCACCTGCGTGCGCGCTACCTCGGCCGATTGACGCGAGACCAACTTGCGCGCGACGAGGTCGTCGGCCCGAGTGAGGTCGCGCCGGCTTTGCGCGATTTGCGCCTGAAACAGCGCGAGTTGCGACTGCGCAACCTGGAATTGGGCGGTTGCCTGCGCGAGCGTGGCGCGCTGCGCCGAATCGTCCAGATGCGCGAGCACCTGACCTTCCTCGACATGCTCGCCTTCTTCGACATGCTCATCGACGATGGTGCCGGAGATCTGTGCCGAGACTGTCGCCTCGCGCCGCGCGGTCACGTAGCCGGTCGCCTGCAGCACCGCGGTCGAAGCCGCGTTGGCTCCGGCGGGTGCCGCTGCGGTCGCAGTCTCGACGACAAACGTCTTGCCGCCAACCAGCATCCACCAAGCACCGGCGCCGAGTGCCAGCAGTACCACCACGGCAATCGCCACGCCGAACCAGAATCCCGGCCCACGCGAGGCCGCCGCGGGCTCGCTGCGGTCGATGCGCAATTGTTGCAACAAGTCCGACTTCTCCACGTTTCCTGATTCCTGCGACACACGGTCTCCAAGTCTGCCATAGACTCGTCGCAACCAAACAACCTCGCAAGGCGCCGCGATCACCCGGGTGAGGTGACATGTGTCACATATCGCATTAATGACAACCCAGGCAGACCCTTCTGGCGGAAGCCGGAACGTGCGCCGCAACTGCGCATGCGGGTACGCCGCGCGCTCTCCGTGCATGCCATCCGTTGCGTGCGAATGGCCTCGCATCCTTCCTCAATGGTCCGCGCGCCGCGTTCGATCTCGCCTACGAGTTTGTCGACGGAGCGGTGCGGCTCGGCAAGGAGTCTTGTCTGAAGCACGGCTGGTATCCTGCTCTGTGCTTTCACGGAATTCGATCATGTCTTACGCCATTGTCGCGCCAGCCCTGCCAAGCCTTGCCATCGCCGGAATCGACGCGCGCTTTCCACTCCATCGCATCTACTGCATTGGCCGCAACTATGCCGATCACGCGAAAGAGATGGGCGCGAGCGTCGAACGCGGGCAGCCGATGTTCTTCATGAAGCCGGCCGATGCGATCGTCACCGATGGCGCCGACATCGCGTATCCGCCGGCGACGCAGGACCTGCACCATGAAGTCGAGATGATTGTCGCGCTGGCATCCGGCGGACGCGATATCCCGCTCGAACGCGCGCGCGACTGCGTCTACGGCTACGGCGTCGGTCTCGACCTCACGCGCCGCGATCTGCAGGCCATCGCGAAAACAAAAGGACACCCTTGGGATGTAGCCAAGAGCTTCGATGATTCAGCGCCCGTGTCAGCGATACATCCGGTAGCAACCATCGGCCATCCGTCGCATGCACTGCTTTCACTTCAGGTGAATGGTCAGACTCGCCAGCAATCGGATATCGACGCGATGATTTTTCCGGTCGCGGCGATCATCCACGAACTTTCGAAGCTATGGGAGCTCAAGGCGGGCGATCTGATCTTCAGCGGCACGCCCGCCGGCGTTGCAGCACTGCAGCGTGGCGACCATGTCAAAGCGCGCCTGGGCGACTTCGCCATTCTCGACGGTCACATTGTTTGACCTGTTCCTGACTTAATTGCGCTGACCTTCCGCTACAGTAAGCCGCACCTTTTTTAGCGACAGAAAATCCAAAACGCCGTTCGGGAGAAAAGCATGGGTATGGTTTCCGAGTTCAAGTCTTTCGTGATGCGCGGCAATGTCATCGACCTCGCCGTCGGCGTGGTCATCGGTGCGGCGTTCGGCAAGATCGTCACGTCCCTGGTCGACCAGGTCATCATGCCTCCGATTGGCATGGTGATTGGCGGCGTCGATTTTTCCGCCTACAAATGGGTCCTCAAGGCGGCAGGCCCCGATGGCAAGGGCGAGGTCGCGCTCATGTATGGCGCGTTCTTCAACACGCTCATCCAGTTTGCGATCGTTGCTGCAGCGATCTTCCTCGTCGTCAAGCTCGTCAATCGCCTCGTCAAGAAAGAAGAAGCGGCTCCGGCGCCGCCGCCCGCTGATGTGGTGCTGCTGACCGAAATCCGCGACCTGCTCAAGAAGAGCTGATCCAGGCGATACGGCATCGCGTGCGACGAGCGCGCACGCGATGCAACGCGAGGTGCAATGGCCCTGCACACCGCATGACCTTTGGCCCAAACACTTCATGGTACCGGCGCGCATAATCGTGGTTTTCCCCAACGGAACTCCGCCATGCGTCGAAAGCTTCCGATCGTCATCTCGTTGCTGCTCGCAACGCCCGCTGCGTTTGCCGCGAACAAGCCGACCACGATCGCTGCTGCCGACATCCAGGTTTCCGAGCAACTGCGCGACAACGCGCTGCACGATGACACCGCCTGGGATTTCACCGCGGGCCTGACCACCGAAATCGGCGCGCGCCTCGCGGGCGGCGTGAATGACGCGAAGGCGCGCGAATGGGTCATCGCCCAATTCAAGGCACTCGGTTTCGACAAGGTCTGGACCGAACCGGTCACCTATCCGAAGTGGGTTCGTCGCAGCGAACACGGCGAGATCGTCTCGCCGTATCCGCAGCCGCTTGCGCTGATCGCGCTCGGGTATTCGCCCGGTACGCCGGCGGGCGGCATCAATGCCGAAGTGGTTGGCTTCGATTCGTTCGATGCGTTGAAAGCAGCCGACGCAGCCAGCGTGCGCGGCAAGATCGTCTATGTTGGCCCGCGCATGCACGCGCGTGCCGACGGGCACGACTACGGCATCGGTTCGCACGTGCGCACGCAGGGGCCATCGCTGGCGTCGACCAAGGGCGCCGTCGCCTTCCTGCTGCGCTCGGCGGGCACCGACACCAACCGTCTGCCGCATACCGGCGTCACGCACTTCGACACGGGTGTCACGCCGATCCCGGCCGCCGCTTTATCGAGCCCGGATGCGGACCAGCTCGAACGCGTGCTGAAGTCCGGCAAGCCGGTCACGCTCAAGCTCGCGCTCGACTGCGGCATCGAAGGCGAGTACACGGGCGCCAACGTGATCGCGGAACTGCGCGGCTCGACGAAGCCCGATGAATATTTCGTCATGGGCGGCCACCTCGATTCCTGGGACCCGGGCACGGGCGCGATCGACGATGGCGTCGGCATCGGCATTTCGGTCGGCGCTGCGCATCTGATCGCGCAGTTGCCGAAGCGACCGGGCCGCAGCATCCGCGTTGTCGCTTTCGCGAATGAGGAAGCCGGCTTGTATGGCGGCAAGGTGTTCGCGGCCGACAATGCAAAGGCGATCGTGCGTGCGGTGCTCGGCAGCGAATCCGATTCCGGCGCGGATCGCGTCCGCAAAATCACCGCAAGCGTGAAGCCCGAAGCGCGCGGCGCGGTCGATCAGATCGCCGCCGTGCTGAAACCGCTCGGCGTCGAGTATGACGCGAAGGCACCCGGCAACGGCGGTTCGGATCTCTTCGAAATGCACAAAGTGGGAATGGCCGCGCTGTCCCTGCACCAGGACGCGACACGCTACTTCGACTGGCACCACACCGCAAACGACACGCTCGACAAGATCGACCCGGAACAGTTGCGACAGAATGTTGCGGTGTATGCGGTCAGCGCCTATCTCGCGGCGCAGGCACAGGGTGATTTCGGCTCAGCGCCCGGCGCGTTCGCAAACGATGCCGGCGAATAGACAACGAAACCTGTGGAATCTTCAAGCCCTCCCCTTCAAGGGGAGGGTTGGGTGGGGATGGTGTCCGCGCGCTGCCGCCAATACTCCCCCAGCAGCACAGCGACACTCGCAGCAACATTGAGACTCTCGATTGCGCCGCTGCCCGGAATCGACAGGCGCAACCCGGCTGCATTGATCATCGCCTCGCTCATGCCCTCGCCCTCGGCGCCGAACACGAGCACGAGACGTTGCGGCAACGCGGTCGTGTACAGCGAAACCCCATCGCGCGGCAACGTCGCCGCAAATGCATAACCCTGCGCGCGCAACGCGGCCAGCGCATCCGCCTCGGAATTCGCCTGCACCAGCGGCACGATCTCCGCCGCGCCCTCGGCCACGCGCGCAGCTGCACCGGAGACATCAAGCCCAGCTGCGCGCGGCACGATCACGCCACCGACACCAAAATGCGCGGCGCTGCGCAGCAACGCGCCGAGATTGTGCGGATTGCCGATGCCATCGAGCCACAGCAACAACGAAGGCGCTGGCGCTTGCGGCAAACCCGCGAGCAAGGTCGCAAGTTCCAGTGGCGGCGTACGCTGCATGTCGAAGCAGACACCCTCGTGATGACGCGAACTGGTCAACTTGTCGAGATCCGCTTCTTCAACGACGCGATAGCCGAGCCGATGCTTCACGCACCACGCGAGCACGTTCTTCAGCGCCGGAATTCGCGCCTCAATCAGATAAACCTTGCGCAAGGCATCGGGCCGCTTGGCGAATGCGGCAAGACAGGCGTTGAGGCCGTACAAACGTGCTTCACGTGCGGGCGTCGTAAGAGATTTACCCTCCTCCCAATGCTCTGCCGCTGGCGCCGGGTGTGCCTGCCGCACTCGCGGTGGATTTTCACTCGCGTGGCGAGAAGGCGCTGGCGCTCCGCGTCGCGGACCTTGCTCCTTGCGAGCCACCTCCGGGGTGCGCACGCGTGCGCGAGCCCATGGTGAGTCGGAATCCTTGTCGTTGCTCATCGCCTGCTCCACTCCGCTGAGTTGCATTGATTTTCCTTCTCCCGGCGGGAGATTTCTTTCCGAATGCCTGTCATTGCCGGCGAAGTTCCAATTCGCCAGATCCATCGACAGCCACGCGCGCCCTCATTGTTCCAGAAACGCCCCCAACTCCGCGCGCACCCGTGCATACATGCAGAGATCCAGCAATTCGCCACGCTTCATCACAGCCGACTTCTGCACGCCCTCGCGCTCGAATCCGACCTTTTCCAGCACACGCATCGACGCCGGGTTGGTCGAATACACGGTCGCGAACAACCGATGCAGACGGAACGCAGACATCGCACGATCCGCGAACACAGCCAACACTGCGCTCATCACGCCACGGCCCCAATAGTTTCGCCCGATCCAGTAACCCAATTCCGCCGAATGACGATGCACATCGACGCCCGGATGAAGACTGACGCCGCCGACCGCCGCGCCGTCGATCTCGATCGCCCAGGCGCGATCGGATTCGTCAACCGCACGCGCGAGCCACGCGCGACCGTCATCGCCGGTGTAGGGATACGGGAAGCGATCGCGCAGCCCGCGCGACACATCGGCGTGGCTTGCGTTCGCGACGAGGCTTTCGAGATCGTTGGATCGCCAGGAGCGCAATATCGCGACACCGCAATCGAGTTGAAGCAATGGTAGCGATGACGGGACCGTCTGCATGACGGCTATGCTACACGAGCGATGCCGCTGGCCCCTTCTGGTCTTAAAGGAAAGTTCAAGTTTGCCCGACGCAGTGCGCAAGCACAGTCGTGCATGAGGTGCATTGCCGCTGATTCCCTATTTCACGCGGCGCCGCTCGCTGCCGCAGCCGGATACGTCGTCTTTTGCCTCGCGCACCGGCGTTGGCCGCAACAACAGTAGCGGAATCGCAGCCACCATCATCAACCAGAAATCGTTGGGGAATGCGAGGCGTGGCTCGTGAATTCGCCGTTCAACGCAGCGAGGCCTCCCACCGAGCGTACGCGCATGCGTCGCGGAAAAGCTCAGCGCCACCGCCTCGGCACTGCATCCGCGTTGTATATGCGCATAACCAGCCATTCTTTCCGTCGCGGCGGAAGCAGGCCTAGCATCGAGCTCCTTCCGGACGTCTGGACGTCCATTCAAGGACTCAGCCGTGCCAGCCCTGCCCGCATCGACGATCGTTCCGCTGCCCGGGGAGGGACCGACCGAAATCCTGCGACTGCTCGACGGCCTCGATGCACCCACACTGTGGTGGCTGTCCGGTTATTCCGCGGCGCAGGCTAACCACGCAGCCGGCGGCGCACGGGCGTCGCCACCGGTACCTGCGCGTGAAGCGGGGCCGCAGCAACGCCTGACGATCATTTATGGAAGTCAGACCGGCAATGCCAGGCGGCTTGCCGAGAAGCTTGCGCTCGATGCGGAGAATGCCGGTCTCGCCGTACGTCTCGTGCGCGCAGACGCGTATCCGCAGCGCGAGCTGAAGTCCGAACGCCTGCTCTATATCGTGATCAGCACGCAAGGCGACGGCGATCCGCCGGATGACGCACGCGCGCTGGTCGACTTCATCGTTGGCAAACGCGCGCCGCAACTGGTCGACCTCAAGTACGCGGTGCTCGGCCTCGGCGATTCGAGCTACCCGCAGTTCTGCGCGATCGGTCACCGCCTCGATGCACGCTTGGGCGAACTCGGCGCTGCGCGTGTATTGGCTGCCGGCGAAGCCGATGTCGATATCGAAACCGTAGCGACACCGTGGCTGGAGCAAGCACTCGGCGCCGCGCGCGAAACGCTGAAGGCCGCTGCGCCGCGAGCGACGGTGGCACCGCTGCGCCCGCATGCCGTCAATGCAGCGTGGAGCCGAGAGCGTCCGTTCGCCGCGGAACTGCTGGTCAACCAGCGCATCGTCTCGCGCGATGGGACTCGCGCCGTGCATCACATCGAACTGTCGCTGGAAGGCTCCGGCCTGACCTATGAACCCGGCGACGCACTCGGCGTGTGGCCGACGAATGCGGCTGCGTTGGTTGATTGGATACTGCAGACGCTGAACCTGGATGGCGAGACGCGCGTCACGCACGCGGGCGAAACGCACTCGCTGCATTCGTGGTTGAGCACGCGTCGCGAACTGACCAGGCTTGTGCGTCCTTTCATCGCGGCGCACGCAGCGCACGCACGCGCGGAAAACCTCAATCGCCTGCTCGCGCCGGATCGCAACAGCGATCTTGCCAAGTTGCTCAGCACCCATCAGGTGGTCGACCTGTTGCGCGAATTCCCGGCTGTATGGAATGCGGACGAATTCGTAGCGGCATTGCGCCCATTGACCCCACGACTATATTCGATCGCCTCGAGTCGTCGCAGCGTCGGTGACGAAGTGCATCTGACCGTCGTGAACGTCGCCTGGGAGTCGTTCGGCCATGCGCACACCGGCGCCGCATCGTCGTTCCTGACGTCGCGCGAAGACGGCGCACGCGTACCCGCGTTCATCGAATCGAACGACCGCTTCCGACTGCCCGATGCCGACACCGATGTGATCATGATTGGACCTGGCACTGGCGTCGCTCCGTTTCGCGCGTTTGTGCAGGAGCGACGCGAGCTGGACGCAAGCGGACGCAACTGGCTGTTCTTCGGCAATCGTCATTTTCACGACGACTTCCTGTATCAAACCGAGTGGCAGGATGCGTTACGTACGGGCGCACTCCATCGGCTCGACCTGGCGTTCTCGCGCGATCAGGAATCGAAAATCTACGTGCAGGATCGCCTGCGCGAGCACGGGCGCGAGTTGCACACGTGGCTCGAAAACGGCGCGCGCCTGTATGTGTGCGGCGATGCCAAGCAGATGGCCAGGGACGTGCACGAAACGCTCACCGACATATTCGTGACGCATGGCGGTCTCGACCGCGAAAGCGCGCAGTCACGCCTTTCCGAACTGATCCAGCACGGGCGCTACGCGCGCGACGTGTATTGAAATGACGACCACGCCTTCCCGCCTCGAAGACATCAAGGCAGCCAGCCGCTTCCTGCGCGGCGGTATCGCCAAGGGTCTGGCCGATCCGATCACCGGCGCAATCTGCGATGACGATAACAAGCTGCTGAAATTCCACGGTAGCTACCAGCAGGACGACCGCGACTTGCGTGAGCAGCGGCGCCGACAAAAACTCGAACCGGCGTATTCCTTCATGATCCGCGCGCGCCTGCCCGGCGGCGTGGTGACACCGTCGCAGTGGCGTGCCTTCGATGCGATCGCACGCGAGCATGCGAACGGAACGCTGCGCATCACTACGCGGCAGACGTTCCAGTGGCACGGCGTGATCAAGCGCCGTCTGAAACCGACGATCGCGGCGATCAACGCGACCTTGGTCGACACCCTGGCCGCGTGCGGCGACGTCAACCGCACCGTGGTCAGCTCGGCAAATCCGCTGCAGTCCTCTGCGCACCGGGTCGCATACGAGTGGGCTGCACGTCTGTCCGAACATCTGCTGCCCAAGACGCGCGCGTATCACGAGATCTGGCTCGATGACGAAAAGGTTGCCGGAGACGAAGAAGAATCGGAGCCGCTTTACGGCGCGACTTACCTGCCGCGCAAGTTCAAGATTGGTCTCGCCGTTCCACCGACCAACGACATCGATGTATTCGCGCAGGACCTCGGTCTGATCGCCATCATCGAGAACGGTGAACTCA
The DNA here is from genome assembly GCA_038237055.1 of Lysobacterales bacterium. Lineage (GTDB taxonomy): Bacteria > Pseudomonadota > Gammaproteobacteria > Xanthomonadales > Rhodanobacteraceae > Dokdonella_A. Next base: position 34 of record JBBRZD010000009.1, on the reverse strand, counting down.
AAGGTTTCAATGTCGCTGTCGGCGGCGGCATGGG
>JBBRZD010000008.1:0-25461 GCA_038237055.1 Lysobacterales bacterium | reverse complement strand
GGTCGCTTCCTGGATCGGTGGTGTACCCGCACCCTGCGATCGAAGATCGAACCCATGAAACGAATCGCCAAGATGCTGCGCCGTCACCAGCCCCTCTTGCTCAACTGGTTTCGAGCCAAGGGGCAGCTTTCCAGTGGTGTCGTCGAGGGTTTCAACACCAAAGCAAAACTGACCTCCAGAAGATCATTCGGATTTCGCACCTACCATGCTGCCGAAATCGCCTTGTATCACGCACTTGGCGCTCTACCAGAACCGAAGTTCACCCACAGATTTTGCTGAGGAGCCTAAAAAAGAAACGCGACGCAATGCGGGCATAACGGGATCGTAAAAACTCGGATCATTCTAAGCATCTCGCGAGCGGCCGCGGTGCGAAGAGCGAGCGCCTGGCGAATTTTCCATTGAAACTCCGTCGCTCCTTCGTGTGTCGACCGTTTGGCCTTGCCGGGCTGCGGCGACTGAAAGATCCGACACCGCGCACTGCTCGGAGGAGAAGGCTGCGCCGGCCAGCCGTACTTGAAGAGGACGCACTGAGGCAACGCTGAAAAAGTCCGAACCTCGTCATTCCTGCAAAAGCGGAAATCCGCTTCGCACCTGGCTTCTTCTCGCGGCTTTCCCGGGAATGGCGGCGTGTTCAACGTTTTCCCAAATGCTTTTCGCAGGCAATGCACGGTGCAGAATCGCAACCTGGCGTGCAACACGGTGCGCGCGATACCTGCACAACATCTCGCTGCATCGCAACCAGGCCGCGACGCTGAGAAAATGTTCGCGCGGAATAGGCGCTGCGCGTGTCTACCGCTCCCTTCACCGCCGCATCGGGTGACGGATGACATGAAGTGAGCGCCTCACGAATTGAGCAGATGCATTGCGGGCATTGGAGCCCGTCATGTACGACCCAGCGCTTGGGCACGCCCAGGATGGGGAGATGAAACGGCAGCCGAGCTGGCGCAGACATTGACAGGTAGAAAGCAACTTCCAACGACCGGACACGCGCGGCATAGCGCACGCCAAAGTGCATGGCGTGCTAAACAGGCGGCTGGACATTCGGGATTGCCGTTGGAATTCAGGCAGGGGCTGTTCAAGTTGAGGCTGTTTGCCGGACCGCCAATCGTAGCCAAACGCCGTCGTGCAGACTCAAACAGTTGGACATATTGGCAGCGTTTTCTGCGTGTTGGCCGTGCGACGAATCGCCGATGATCTAGTCGGAGTTGTGCGCCAGTATCCGACGGCCGCTGAAAACGAAGAGATCGATACCCGCAAACGAATCAACTGTCGAACGGATCGATAGCGAACGTGTTGCGAACAATTTGTCCGTCCGATATCTCGACCCACGCGAATCGGCCACGGACGCAGCGATTGAAGTACGCAATCGGGTCGATCGCCTGAGACAGCAACGCCGCCACGACGGCTGGAACAGAATGGAAGACAAAGGCTCGACCGGATGCAAACGATACGGTCAGCTTGTGCTTGGGCACGTCATAGCTGGTCGTCTTGATAACACGCATGCCGTTGATGACAGAATTCCTTGCGAATGGACGGATGCTTTTGCCGGATGATCGTAGTTTGCGCCGGTGCGACGGATTCAGTATGAACGATTTCCTCCATGCCGACGCAAAACGGAGTCTTCATCGCGTGGGCACGTCACCAAGTGCTCGGCAAACGACATCGTGACGAGAGCCCATTGGTTCATTGGTTGTTTCTAGCCGTTCCACTATGTTCGATCAGCGATCCGTCGTGAGACGTGTCGCAGATTCGGTCAATATTTTGCAGCACGCAGCATCTACCGTGTGTGCTGCTTTTTTCGTCTGCTGAAACGCTCCATTCCTGCGCATCTTTCGCAAGCCGCAAACGATTGCGTCCGGATCCATCAACAGCGCGTGCAAATTCGACGCGTAACCGGCGGCGGTCACTCATCGAATTGCACTCCACTCGCCATCATCTCGCACTGAACACGCTTCAACTCCAACCAACGGTTCTCCGCTGCGAGCAAAGCTTGTTGCGCCCAACTGGAGGGGTTGGAGAGGCGGAAGTTCGGACCCCCGCGTTCGAGGACATCGAGTAGCTCATCGACACGCAGTTGCGCGACCTGCACGAAACTCTCGATGCCATTTGCGCGAAACAATTCGTCGGTCCTGGGTCCAATACCGAGGATGATGGTGAGGTCGTCAGCATGTTTCAAGTTGAAGCCGACCGCACGTGCTGCACCAACATCCACCATGCGCGACGAGGACGGCCTCGGAGGCAACGCACCTCGCATTGGTTCCGCCGACGCAGCGGTGAGTGATAGCGGTGGCGCAGGGATTTTCGCGTGCTGATCGGGTGAAGCCTTGATGGACGCCCGCCGCGACATCAGTCGACACAGTAGCCAGCCTAGTACAAAGCCTAGCAGCACCCACAGTGCGCGCTCGCCGATCGGGTTCATCGAGTCGCCTCGCATCGTCGAACAAGCCCTGAGCCTAGCACCTGTAATGTTGTGATTGAGTCAAGACAGTTGCGCGCGTGTTCGCGCTGCCTGGAATGACTGCAGGGGTCCGACTACCGCCTGATATGGCCTGCGCGCCGACGCGATCGTCCGTTGCAATGTCGACTTTCCTAAATGAGGCATGAGGATGTCGTTGCAATGGGCGGACGGACCGAAGTTAAAGGTGGGCGGCATCGCCTTGCTGGCGCTGCTATCGATGATTTCGTTAGCCAAATTGAATGAACTGGTCGGTGAGCGACAAGGGCGTGCAACCGATGCGACGCGGCAGATCGCTGAACGCTGGGGCGCATTTCAAGTGATCTGACGGTCGGGTGCTGGTGGTGCCGGTGCGCCACCGATAGCAACAGGAAAAGTGCGTGGTCGTTGTCGAGGAGAAGGAGTACCTGCTGCCGGACACGCTCAGCGTGCAGGCGACATTGGTGCCGGAACTGCGCCGGTATGGGATCCATGAAACGGCTGTCTATACGGCCGTGGCGGAAATTGTGGGCGCTTCTATCCCGCTGATCTTCCGTGTTGACCTCGGATGGCCGAGAACCACAACGGTATCCAACGCCTTTCTGCACTGCCCCTGGAGCGACACTGAGCTGCGTGTCGACGGCACCTGGCCGGAGCCAGGCTTCGATGGCGCATTTCTGCCAACCGCGCACCGCGTCGACGCAAAAAGTTTCGAAGCGAGGCGGCAGGTGCTTGACCTGAGCCGTCGCCTCCCGCAACGCTGGCACGAAGGCGACGTCGCTTCGATCTCGTTGGCAGATTCCGCGGCCGGTGTCAGCCTGGTGCGTCCGGCGAATGCCTATCAGCAGAATGTGCGGCCGGAAAATCCGGTGTGTTGTTCATTGCACTGACGCTTGTCGCGTTTTTCCTGTTCGAGGTATTGCGCGGCTTGTGCCTGCATCCTGTGCAGTATTTGCTGGTCGGTCTTGCCTTGTGCTCGTTCTACTTCGTTCTGCTGGCATTGTCCGAACAGATCGGCTTTGGCGCGGCGTACGCGCTGGGAGCCGCAGCAACGGTCGCGATGGGGGGTGGCTATGCCGCGGCTGCACTGGCGCAGCGGCGTGCGAGATTTGTCCTGGGTGGTCTTCTCGCCGTGACCTATGCTCTGCCTCTATAGTCTCGTATCCAGCGAGGACTATGCGCTCCTCATGGGCTCGCTCGCGCTGTTGCTTGCCGTCGCTGCCCTGATGATCCTGACTCGGCGCGTGGATTGGTACGCAATGGGCAAGCGCGACGGTGGCCGCTAGAATACCCTCATGAATCTGCTCGCATTGGAAACCGCTACGGAATCGTGTTCGGCCGCCCTGCTGGTGGGTGAGCGCGTTCTCGTGCGCAGCGAAATCGCACCACGTCGTCACGCCGAGCTGTTGCTGCCGATGTGCGAGGAGTTGCTTCTGGAAGCAGGCTTCGCGCGTTGCGACCTCGATGCGCTCGGCGTCGGTTGCGGACCCGGTGCGTTTACCGGCGTGCGCCTGGCGATTTCGGCTGCGCAGGGAATTGCACTGGCGCTCGACATACCTGTGGTTGCGGTTTCGTCGCTGGCGGCATTGGCGATGCAGGCACCACATAACGGTGCAGCGATCCTTGCGGTGATCGATGCACGCATGGGCGAAATTTACGTCGGCACTTTTCGGCGCACTGACGAAGGTCTGGTTGAGGCGATTGAAGCCGAATTCGTCGGCAACGCCGGCGTACTGCAATTGCCGACACAGCAAGCGTGGAATGTCATTGGTAGCGGTTGGACGACCTATCGCGATGTACTTCTCGCACGCCTTCCTGCCGCGCCCTTGTGGGCGGATGGCGAGCGTTACCCGCAGGCGAGCGACATAGCACTGCTCGCGAGTCCGCTTGTGCGCGAAGGGCGCGGTGTGGCGCCGGAATCCGTGCTGCCGGTCTATCTGCGCGACAAAGTCGCACTTACTGTTGCGGAGCAAAGCGCGAATCGTCGTGATCGCAAGCTTGGGAGTCCGTGAGCATCACGCGGTGTTGATGTGAGCCTTCTTCCCTTGTTCTTTGCTCGAACTCAAGTCAGTTGACTCGGGTTCGTCGATAGCGGTTGTCGAACCGTTGCGCTGCCGGCGCGCCCATATTTGTTTCGGAATCGACTTCAGCTTGATCGCTGGTTTCTCGACGAAATGCCAGAACGCCACGGCCAGTGTTGCCGCAAGGCAGAATCCCGGCGCCGCATCCGTCAGCGGTGCGATCGTTGGAAAGTGGTGCGCAACCACTTGTTCCGCAGGATAGCCCCATAGGTAGAGGCCGTAGGAATAGTCACCGCTGAGGTTGTAGCCGTACCAATGCGAGCGGTAGGCGAACCAGAATGCAAAGGAGGCTTCCGCAAGACCGAACGCGAAGGGATAAGCAGGCGTGTTGCGCAACAGCCAGGCCAGCCCGGCGAACAGAAGAAATCCCCATCCGCTGACCGCGATGACATCGCGATTCAAGTAGCAAAATGCGCCGAGCGCAAAAAAACCTGCGAGCCGCATAAAAGCTTGCGATGGCGCGAATGGCAGGTAGTGCGGTGCGAGCAAGCCGAGTACAAACAATCCCGCCAGCAGCAGGTTGCACCAGGCGCGGCGAGACAGGATGCCGAGAGCACCGACGAGCGCGACACACAGATACATCCGTACTTCGTCCGGCAAGGACCAGATCGTAAGCGCCCGCCCACCTCACCTCGCCAAGTGCCCGCTTCTTATGGCAGCGGTAGCAAGCTGGCGATGTCGCGGTTTTTGGTGGTCGGCAAACGCGTGAGCACGTCAGTAAGCCACGCATGCGGCTCGAGACCGTTGGCCTTGGCGGTGGCAAGCAGGCTCATGATCGCGGCGGCGCGCTGACCAGCCGTGTGTGAGCCGGCAAACAGCCAGTTTTTGCGGCCGAGAGCGATCGGCCGGATCGCGTTTTCGATCGGGTTGTTGTCGATCGGATAGCGGTTGTCGTCGAAGATGCGCGCGAGCGCGGGCCAACGCCTGAGCGTGTACTCGATTGCGCGGTGCAGGCCGGTATTGCCGAGCACCTTCGGACGCAGCGCGTCGAGCCAGCGCCGCAGGTCCTCCAGCAGCGGGTGCGCGTACTCGTTGCGCAGGTGCTGTCGCGACTCGGCGTCGAGGTCGCGCACCTTGGCCTCGATGGCGTACAGCGCGCCAATGCGGCGGATGGCCTCCTCGGCGATCGGGCTGTTGCTGGCCTTGTGCGCATCGACGAACGTGCGTCGCGCATGCGCCCAGCAGGCCAGTTCGATGACGCCCTTCGCGAACAGCGCCTTGTAGCCGCTGAAGTCGTCAACCATCAGCGCGCCATTCCAATCGCCAAGGAAGGTATCGGCATGTTTCCCGGCACGGCTTTGGCAATAGTCGAACACGACGATGGGCAGGGATGCCCGAGTGTCAGCGAAGGCAGGATGCCGGGAGCGACCGATGGGCAGGGATGCCCGAGTGTCAGCGAAGGCAGGATGCCGGGAGCGACCGATGGGCGTCGCACTCGCGCTGCGGGCCGCTCCTGCGCATCCTGCGTTCGCGGCACTGGCACGTCCCTGTGTGGCGTATGCGAACAGATACGCCCGCTTGGTCTTGTCGGCCCCCGGATCGAGCTGCGCCACCGGCGTCTCGTCGGCATGCAGCACCGGTTCGCTGAGCAGCTGCGCACGCAGCGCATCGACCAGCGGTTGTAGGCGCAGACCGACCACGCCGATCCACTCGGCCAGTGTTGTGCGTGACAGTTCGATGCCGCTGCGCGCGAAGATCGCTTCCTGACGGTACAGCGGCAAATGATCGGTGTACTTCTGGATCACGACCTGGGCGAGCAGGCCAGGAGCCGCCATCCCGCGTTCGAGGATCGCGGGCGCCACGGGTTCGGCGACGATGGTCTGGCAGGTGCGGCAGGCGTACTGCGGATAGATGTCGCGGCGCACGAAGAACTCGATCGGCTTGCAGTCAGCTTCGATGCACACGGACGCGCGAGCGCAGGATGCGCGGGAGCGGTCTCGCTGACGTGCTCGCCGATCGCCACCAGCGCTGCGCCACACGTGCCGCAGTTGCACGACTGCGGTTCGTGGCGCGTCTCGATGGGCGGCAGGTCGGCCGGCAGTGCGCGGCGCTGGGGCGTCTTGCGCGTCGCCGTGACCGTTGCGGTCGGCGTGCTGCGCAGCGCCTCCAGCTTGCTCTCGACCGCCGCGATGTCCGCGGCCATGCTCTCGTCGAACAGCGTGCGCTGGTCCGGATCCATGCGCTCGGACTTCGCCGTGAACTGCACGCGGCGCAGGCGCGCGATCTCGTGGGTCAGCACCTCGATCCGCGCTTCCTTGTGGACAATCGCGCGATCGCGCGTGGCAATCGTTGCATCGCGCTGGGCGATCGTATCGATCTGTTCGCGGATCACGCCACGCAGGGTATCGATGTCAGTGATCGTGGCGAGGGCGGCGGCGTCCATGCCGTGATTATAGCCGTTTAGACGGCTTTTGGAATCCCATCAAGACTCATCGACAAACGCTGCCAGTCCACGCCCGCGCACAGCCATGCGAACTGCGCCGATGTCAGCGTGCACACCGCCTCTCCGACCCGCGGCCACACGAAGCTCCCCGCATGCAGCCGACGCACGCTCAGCCACACGCCCTGCGCATCCACGCATAGCACCTTGATCCGCGTCGCGCTGCGATTGCGGAACACATACGCGCCGCCATCGCATACCTCGCAACCGAGCTCAGCCGCCACCTTCACCAGCAGTCGGTCGATTCCGCAGCGCAGGTCGACCGGATTGACCGCCAGCCACCAGCCGGTCGGGCTCAGCACGTCAGCCCACGCACCAATGCAATCACGTCCACCATAGAACCGCACGGCACGCGCAGGTGCACACCGTTCGGCAACTCCAGTTCGACCGGCGCGCGCAGGGCCGGCATCGCCTGCGCCTCGACCCTCACCGGGACCAGCAAGGGCGCTTCGTCCGGCGGCATGCGCACCACGCGCTGCAAGTAGATGAACTGCGAATAGGTCAGTCCGCGCGAACGGCAGAACGCCGCCGCCGACTGACCGCTCTCACGCCACGCCGACATCTGCCTCAACCAAATCGACCGCTTGTCCATCATCGCCACACTCCTCATCGCAAAAGGAGCGCGATCGCAACAGCTAGACGAAAACTACGGAAGGTGAGGTGGCCTGACACTTACGATGAAGGTGTGCGGGAATGTCGAGCGAATTGTCTACGTGGATGAAGCGGGTCGAGGCGTGTCGTGCTGAGTCCGACTGGCTGCTGGCTGGCGGTGACGCCGATCAATCTGCGTTGCGGGATCGGTCGCTTGCTGGTGAGAGTGCAGACGGAGCTTGGGTCCTCGCCCCATGGAGTGGCACCGGTGATTTTTGAAGCCGCCTCCGCTCCTAGCTTTCCAGGCGCAAGTCCAAGTTGCGAGAAAGAGTCGGATTGCGAAGATTCAAAAGACGGCCGAGAGCGGTGTGCATGGCGCAGATGCTGAGCGCAAGTACGGCATCTCCGCGGCGAAGTTCTACTGGGGCGCCGAAGATCGGCGGCATGAGCGTATCGCACATGCAACGACTGGGTGAGCGGAAACAGGAAGGGCTGAGTCATTACATGGCGGCGTCATGCGAGCGGGCCTTGCGCATGTCTGAGAACTTGGTCAGTCTTTGATTTTTATTGGCATACCGCAATGAATATCAACGAGCTCGCGCAAGCGGCGAAAAAATTTCGGACACGAATTGAGAGCATCAAAAAAAGCTTGGCTCCCGTCGATTTTTCTTGGTATCCCTAATGGACGCTCAACAACTTCATGCATCTCGAACACTTACTCACGGGCCAAGCGCGGGACTTGTTAACATTGGCTGGCGACCTTCCGATCGCCGACATCGGCGCAGCGGATGGAGATACCGCGTTTTTCCTCGAAACGCTGGGACACAAGTCGGATGTCGTCGACTTTCCGCCGACGAATTTCAACAGCTGCCGAGGACTGCGCCTATTGAAAGGAGCGCTGAAGTCCGAGGTCACACTGCATGAAGTGGATCTTGACACGCATTTCGAACTGCCCGGCCAGCGCTACGGCCTCGCGTTCTTCATGGGCATCCTCTATCACCTGAAGAATCCGTTCTCCGCGCTCGAGAATCTCTCGCGCGTCGCGAAATATGCGCTGGTGAGTACGCGAATCACTCGGTATAACTGCGCCACCGCGGCCAAACAAGGTATTATCAACGCGCAGCGGGTCGACATGCGCACGGTGCCGGCGGCGTACCTTGTCGACAGCTACGAAACCAACGGCGATCCAACCAATTACTGGATATTCTCGGACGCAGGTTTGCGCCGCATCCTCGACCGGACGGGCTGGGATGTCGTCGACTTCATGACCGTTGGCAATACATCGCAGTCAGATCCGGCCAGCGCTGCGGGCGACGAGCGCGCGTTCTGTTTGATTCGAAGCCGCACCTTCGCCTGATCCGATGCGCGTCCCCGGGCTGGCGTCGGTGGAGATGAGCGGCGCGCCTCGACAGGAAATCTCCGCGGCGCGATTCATAATGGTTTGTATAAAACCAGTGATTTCCTGCTCAGGTGTTACCTTTGAAAAAAGAGACGCCGGTGAGTGCAGTAATGGAAGAAGAGATCAAACATTGGCTTGCGCGGGGCAAGTCTGCGTTGGTGCTGGAAATCATCCACGGCAAAACGGTCCTTCCGGTGAAGCAACGTGTAGTCACGTCTGCATTTTCTCCATCACATCCACGATGCGTTCGCGCGTTGGCGCGCGCAGCAAAGCGGGGGCGTGTTCGCGCAAAGCCGAACGGTCCAACGCATTGACGATTTCGCGCACTTCCAGAATCAGCCCTGGGTGCATGCTGAAATCGGTCAGGCCGAGTGCGAGCAGGAGTGCGGTGTAGCGTTTGTCGCCGGCCATCTCGCCGCACAGCTTGACTCGACGCTTTGCGCGCCGCGCGACCGTGATCGTATGCGCGAGCAACTTCAGCACGGCTGGATGCAGTGGGTCGTAGAGGTGTGCCAGTTGATCGTTGTTGCGATCGACCGCGAGGGTGTACTGGATCAGGTCGTTGGTGCCGATCGCGATGAAGTCGAGCGAACGGATCATGCCGGACAGCGCGATCGCGGCAGCCGGAACTTCGATCATCGCACCGAGTTCGATGTTGTCGGCAATCTCGTGACCGGACGAGCGCAGGTCGCGCGCGCATTCGTTGAGCTGGCGACGCACGATGGCCATCTCCTCGGCAATCGTGATCATTGGCACCAGCACGCGAACCGGGCCATACATCGACGCGCGCAGGATCGCGCGCAACTGCACGGAGAGCAGGTGCGGATCGCGCAAGCTCAGGCGCACGCCACGCATCCCGAGCGCGGGGTTTTCCTCGTCTTCCAGCGCAAGACCGCTGGAGCCGGCCTTGTCCGCGCCCAAATCGAGCGTGCGGATCGTCACCGGCAAGCCACCCATGCCGAGTACGAGGTCACGATAGGCGCGGAACTGTTCCTCTTCGTCTGGCAGTTCGCGCCGCTGCAGGAACAGGAACTCCGTGCGGTACAGGCCAATGCCGGCGGCGCCAATCGCGCGGGCTTGCGCGATATCCGCAGCGGATTCCGCATTGGCATACAGCGCTATCGGTACGCCGTCGCGGGTGATCGTGTCCACGTTGCGCAGCAGTGCGAGACGTTTGCCCTTCTGCACGAGATCGCGCTGCCACTGTCGATAGCGAGCGAGATCCTGTGCGGCGGGATGCACGACGACTTCACCGTGCTCGCCGTCGATGAGCACGAGGTCGTCGTCCTGGATATGCGATAGCGCTTCGTGCGCTGCCACGATCATCGGCAGACGCAGCGAGCGGGCCAGGATTGCGCTGTGCGAAACGACACTGCCCGAGGTAAGCAGCACACCCAGTACGCCGTGTTCGGCCAGGGGCACCAGTTCCGAAGGCGAAACCGTATCGCTGACCAGGATCTCGCCGACGCGCGAGGCGATCTTGCGCTCCAGTGGACTCGAATCGCGCATCAAACCGGCTTGCACGCGCGCGATCACATGATCGATGTCCTCCTTGCGACTGCGCAGGTAGGGATCGTCCATCGCCTCGAACACCGCGACGAGGCGGTCGCGCTGCATCTTCAGCGCTGCGCTGGCACGATAACGACCGATGCGGATGAGATCGTACAGGCCGGTGGTCAGCTCGCGGTCGGCGAGCATCAGGCTGTGCGCATCGATGAACTCGGCGACCTCGCGCGCCATCGTGCCATGCAGCTTCTCGCGCAACAGCTGAAGTTCCTCACGCGCGGCAACCGTTGCGCGGCGCAGGCGTTCGATCTCGCCTTCGACTTCTGCCTCACTCAATGGGCGGTCGTCGATCAGGTAGCGGCTCGGTTGTTCCAGACGAGCACGACCGAGCGCCATTCCGCGCGAGGCGCCGGCACCGGTCAATACGAATCGCACGCGCTATTGGCCCTCGTCGAATTTACGCTCGAACAGACTGACCATCGCCGTCATCATGGCCTCCTCATCGACGCCATCGGTTCGCAATTTCACCGGCGTGCCAAGCCCCGCTGCGAGCATCATCACGCCCATGATGCTTTTTGCGTTGACTTCCTTGCCGCGGCAGGTGATGAACGCGCTGGCTTGGTATCCGTGCAGCTCCTGCACGAGTTTGGCCGAAGCCCGCGCATGCAGGCCGAGCTTGTTGCTGATCGCGATTTCCCTTTCGAGCATGTCGGTCCTGCCGTGATGATTTGATCGGTATGTCCGCGCAATCGCACCTTGTCGGGGCGGCGTCGCTCAAGGTGTATCGACGACGATGCCTCCGCGCCCACCAATGGCCGCCGTCTGTGCGAGCTCGTCGAGCGATTGTTCCGGATAATTAAGGACACGCAACAGCATCGGCAGGTTCAAACCGGAGACGCAATGCATGCGCACACCGAGATCGGGCAGACGGTGCGCGATGTTGCATGGCGTCGCGCCATAGAGATCGGAAAGCACCAGCACACCGTCGCCATGATCGAGCTCGCGCGCATTCGCAGCGGCGGCGCGCAGCATCTGGTCCGGATCGGCGTTCGGCGCGACTTCCTGTACCTCCACGGGCAGCGGCAGGCGACCGAGCACATGACGCGCGGCATTGACGAGTGCGGCGCCCATCGATTCGTGCGTCATCAGCAGCACGCCGACGGTCACGGCGGCGCTCCGCGCGCCGGAATTCGGGATTCGGGATTCGGGATTCGGAAGAATCCGTGTCGCAACCCACACATCGCAAGGCCGCAAGCTGTGGTGCTCTTGCGAATCTCGAATCTCGAATCCCGAATCCCGGCTTTCATGTCACTCCATCTCACGGTGATAGGTCAGCACCTGTGCGTAGTGCTGGCGAAATTGCTCGGCAAGGTGTTCGCTAAGGTACACCGATCGATGACGCCCGCCCGTGCAACCGACGCAGATCGTCACATAACTGCGCCCGTCCGACTCGAATCGCGGTAGCCATGTTTCGAGAAAACGTCCCAGATCCCCGCCAAACTGCGCGACTTCGGGCTTTGCTTCGAGCCACTCGCGCACCGGTGCGTCCTTGCCTGACAGCGGGCGCAATTTCGTATCCCAGTGCGGATTGGGCAGGCAGCGCGCATCGAACACGAAATCGGCATCGGCCGGAACGCCGCGCCGGTACGCAAATGATTCGAACAGCAGGGTCATCGCCCCGGCGGTGAGACCCATTTCGGTAATGACCAGCCGGCGCAGCTGATGCACGTTGAGATCGCTGGTGTCGATGACGCGATCGGCGATAGCGATCATCGGCTTGAGAAGACTTCGCTCCTCGGCAATCGCCTCGGCGAGCCCGACGCCGGCGACGGACAGTGGGTGTCGCCTTCGCGTCTCTGAATAGCGTTTGATCAGTACTTCGTCGCGGGTATCGAGAAAAACGAGTCGGTAGCCGACGTCCGCACGTGCGAGTTCAGCGAGAATCTCGGGCAGACGGTTGAGATTTTCGGCGCGGTTGCGCACGTCAACGCCCACCGCCAGACGCTGCGTGAGTCCACCAGAACCCTGCGAGACCGCGTGCACGAATGCAGGCATCAATGCCGCGGGCAGGTTGTCTACGCAGTAGTAGCCGAGGTCTTCGAGTGTGCGCAGGGCAACGGTCTTGCCGGATCCGGACAGGCCGCTGACGATGATCAGCTGATCCGGTTTGGGCGGCGTCTCGGCATCAGCCCCGGCTTGCGCATGCGTAGCTACCATGGTGGCAGTCTCCGCATCTGGTGCGCCTGGCGATCGATGAAGGTCTGCGCCGGATCGAAGCCCTTGGTCTTCAGCATGTGGCTGCGAACGGCGGCTTCTGCCAGCACCGCGATATTGCGGCCCGGAGCGACTGGAATGATGATCTGTGGCACCTGTACATCGAGCACTTCGCGATAGCCGACGTCACCGATCAGGCGCGTCATTGCGTCGCCGTACGGCGCATCGAGCTTTTGTGGCTTCAGATGAACGATGAGGCGCAAGTATTTGGACGGCTTTACCGCCGTTTGTCCAAACATGTCGCGCACATTCAGGACGCCGAGGCCGCGTACTTCCAGCAGGTCACGCAGCATCTCCGGGCAGTTGCCATCGATCACGTCTGGCGCAATCAGGGTGAATTCCGGTGCGTCGTCGGCGACCAGGCGATGGCCACGCGTGATCAATTCGAGCGCCAGTTCGCTCTTGCCGGTGCCGCTTTCGCCGGTAATCAGCACGCCGATCGAGTACACCTCCATCAGCACGCCATGCAGCGTGATCTGGCGAGCCAGCGTACGAGCGAGCTGGTATTGCAGATAGGTCAGCAGCTCGTGGCCGCGCTTGGGGCTGTGCCAGAGCGGTGTGTTCGTCTCTTCCGCGGCAAGCCGCAGGTCGGCGGGAATTGTCTGGTCCTTTGTCACCAGCAGCGCGGTCGGTTGGTAGGCAACGATCTTCTCGACGGTCTCCCAGCGCTGGCGTGAATCGAGGCTGTCGAGGTAGTTGAGTTCCTCGGTGCCGATGATCTGCACCTTGTTCGGGTAGATGATGTTGAGATAGCCGGCCAACGAAGGCCGTCGGGCCTGCGTGCCGCCGGTCTCGATCGCGCGATTCTCGCCGCGCTGCCCAGCGACCCAGCGCAGCGCCAGGCGTTCGCCGACGGCGTCGAATAGTTGGCGGGCGGTCAGGCGATCCATGAGTCGAACTTGGGCATGCGGCTTTCCAGTGGCCGGAACCCTCGCAGTGTACGTCGTGAAGGCGTTTCGTCACACGCAAGCGCCAAAGTTTCCTTGCCCATCAACTCCGAGGTCGCAATCCCTCGCGCAGCACCGCGTACAGGCTGTCCGTATCCGGCGCGGCGCGCAGGGACTGGGTCAGTGCGTGATCCGAGAACAATTCGGCAAGTTCCGCCAGCAACTTCAAGTGCTGGTCAGTGAAATGAGTGGGCACGATCAGCGCCGCAACGAGATCGACATTCTGGCGGTCATCTGCGCCGAACTCGATCGGCGTGGCCAGGTGCACGAATGCGGCACGCGCGTCGTGGATCGCAGGGCTGCGCCCATGGGGAATGGCTACACCGTGACCGAGTCCGGTGCTGCCGAGGCGTTCGCGAGCGTTCAAGGCGTCGCGCACGATAACGACGTCATCGGCGCCGCCGAGCAGAGTAGCCAATTGTTCGATGAGAGCGGGCTTGTCGCTGACGACAAGCCCGCTGCGCACCCGCTCTATGGGGAGCAAATCAAGAAAAGGCATGGGCGGGTATGGATCGCGTGCGGAAAGTCAGCTGTAGCGCGTTGCGCGCACGGCGTCGGCATGGTGATCGGTGACCTTTTCCTTGTGCTTGCGCACTTGGCTGTCGACCTTGTCGACGAGGGCGTCGATCGCCGCGTACATGTCCGCGGCGGTCGCATCGGCATGCAGTTTCTTGCCGGAAAGCAGCATCGTGGCCTCAGCCTTGTGCAAGAGCTTCTCGACGCCAAGCACGATGACCAGTTCATGCAGATGATCGAAATGATGCGTAATGCGCTCGAACTTGCTCGTCGCATAGTCGTGCAAGGAGGCGGTGACTTCGACCTGGTGACCCTTGACGTTGATCTGCATGTTGAACTCCTCGTTGGAATGGCCGGCACGGGCCGGACCTGAGCGAAATGCCGTTGGCACCGCAGTTACCGGCACAAACGCAATCTCATAACCTCGGACAAGCAAACGGACGTGCTGTTCCCTCCTGTGTGGGTTGAGTGTTGAACATAACGCTTGCGCGATGAACCGCCGTCATCCGAGTCTGCTGCGGTCGTTGGACGACGGAATGTTCAGCGCTTCGCGATATTTTGCCACCGTGCGACGCGCGACATTGATGCCGCGACGGTTCAGCTCGACAGCGAGTACCTGATCCGACAAGGGGCGAGTGGCCTTTTCCTCGCCAATGAGTTTCTTGATCATCGCCTGGATCGCCGTGGCGGACGCGTTGCCGCCATCCACGGTGGTGACGCCGCTGGAGAAGAAATACTTGAATTCGAAGGTGCCGCGCGGCGTGTGCAGGAACTTGCGTGTGGTTACGCGACTGATCGTCGATTCGTGCATGCCGATTTCCTCGGCGACATCCTTCAATACAAGTGGCCGCATCGCCTCGGCGCCGAATTCGAGAAACGCTTCCTGCGCGCGCACGATCGATGCGGCGACCTTGAGCATCGTTTCGGCGCGTGTCTTGAGGCTCTTGATCAACCAACGCGCTTCCTGCAGCTGGCCTTTCAGATACGAAGCATCGTCTCGACGGGCTTTTGCTATCAAACTCGCATAGTGCTCGTTGATGCCAAGGCGCGGCTGGCAGCCGGGCGCCAGCGCAACTTGCCAGCGTCCGCCGATCTTGCGCGCATACGCGTCCGGCGCAACGTATTCGGCGGTTGCATTGGAGTAGCCGCTGCCCGGCTTTGGCACCAGCGAACGGATCAATGCCAGCGCGATTTCAAATTCTGCGTCGTCGACGTGCAGGCGTTGGCAAAGGCGCGCACGATCCTGTTTGGCGAGCGCTTCAAGATGCTCGGCGACCAGCAATTGCGCGAGGGCAAGACCGGGCGTGTCCGTGGCGAAGACGTGGAGCTGGACAGCTAGACATTCGCGCAAATTCCGACTGGCGACTCCGACCGGATCGAACTGCTGCACACGATGGCGCACCGGTTCGATTTCCTCCAGCGAGATCGTGTACAGCGAGGCGAGGGTGTCGCGGATTACTTCGTCGGTCTCGCCGAGATAGCCATCGTCGTCGATCGCTTCGATGATCGTGGCGCCGATCGCGCGGTCGCGCGCGGACAGCGACGTCAGGTTGAGTTGCCAGAGCAGGTGGTCGCGCAGATCCTCGATCTCCGCGTCCTGCTGCTCCATGCCGTCCTCGTCGAGCGCCGTTCCGCGGTAGTCGCTGCGGTCCAGTTCGAGGTCGAGCGGTTGTTCGTCGGAATCGGCAGTGTCGGCGACGGGCTCGGTCTCGCTTTCGCTCGCGGCGGCATCGACATCTTCGCCCTCCTCGCTTTCGCCGTCCTCCATGTCGAGCAGCGGGTTCGATTCCAGCGCTGTATTCAACTCAAGCTCGAGCTCGAGCCGCGACAGCTGCAGCAGTCGAATCGCCTGTTGCAACTGAGGCGTCAGCGCCAGCGATTGACCGAGGCGGAGTTGAAGAGCGGGTTTCATGCCGGAAGCGTGCCAAATCCCCTTTTCAGCATCCTAGCGCCAAAGCGCGGTGGTGGGCAGGGCTTGACGGCGCGGAAAAGTCGGCAGAGTCTGAACAAGTTCGGCCGGCTGAGAGCCGCTCTGCCGAAACGGCGCCTACATGCGAAATTCGCGCCCCAAGTAGACCTCGCGCACCTGCTCGTTGGCGAGAATCTCGGCAGGAACGCCCTGCGCCAGCACCGATCCCTCGCTCATGATGTAGGCGCGCTCGCAAATGCCGAGCGTTTCACGCACGTTGTGATCGGTGATAAGGATCCCGATGCCGCGCGATTTGAGCTGGCGCACGATGCGCTGGATTTCGACCACCGAAATAGGGTCGATGCCCGCAAACGGCTCATCGAGCAGCATGAAACGGGGTTTGGCGGCGAGCGCGCGGGCGATCTCGACGCGTCGACGTTCGCCGCCGGACAGGCTGACGCCTTTCTGTCCCGCAATATGACTGATCTGCAGCTCGTCGAGCAGCGATTCGAGTTCTGCCTGGCGCCCATCGTGGTCCAGATCATCGCGCAGCTCCAGAATAGCCAGGATGTTGTCGCTGACGCTGAGCCTGCGAAACACCGACGCTTCCTGCGGCAGGTAACCGACACCGAGTCGCGCGCGCGCGTGCATCGGCAGTGTCGTCACATCCTGCTCGTCGATACTGATCGTTCCGGCATCCGCGGCAACCAGACCGACCACCATGTAGAAGCAGGTCGTCTTGCCGGCGCCATTCGGCCCAAGCAGGCCAACGATCTCGCCCTCACCCAGCGAGAATGAAAAGTCGCGCACGACCGCGCGACCACGGAAACTCTTGCGCAGGCCGCTGGCGCTCAACATCAGGAGGCGTCGCCCTTGCCCTCGGACGGTTTCACATCCGGCTCTTTCCCATTGCTGGGCTTGGCTGCCGTTTTCGCCTTCGGCTGGATGATCAGGTGGACGCGGTTCTCCGGGGTGCTGTCGCCGCTTTCCATCTCGCCGGTGTTGGTGTTGTACGTCATGTGGGCGCCGTGGAATTCGCCGTGTCCTGCCCGCACCACCGTCACGCTGCCGGTCAGCTCGGCGATGCCGCTGTCCGCGTTATAGTCGATCTTGTCGGCATCGGATTTGACCAATTCGTTGTCCTTGCCCAGTTCCTCCATATGCGCCTGCTTGCCAATCAGGATCACGCGCTGGACTTCGCTGGAGATGTCCTTGCCCTGCGCGTCTTTCGCATGTGCCGGGTGCTGGTAGATCGTCGCTTGCGCGCCCATCCCCCTCATTGAGCCGCGCGTGATGCGCACATTCCCGGTGAGATAGGTCAATCCGGGCGCCTTGTCGGTGCCCTGCGTGATCTTCGCGTGGTCGGCGTTGATATCCATCGGCTGGTCGCGGTCGCTACTCAGCGCATGCACGTTCGGCGCTGCCAGCGCCAGCACGACGATCGCGATCGCTGCGCAAGCGTTATTTCGCAGCTGCGTTTGATGCATGCTTGGGTTGCAGTATGGAATGCACATCCGAAAGAAGCTCCAGGGTTTTCGCGTTGAGATCGCCGGTCATGCCGACGCCGGTGAGTATAGAACCCGGTTGCGTGATCGTGGCTGGCGCGGCGGTTTCCATTTTCTTGTCCTTGGGCCAGGTCATGAGATCGCGCGTGACGACGTCAATGGGCAGACCGTCCGTGGGCGCAGCGCGGTGCATTTCGACATGGCCCAGCAGCTTCATCAGCGTACCGTCCTTGTTGACCCAGGCAGAGTCCGATTTGCCCGTCCACGGATGACCGCCGCCATCGATCAATTGATAGTCCGGGGTGGTGACGAAGATCGACCCATCCTCGCCGCGGCGCGCGAGGCTCGGACCGCTGATCAGGAAGGTGCGCTTGCCGGCCGAGTCGAGCGCATTCATCGTGAAATCGGTGAGGGTGTAGTCCGAACGCGGCGGCCCGGCGAACGTCTGCTCATCCGGGCGTTCGCGCGTGAGCCAGAGCAGCAGTTCGCTGCTCAGCGCGACCAGCGTGAGCACGACGACAAGCATCCAGTAGCGACGTTCCATGGCCGACCGTCAGCGCAGGAAAGCAGCGAGTTCGGTCGCGGACTTGCCCTGTGCGGCAAGGATCAAGTCGCTGACTTCACGCGCGGCGCCCTCACCGCCAGCGCGCCGCGTGTGCCAATGCGCCCGCTCGCGCACCGAGGCATGCGCGTTCGCGACCGCAATCGACAATCCGACCATTTGCATCGGCGCGAGATCGGGTAGGTCGTCGCCGGTGTAGGAAACTTGATCCGGACTCAGCTTGAGCGCGTGCAGCAGCTGTTCGAGGCAGGCGCGCTTGTCCTTCTGGTCCTGGTACACATGCGCCACACCGAGTTCGGCCATGCGCTCGGTGACGACGTGGCTGAGGCGCGCGGTGATGATCGCCACCTCGATGCCATTGGTCAGCAGGCGTTTGAGGCCGAGTCCATCGTGCACGTTGAAGGCTTTCAACTCGTGGCCTTCGACGGTGTACCAGAGCTTGCCATCTGTCAGCACGCCATCGACGTCGAACACCGCGAGCTTGATGCGTGCGGCGCGTTCGCGGATGTCGGCGGGGAGGTCGTTGGGAAGCACGGGATTCGGGACTGGGGATTCGTAAGGCTTGAATTAAAGCGCTGCGGGTTGCGGTGCGGTCTTCGAATCTCGAATCCCGAATCCCAAATCCCGTCTTTACACCACTCGCGCGCGCAGCAAGTCGTGAATGTTCAATGCGCCGACCACGCGCCTGTCGGCATCGACGACGAGCAGCGCATGGATCTTGTGCGCTTCCATCAACTGCGCGGCTTCAACCGCCAGCTTGTCGGCGGTGATCGTCTTTGGTTGCGCGGTCATGAGGCGCACGACCGGCGTCGTGCGCAGGTCGATGTCGTCGTCGTCGACCGCGCGGCGCAAGTCGCCGTCGGTAAACACGCCGAGCAGGTGCTGATCGGCGTCGATGATCGCGGTCATGCCGAGGCCCTTCTGCGTCATCTCCACCAGCGCCGCAGTGAGCGAGACATCCGGACGGACCGTCGGAATTCGCGCTTCTGTATGCATGATGTCGCTGATCTTCAGCAGCAACTGGCGACCGAGGCTTCCGGCCGGGTGCGAGCGTGCAAAGTCTTCGTCGGTGAAACCGCGCGCTTCGAGCAGCGCGATCGCTAGCGCGTCGCCCATGACCAGCGCTGCAGTAGTGGACGACGTCGGTGCGAGTCCGAGCGGGCAAGCTTCAGCCGGCACTCTGATATCCAGATGCACGTCGGCGAGGCGCGCCAGCGAGGAACCGCTGTTGCCGCTCATCGCGATCAATGGAATGCCCTGGCGCTTGATCAGCGGCAGGATGGTGAGCAACTCGTCCGTCTCACCCGAATTGCTGAGCGCGAGCACGACGTCCTTCTGCGTGATCATGCCGAGATCGCCATGGCTGGCTTCACCCGGATGCACGAAGAACGCCGGCGTGCCGGTCGAGGCGAGGGTCGCTGCGATCTTGCGCGCGATATGGCCAGACTTGCCCATGCCTGAAACGACGACCCGACCGCCACATTCAAACATCAGCTGGCAGGCGCGCAGGAAGCTGGCATCGATGCGATCGTGCAGCGCCTCGATTGCGCGCGCCTCGGTCGCGATCACGGCCTGCGCGCTGCGCACGAGGGATGTCGCGTCGAGCAGCGGATTGCTCATGGGCCGCGTGACGCTGAGGATCTGGGCGTTCATTGGAGGCGTCGAGGCCGCTGCAAAGGCGTGGAAAACATCGGAAATTCTGCGCTGAGCGAAGATTTTGAGTACCATGCGCCGCCTCATTGTAGCTGCTTCGCCCCGGGATTGGTCCCGCGGCCCCGCTACAGGACGGCCCATGCGGCGCCAGCGTCGCAACTGGCGGATTTCTCCGCGGCCGACCCCCTATCGCCCGAGGAAACGCACAAAATGGACAGTTCCAGCGTGCAAAGTCTGATACAGCAGGGCATGCCGGAGGCGAAAGTCGAGGTCCATGGCCCTGATGGCGTGCATTTCGAGGCGCTGGTGGTTAGCTCCGCGTTTGCCGGCAAGCTGCCTTTGGCGCGCCATCGCATGGTTTACGCGACGCTCGGCGACCTGATGGGTGGCGCGATCCATGCGCTGTCCCTGCGGACGCTGACGCCGGAAGAAGCCGCTCGCGGCTGAGCCCCACGACACTGCGTTGCGCACGATGCGCGTCGCACCCGTTTTTCAACCCAGACATTGAAGTGGTGACAGGTCCATGGATGGCGGCAACAAGCGAGAAATTCGAGTGGCGAAGATCGTGATCAAGGGCGGCCAACCGCTCAACGGAGACGTCTGGATTTCCGGCGCCAAGAACGCGGTGCTGCCGATCCTGGCGGCAACCCTGCTGGCGGATGGCCCCGTCACGATCGGCAACGTGCCGCATCTGCACGACGTCACCACCACGATGGAACTGCTTGGCCAGATGGGCGTCGAGCTGGTCATCGACGAGCGCATGAAGATTCATGTCGATCCGCGGCCGGCGAAGAACTATTTCGCGCCGTACGATCTGGTCAAGACGATGCGCGCGTCGATCCTCGTGCTCGGACCCATGGTCGCGCGCTTCGGCGAAGCGATCGTCTCTCTGCCCGGAGGTTGCGCGATCGGTTCGCGTCCGGTCGACCTGCATTTGCGCGGATTGCAGGCGTTGGGCGCCGACGTCACCGTCGAGAATGGCTACATCAAGGCGAAGGCGAAGCGGTTGAAAGGCGCGCGCATCAATATGGACCTGGTCACTGTGACCGGCACCGAAAACCTGATGATGGCCGCGACGCTCGCAAAAGGCACCACGATCATCGAGAACGCCGCGCAGGAACCCGAAGTCATCGATCTCGCCAACTGCCTCAACTCGATGGGTGCGAAGATCGAAGGCGCGGGCACGGCAACGCTGGTCATCGAAGGCGTCGAGCGATTGTCAGGCACCACGTACGAAGTGCTGCCCGATCGCATCGAGACCGGTACCTTCCTCGTCGCGGGAGCAATCACCGGTGGCAAGGTGATGGCCAAGCGCACGCGCCCGAAGACGCTCGACGTCGTGCTGAGCAAGCTTGAAGATGCCGGCGCGCACATCAATACCGGCGAAGACTGGATCGAGATCGACATGCGTGGCCGTCGACCGAAGGCGGTCAATATCACAACTGCGCCCTATCCAGCGTTCCCGACCGACATGCAGGCCCAATTCACCGCGCTCAACTGCATCGCCGAAGGCGTCGGCATCATCACCGAAACCGTGTTCGAGAACCGCTTCATGCACGCGCATGAACTACAGCGCCTCGGCGCCGACATCCAGCTCGAAGGCAACACGGCGATCATCAAGGGCGTTGCCAAGATGTCCGGCGCACCGATGATGGCGACCGACCTGCGCGCATCCGCATCTCTGGTGCTGGCCGGCCTCGTGGCAGAAGGCGACACCACGGTCGACCGCATCTATCACATCGATCGCGGCTACGAAAACATCGAGGAAAAGCTCGGTGGGCTGGGCGCGCATATTCGGCGCTTGCCGGCATAGTTCTCGGGCGAAGTGCGTACTGAGTATGCAGGCGAAAAATGGTCTGCAGCTCGGCGATTTCGCGGGATTGAGTGCGACTTCGGTCCGCCGATGACGCGCGCGGACCGTCTAGCGGTTGGATGACAACAGTTGCAGCGTGACCGTATCGCCCTTCTTCTCGGTCTGCTCGATCTGCACCGGCATCCAGCCCAGCGATTGCGCGAACCAGCTGCGTGCGACGCGTTTGCGGTCGCTGCCGGGTTCGCCTTCGCGCTGCATCAGCACGGTCGCGAATTCGCCGGCCGGCACGTTCAGCGTTTCCGTCGCGCCACGCGTGTAGCGCATCTCCTCGATGCGGTCCTTGACCGCGACCTTGTAGTCGAAGCTCGTCGCGCCGTGCATGAGATCGCTGGCCAGCGCGAGCGTGACGGCTTGGCGGTCGATGATGCCGGCGGCTATCGGATAGCGGAAGTCGCCGTCGCCTTCGGTGACATGTACTTCGCCGGCCTTCCAGTCGAAACCGGCGTGGCGGATCTTCTGCTTGAACGCGGTTTCCTGATGGAAGTCATAGGCGAGCGCTTCAGGGCGGCCATCCTTCCAGCGGAAGCGCGAGGTTTCCACGATGTGCACACCGGCGAGCTTGGCCATGCCCGCGGTGCCGTGTGTCTCACTGCGCAGGGTCCAGCTGCCGTCGCCGTTGTCGCTGAGGTCGAGTGTGGTGCGACCCAGTTCGCTGCCGTTGCGCAGGGTCGCGTAATCGGCGTGGAACGGTTTGATCGCGGTGTCGGCTGCATTCGCCGTCGTCATTGCGGCAAGATTGATGGCAAGCACGATGAGCAGGGTTTTCATGAAGGCATTCCGCGGGACGAAGCGCGAGTGTCGCCACATGAGCCTGAATGGGACTTCAAACGAGATGGCCGTTGTCGGCAAGCTGCAGCGGTGAGGTCAACAAGTGGCCATCGAAGGTCATGCCCGACTCGCCGAGTGCGATGCGGTTTGCGGCAATCAGCGCGACGCACGCGACCAGCAGCCGGTGCTCTTTTTCCAGCAGCCGTTCCGCCAGCGTTTCCGGTGTGTCGCCTGCGACTACGGCGATCTGCGCCTGCGCGATCGGCGGCCCGCCGTCGAGTTCGGCGGTCACGTAGTGGACGCTTGCACCATGCAGCGCATCGCCGGCTTCAAGTACGCGACGATGCGTTTGCAAGCCTGCGTATTTGGGTAGCAGGGATGGATGGATATTGATGATGCGGCCGAACCACGGCGCCAGCGCAACGGGGTCCAGGATGCGCATGAATCCGGCGAGCACGATCAGGTTCGGTTGGTACGCGGCGACACGCGCGAACAAATCTGCATCGAATGCCGCGCGGTCCGGATAGCTTTTCGGATTGAGTGCGAGCGTGGCGATGCCGGCGTCTTCGGCGCGACGCAAGGCGATGGCCTGCGCCTTGTCGCTTGCAACCAGCACGATCTCGATCGGCGTGCGGTCATCCCGCTGCGCATCGATCAGCGCCTGCAGATTGGAGCCCCGGCCGGAAGCAAGAACCGCCACGCGCAAGGTGGGGGTTTGGGTGCGAGGACTGGGGCGGGGGAGGGGTGCCATAAGGCCTGGGTTGGATTCCGAACTAAACTTGCGACGCAGGCGCTTTGCCGAATCCCTGGCGCTTCACAACAGACAAAGGCTGGTCATCTCCAATCCCGGCTCTAAGCGATGTGCACGCGCTCCTCGCCGTGCGCTGTTTCGACCGCGCCGATCGTCCACGCCGTCAGGCCGAGCGCTTCGAGTGCGTCCAGCGTGATACCGACCTGACCCTGCTGCACAATCAGCGCATAGCCGATACCGCAATTGAACGTGCGCAGCATTTCATCGCGCGCGACCTTGCCTTCTTCCTGCAGCCAGTCGAACAGCGCAGGCCGCTTCCACGCCGCGCCGTCGAGTGCAATGCCGAGCCCATCGGGCACAACGCGGATGATGTTTTCCTTCAGACCACCGCCGGTAATGTGCGCCATGCCGTGGATCGGTTGCTGCTTGAGCAACTGCAGGATCGGTTTGACGTAGATCGTGGTCGGCGCCATCAGCGCATCGGCGAGGTTGACGCCACCGAGGTCGAGATCGAAGGGGTTGCATGCACGTTCGACGATCTTGCGGATCAGCGAATAGCCATTCGAATGCGCGCCGCTGGACGCAATGCCGATGATCGCGTCGCCGGCCTTGATCTGCGAGCCGTCGATAAGGGCCGACTTCTCCACCGCGCCGACGCAAAAGCCTGCGAGATCATATTCGCCCGGCGGATACATGTCCGGCATCTCCGCCGTCTCGCCGCCAATCAGCGCGCAACCGGCAAGCTCACACCCTTTGGCGATGCCGCCGACCACGCTGACCGTCGTGTCGACGTCGAGTTTGCCGGTGGCGAAGTAATCGAGGAAGAAAAGCGACTCCGCACCCTGCACCAGCACGTCGTTGACGCACATGCCGACCAGGTCGATGCCGATGGTGTCGTGTCGCCCGAGGATCTGCGCAAGTTTCAGCTTGGTACCGACGCCGTCGGTGCCCGAGACCAGCACCGGCTCGCGATAGCGTCCGCCAAGCTCGAACAATGCCCCGAAACCGCCGAGCCCGGCCATGACTTCGGGTCGGAACGTGCGTTTGACCAGCGGCTTGATCCGTTCGACGACTTCGTTGCCTGCATCGATGTCGACGCCGGCAGCGCGGTAACTCAGGGCTTCTTTGTCAGCGGACATATCGGGGCGCCGGCTCTCGCGGGGGCGCGCATTCTAGCAGGGGCAAAAACGCCGGGAGCGGTTTTGCGGCCGCTTGGGCAGCGCAAGTTGCGGCCGCCACGGGCGAAAATCCCCCGTTTCCCACCCCGGATAGTCCCTGAAAATTCCTCATCCACCTGTTTGCTGGCAGACTGGCACCCGTTTACGACAAGGATGATGAAAGTGCGCCCACCGTTTCCAATGCGCTTGTTCGGCCTGATCCTGGCGTTGCTGGCTCCGTTTGCCTGGGCTGCGGCGCCTAACAGTTATACCGGCAAGGCGCCGGTCAATTCGCAGTCCGACGACGACCGTGTCGGTGCCTTGCAGACCGCGTTGGCGAATGTTCTGGCGACCCAGACGGGCGATAGTGGCCTGCTGGCGCGCCCGGACGTGGTGAAGGCCGTAGCCCAGGCCGAACGCTACGTGCTGCAGTATCAGTACAAGCCCAATACCGACGGCAGCGACGATGCGCCAAAGCTGATCCTTATCGTGCATTTCGACGCCGCGGCTGTCGACAAGATGTTGCAGCGTCTCGGCTTGGGTCCGCATGACGACGCGGCCGCTCAGTCGGAAATGCCGAGCGAGGCGATGGTATGGATCGGCGGTATCCGTGACGCCAACGACTATGCGCGCGTGGTCGGTTATCTTGGCAAGAGCAATCTGGTGCGCGGCGAGCAGATCCTGCAGGCGCGCGGCGATGCGATCATGATCAAGCTTTCGCTGGCGACGGATCTGGCGCGTTTTCTCGATGCGGTCACCATGGAGCGCACGCTCGGCATTGACGCGTCGACGCACACGGACGGCATCGACGCGACGCTCGTGCTCCTTCCCTGACGCCGCCGATGCTGCGGCATTTGCCCAATCTGATCACGGCGCTGCGCATCGCGATGGTGGTGCCGCTGTGCTATTTGATCAGCGCCGGCCGCTACGACGGCGCGCTGCTGATCGTTGCGATCGCGGGATTCAGCGACGCGCTCGACGGCTATTTGGCCAAACGTTTCGGATGGCAGACCTGGATTGGCGGCATGCTCGATCCGGTCGCCGACAAGCTGCTGCTGATGGCCGCGTTCGTCTGGCTTGCGCTCGCGGGTGAGT
>JBBRZD010000007.1:0-25481 GCA_038237055.1 Lysobacterales bacterium | reverse complement strand
GCCGGATTGACGTTCTTGTTGGTCCAATCCATCTCGGACACGTGAACCAGACCTTCGACACCCGGTTCCAGCTCGACGAAGCAGCCGTAGTCGGTGACGTTGGAGACCTTGCCGAGGATGCGCGTATTGGTCGGATACCGGCGCGCAATCGCGACCCACGGATCCTCGCCGAGCTGCTTGAGGCCAAGCGAAACGCGGTTGCGCTCGCGATCGAACTTGAGCACGCGAACGTCGAGCTCGTCGCCAACGTTGACGACTTCGGATGGGTGACGGACGCGCTTCCACGCCATGTCGGTGATGTGCAGCAGGCCATCGATGCCACCGAGGTCGACGAATGCGCCGTAATCGGTAAGGTTCTTGACCACGCCCTTGACGACCGCACCCTCGACCAGCTTGTCGAGCAGCTGTTCGCGCTCTGCGCTGAACTCGCTCTCGACGACGGCGCGGCGCGAAACCACGACGTTGTTGCGCTTGCGGTCGAGCTTGATGATCTTGAATTCGAGTTCTTTGCCCTCGAGGTACGACGGGTCGCGCACCGGGCGCACATCGACCAGGGAACCCGGCAGGAACGCGCGGACATCCTTGATATCGACCGTGAAGCCGCCCTTGACCTTGCCCGAGATGCGGCCGGTGATGGCTGCATTGGCGGTCTGCGCTTCTTCCAGCTCGTCCCATACCAGCGACCGCTTGGCCTTCTCGCGCGACAGCATCGTCTCGCCGAAACCATTCTCGATCGCGTCGAGCGCGACCTTGACGGTATCGCCAACGGCGATTTCGAGCTCACCCTGCTCGTTCTTGAACTGTTCGATCGGGATGATGCCTTCGGACTTGAGGCCCGCGTGCACGACGACGACGTCGGAGCGGATCTCGACCACGACGCCCGAGACAATGGCACCTGAGCGGAGTTTGTTGAGTGAACCCTGGCTCTGTTCGAACAGTTCGGCGAAACTTTCAGTCATGTTGAATTCCAGTTATGAAACAGGTTGCAGACCGGCTGGACTTGGCCAGCGACAGACCCACAACCCACCTTCGAAGGATGCGTTTTTCGCATCATTGTGTTCCGGCGCAGAGCGCCGGGCCGTTTGCCCTTGCAGGCGTTTCCTGTTGGACGAGACTCAATCGGGACGGGCGTAAGCCAGAACCCGGGCGACGACTTCATCGACCGCAACCGCGGTCGTGTCGATGGTCAGTGCACCCGTTGCTGGCTTGAGCGGCGCAACCTTGCGGGTCGCGTCGCGCTCGTCGCGCGCCTGTATCTCGCGCAAAAGGGATGAAAGTGTAACAGTCAACCCCTTTCCCTTCAACTGCTTATAGCGCCTGCGTGCCCGTTCGTCGGCACTCGCCGTCAGGAAGATCTTGTGAGTCGCATCGGTGAAAACCACCGTGCCCATGTCGCGCCCATCCGCGACCAGACCCGGCAACTTGCGAAACGAACGCTGCTTCTCGAACAAGGCCGTACGGACTGCCGGAATGGCTGCAATGGCCGACGCGGTTGCACCGCAGGTTTCGGTACGGATTTCGTCGGTAGCGTCGTGACCGTTGACGATGACCCGCGTCTCGCTTCCATCCTTGGGATCGCGGAACGTGATTTTCGTCGTTTCGGCGCAACGCGTGACAGCCGCCGCGTCGGAGAGATCGATCCCGGCCATGCTCGCCGCATAGCCAACAGCCCGATAAATCGCCCCGGAATCCAGGAGGTGCCAGCCAAGTGCATCGGCCACGGCTCGACTGATCGTGCCCTTGCCCGAACCGGAAGGGCCATCGATCGTGAGTACCGGCGCGGTGCTGCTGTGCACGAGGACCTGCCTGCTGAGTGGAGACGCGGCATTCTAACGGCAGCTGCATGCCCTGGCATCGGCCGGCTATAGCCAGCCATTTGTTGACGTCATGAAAACGCCGCGATCTGAGCCTGAGCCGGGCTCGGAGTGTCGGCCCGATGGAGATGCGCTGTCAGGCGTCGATTTCGACAGAAAAACCGCAGGCGTTGGCGAGTTCGACGAAGCCCGGAAAGGACGTGGCGACATTGGCGCAGTCAGCGATCCGGACTGCGGCATCGGCGATCAGTCCGGCCACGGCGAAACTCATTGCGCAGCGATGGTCGCCTGCGCTCTCGACTGAGCCGCCGCGCAGGCGTCCGCCGTGGATCACGGCGCCGTCAGGCGACTCGTCGACGCGGACGCCGATCGCGCGCAGGCCCCTGGCCATCACGGCAATGCGATCGGACTCCTTGACCCTCAACTCTGCAGCACCATGGATCGACGTGGTTCCCTCGGCAGCCGCTGCGGCAACAAACAGGATGGGAAACTCGTCGATCATGTCGGGCACCAGCTCGACCGGAATTTCCACGCCGCGCAATGGTGCGTGGTGAACTTCAAGATCCGCGACCCGCTCGCCTCCTTGCTCACGCGCATCGCATTCCCGAATATCGGCGCCCATCAGACGCAATGCTGCGAGCAAGCCGGTTCGTCGAGGATTCAAGCCGACTGCACGCAACAGAAGCACCGAACCCGGAACCAGGGTTGCAGCAACGATGAAGAATGCGGCCGACGAAAAATCCGCCGGCACGACGACATCCGTCGCGCGCAGGCGATGGCGCCCTCCGGCAAGGTGCGCCCTGCCCGGCTCAAATACGATGGGCCAACCGAAGGCCGCCAACATGCGTTCGGTGTAGTCGCGGGTGGGATGAATCTCGCGCACTTCGGTGTCGCCATCCGCGTAGAGTCCGGCCAGCAGCACCGCCGACTTCACCTGCGCACTCGCGACTGGAGCAGTGTAGGCAATGCCTTGCAAGGTCGCGCCGCCGCCAATGCGCAGCGGTGGCAATCCGCCGACTTCCGACTCAATTTGCGCGCCCATCGCCGCGAGAGGATCGATCACGCGCCGCATGGGTCGTCGCGACAGCGACTCATCGCCGATCAGTGTCGCGTCGAAACGCTGCCCTGCAAGCAAACCGGCCAGCAAACGCATGCCGGTGCCGGCGTTGCCGCAATCGAGCGTGCTGTCCGGCGCGGCCAAGCCATGCAATCCAACACCGTAAACGATGCGCCGGGAGGCCGAGGGCGCTTCGATTTGCACGCCAAGCTGACGAAAGATCGCCGCAGTCGCACGCGTATCTTCACCTTCGAGAAAGCCATCGATATGCGACATGCCTTCTGCGAGCGCGGCGAACATGATCGCGCGATGCGAAATCGATTTGTCGCCGGGGACGATGATCTCGCCACGCAGAGGGCTAGCTGGACGGCTGATCCACGCAAGGCCCGGATTCACGGCAACGCCTTCAGCAGACGCTCGTTCTCGACACGACTCCCGATGCTGACGCGCAACGTGTGAGCAAGACCGTAGCCGCTCATCGGACGCACGATGACGCCGCGCTCGAACAGATACCGCTCCAATTCAGCAGCGTCGCGTGCGAGGTCGACAAGCACGAAATTCGTCTGCGATGGCAGGCAAGCGTAGCCGCACGCCCACAATTGGCCAGCGAACCATGCGCGTTCGTTCGCATTGAATGCGCGGACACGCGCAAGGTGCTCGTTGTCAGCCAACGCAGCCTCCGCTCCGGCGAGCGCAAGGCTGTTCACGTTGAATGATTCACGCAGTCGCTCCACTACGGCGACCACGCTCGCGTGTGCGACCAGGTAGCCAACGCGCAAACCGGCGAGCGCGTATGCCTTGGAAAACGTGCGCGTGACGATCAGGTTCGGGTAGCGATCGGCGAACCGCTGCGCCGTGGTCAGGCCCGCTGCGTCAACATATTCGTAGTAGGCCTCATCCACAACGACCAGCACGTTTTCCGGCACGCGCTCGAGGAAGCGCGCCAGCGCGGCATCATCGAACCAAGTGCCCGTAGGGTTATTTGGATTGGCGAGATAGACAAGACGCGTATCGGCGCGAATTGCCGCGGCCATCGCGTCAAGATCGTGGCCGAACGGCGAGCTCGCATGATCGCGAGGCAGCGCGGGCACACGGATCGCTCGCGCGCCGACCGCTGCGGTCGCGATCGGAAAAACCGCGAAGCCGTATTCGGAGAACACAACCGAGTGCGCCGGGTCGGCGAAGCATTGCGCAATCAGCATCAGTAATTCGTGTGAGCCGTTGCCGAGCGCGACACGCGCGGCATCGACGCCGAGTCGTGCCGAGAGGGCCGCTTTCAGCGCCGCACCACGGGGATCCGGATAGCGAAAGCTGTCGTTCAACGCAACACGAATTGCGTCGATCGCGAGCTGGCTAGGACCGAGAGGATTTTCGTTCGACCCCAGCTCCGCGATCGCCGAACCGAAACGGCGGCGTAACGCAGGCAAATCATGACCCGGATCATAAGCGCGCAGCCCCGACGTCGCCGCATTCGCGAGGCGCGAAGCGTCGAAGGTCACGGTACCGCGACCGGATACGAGCCAAGCACCTTGATCTCGGCAGCATGCGCGTCGAGTTCGGCGAGCGCCTGTTTCATCGCATCGTCGTCCACGTGGCCCGCAAGGTCGATAAAGAACCCGTACTCCCATTTCGCCTGATGCGAAGGCCGCGATTCGATCCGGTTCATGCTGATCCCATGTCGAGCAAACGGGCTCAAGACGTTGAACAGCGCACCCGGTTGGTCCTTGATGAAAACGAGCACCGAGGTTCGGTCATGTCCGGACGGCGGAAATATCTGGCGGCCGATAACGAGGAAGCGCGTCGTGTTGTCGGCGTGGTCCTCGATCGAACTCATGATGACTTTCTTGAGTCCGTAGACATGTCCCGCCGATTCACCGGCAATCGCGGCCGCATCATCTGCGTTGCGCGCGCGGCGCGCGCCTTCGGCATTGCTCGACACGGGGACCTTCTCGACCTTGGGCAGATTGCCGCGCAACCACGCCTGCGTCTGCGCGAACGATTGAGGGTGCGAGTAAATGCGTTCGATGTCCTCGATGCGGCCCGAGCGCGACAACAGGTATTGGTGCACGCGCAGTTCCACTTCGCCGCAAATCTTGAGGTTTGAGGTCAGGAACATATCGAGCGTGATCTGGATCGTGCCCTCGCCCGAATTCTCGACCGGCACGACGCCAAAATCGGCATTACCGTTCTCGACCTCCTGGAACACTTCCTCGATGCTCATCATTGGCATGCCGTGCGCGGAACGGCCGAAATGCTTGAGCACCGCTTGCTGGCTGAAGGTGCCTTCGGGGCCGAGGAAGCCTACTTTCAACGGTTCTTGCTGGGCGAGACACGCGGACATGATCTCGCGAAACACATGCACGAGCACTTCGTCGCTGAGGGGCCCTTCGTTGCGGTCCACGACCATGCGCAGGACCTGTGCTTCGCGCTCAGGTCGATAGTAGTCGACGGCAGCCGCAAGCTTGCCCTTGGCCTTGCCGACTTGATGCGCGAAGTTCGCACGCTCGGCGATAAGGCCCTGTATCTGGCGGTCGATACCGTCGATGCGCGTGCGAACTTCACCCAGATTGGGTGTGCCGTCCGTGCTGTCCGCTTCTTCGCTCATCGCATCAACTACCGATCAGACGTACGGAAAGGATGCCCTCGATCGCCGCGATTTTCTCGACCAGGCTATCGGGCACGGGAGAATCGGCATCGATCAGGCTGTAGGCCAGTTCGCCGCGCGAGGCGTTGTGCATCTGCGCGATGTTGACGCCCGCTTCGCCCAGCGCATGCGAGAGCTGGCCGATCATGTTCGGTCGGTTGCTGTTCGCGACGCAGATGCGCGCGCTGCCGGCACGCGCCATGCGCGTCTCCGGAAAATTCACTGAATTGCGCACGTTGCCGTTTTCGAGGAAATCGCGCAGTTGGTCGACGACCATCAACGCACAGTTCTCCTCGGCTTCTCCGGTAGACGCGCCGAGATGCGGCAAGGCGATTACACGAGCGTCGCCGAGTAAATCGGATTCCGGAAAATCCGATACGTATCGTCCGATACGCCCGTCGGCAAGGCCGCGCCGCAAGGCCGCTGCATCGACGATTCCCTCGCGTGCAAAATTCAGCAGCACAAGACCCGGCCGGATGATGTCGAGCGCCTGAGCGCCGAACACACCCTTGGTCTTGTCGTTAAGCGGCACGTGGAAGGTCAGATAATCCGACGCGGCGAACAATTCGTTCAACGAACCCGCCTTGGCGACTTCGGCCGACAGCTGCCATGCGCCATCGACGGTCATGTGCGGATCGAAACCAACCACGCGCATGCCGAGCGCGTGCGCCGCATTCGCGACCTTGACACCAATGGCGCCAAGACCGACCACGCCGAGCGTCTTGCCCGAGAGTTCGGCGCCGACGAAGCGCTTCTTCTCTGCTTCGACGCGATGATGCAGGTCGTCTCCCGCGGCGAGGTCACGCACGAAACCAAGCGCGTCAGAGATATTGCGCGCAGCCAGCAGCATGCCCGCAACGACCAGTTCCTTCACCGCATTGGCATTGGCGCCGGGTGCATTAAATACCGGCACTCCGCGAGCAGACAATGCTGTCACCGGGATGTTGTTGGTGCCAGCTCCTGCACGGGCGACAGCTTTCACACTCGTTGCAATCGGTGACTTGTGCATGTCGGCGGAACGAACCAGGACCGCATCCGGTTCAGCGACTTCGTTTGCCGTGCTGTAGAGATTTGCTGGCAGGCGGTCAAGGCCATTGCGGGAGATATTGTTGAGCGTCTGGATCTTGAACATGGGGATGCCCTGCGAAGTCGTCGTCCCGGCTTGACCCGCTTCGCTGTTAGAAGCCGCCGGGGTGACGAAGGTGATTGACGAAGCTGTGATCTATCAGCCGTTCCGACGCGCGAAATCGCGCATGAATTCGACCAGCGCCTGCACGCCTTCGATCGGCACCGCGTTGTAGATCGAGGCGCGCATGCCGCCGACCGCGCGGTGACCTTTGAGTGACAGCAGTCCCGCCGCTTCCGATTCCTTCAGAAATGCCGCGTCGAGCTCTTCTCGCGGCAAGGTGAAGGGAATGTTCATCCACGAACGCGCTGACTTCTCGACAGGATTCTTGTAGTAGTCGGAGCCGTCGATATAGCCATACAACAATTCCGCCTTCGCTCGATTGCGCTCGCCCATCGCGCTGACGCCGCCATGTTGCTTGACCCACTTGAACACCAGGCCGGCGAGATACCAGCCCCACGTGTTGGGCGTGTTGAGCATCGAGCCCTGCGCTGCATGCTCGGCGTAGTTGAAAATTTTCGGAATGTCTTTCGGGCAACGTTCGAGCAAGTCGTCCCGCACAATCATCACGACTAGGCCGGATGGACCGATGTTCTTCTGCGCACCGGCATAGAGCAGCGCGTATTTCGAAACGTCCAAGGGGCGCGACAGAATCGTCGACGAGACGTCGCCGATCAGCGGCACGTTTCCAACGTCGGGTATGTCGAGGAATTCGACGCCGCGAATCGTTTCGTTCGGGGTGACGTGGACATACGCGGCAGAGGGATCCAGATCCCATTCCGCGCGCGCAGGAATGCGGTCGTAGTTGGTCGCCGCCGAAGTTGCCGCAATGCGGACCTGCGCCAGCGCCTTCGCTTCCTTGGCCGCCTTCTCGCTCCAGTCGCCGGTCAACACATAGTCGACCGCTTGATCGCGGCGCGCGAAATTTAGCGGAATCTGTGCGAAATGCTGGGTGGCACCACCCTGCAGGAACAGGACCTTGTAGTTTTCCGGCACCGCCAGCAGGTCACGCAGGTCGCGTTCGGCAGTTTCCGTCAATGCGATGAAGTCCTTGCCGCGATGACTGATTTCCATCACCGATGCTCGCGCAGCACCCCACTCAAGCATTTCCGCCTGGGCCTGACGTAACACCTCTTCCGGCAGCGCGGCTGGGCCAGCGCTGAAGTTGTATGCACGACTCACGGGAACCTCCTGGGCAGAGCCGGAGATTATGTCGCGTCGCAGCATTGAGGCAAGGGGCGCAGCCATGAATTCGAGCCATAGGCGCAAATTTCATGAACCGGCGCCCAACGATCATTGTCAGGGTTGCATCCGGCGCTCGTTCCACCACGAAATGATTTGGGCAACCGGGCGGTCTTGAGTGCCATCGGCGGGACAGCGCCAGACCATCAGGTCTAGCCGACGGCAGCCGTTCACTTGATTGCCGTCGCGGTTTCCGTCCCTTGCGTTTCACCCACAGCGGTCCAAGAGGTCTGACTTCATGAGCAAATTCCACAGAAACGATGCGGCGGATCCCACCCGGCGTCGCCTGCTGGTCGGAGGGGCAGTATTGGCCGCGCTGGGCGTCGTGGGTCTTCGCAAATGGGCAATGCCGAACGCCCGTGCGGAAGGGTCTGAGCACTTCGAGGTCATGCATACCGATGCCGAGTGGAGGACCCTGCTGACGCCTGCGCAATACAGCGTCCTGCGGCAGCAAGGCACCGAGCGCGCCTTCAGTAGCCCGCTCGATCACGAAAAACGCAACGGTACTTTCGCTTGCGCCGGTTGCGCGCTCGACCTGTTCTCGTCGCAGACCAAATTCGACAGCGGTACGGGTTGGCCCAGTTTCTGGAAGCCGCTGCCGAATGCGGTAAAGGAAACACGCGACTCGACGCTGGGCATGGTGCGCACCGAGATCCAATGTCGGCGCTGTGGAGGCCACGTCGGCCACGTGTTCGACGATGGTCCCCGCCCGACCGGGCTGCGCTACTGCATGAACGGTGTGGCGCTGACCTTCAAAACGGCCGCCTGACGACGACTTGTCGATCACCTCATGATTCTTCCCGTCCTGGCCTGTCTCGATCAAGCACCGAACCTTTTACATCGAATTTTTCGCCGCCCGCACACAGACAGTCGCTTTCACGTTCGTATAGCCGGGCGCTGTCGGAAACCACCACGATCAATCAGGAGATCGACATGAATTCAAGTTTGAAGAAGGCAACACGACCGCTGCTCTACCTTGCTCTCCTCGCACTACCGGGCATGCTGCTCTGGCAGGTCTCCGCCCGCTCGCAAGAACCGGCAGTTGTCATTCCCGCGCCCGCGGTTGATGAATCCGCGCAGTCGGCTATTTCCGAAAAAGCCGTCTTCGCAGGCGGTTGCTTCTGGGGCGTGCAAGGCGTGTTTCAGCACGTGAAAGGCGTCACCAGGGCTGTGTCGGGGTACGCGGGCGGAGCGGATGATACAGCTCGCTACGAGGCCGTCGGCGGGGGCGATACCGGCCATGCGGAATCGGTGGAAGTTACCTACAACCCAAAGCAGATCACTTATGGCCAACTGCTGCAGATCTACTTTTCCGTCGCGCATAACCCGACTGAACTGAACCGGCAAGGCCCCGACCGCGGCACCCAGTACCGTTCGACGATTTTTGCCGCGAACGACGAGCAGCTCAAAGTCGCACAACGCTACATCGCTCAATTGGACCAAGCTCACGCGTATCCCGTTCCGATCGTCACGACGCTGGAACAGCGCAAGACGTTTTATCCCGCGGAGAGCTACCACCAGGACTATCTAACGCTCAATCCTCGCGCGCCCTATATCGTTGTCAACGACCTGCCGAAGATAGAAAGCCTCAAGCGGCTCTTTCCGGATCGATATAGCGAAGCGCCGGCGCTTGTGCGCGTATCGGTGAATTAAACCAGGTTATCTGCGGCGTTTGAACAAAGCGCCGCAGATGCAGCAACGAAGCGCGTCGGCTGCCTGCTAGATACCGCGATGAAGGAGAAGCACGAGCCCGAGCGCTATCAGCGCTGCGGCGCCAATCAACCACCAGATTGCGCGTTCGTTCGGCGCCGGCTCGCTGACCAACTCGGCACCATGTGCAACGTCGAACGAATCCGTGCCCGAGAGCATCTCGCTCGCGCGTACTTCGCCGCGCAGGGGTAATCCCGGCGCTTCAACCACAAAGTGGCTGTGTTCAAAAGCAAGCTGGTCGCCTGGATGGACGATCGCGTTCCGAACCCGCACGCCATTCACCGAGGCACCATTCGAAGCGGATATGTTCCGCAGATAGATCGCATCGCCGACATTCTCGACCAGCGCATGTCGCGGCGCGATCTGCGCCTCACTGATGATCAGGCCGCAATCGGCGCCGCTGCCAACCGTGAGCCGTGAATTGACCTCAATCGCCTTGCCGAAATGACTGCCGGAAACGCCACGCAGGATGACCCGGGCTGGGCTTGAGGAAGTCGCCGGGATCGCCAATTGGGGCGGCGGTTTGGTTTCGATCAATTCATCGCGATCCATCTTGACCATGATGGGGACCGTGCCAAGACACAGCACGTCGCCGCAACGAATCAGGGCTTTCTCGCGCACAGGGCGAGCATTCAAGTGGGTCCGCGCGGCAGGATCCAGCACTTCAAGTACGATCCCGCGCGCGTCGACGCTCAGGCGCGCGTGTCGCGCGGCGACGTCCTTGCCGATCAGGACCAGCGTATTGCCGTCCGCCTGCCCCAGACTTGCAACGCCGGCATCGAGTACGAAATCGGCATGTTCGCCGTTGGCAAAGCTGAGTCGCATCGCGTTGAATTCGTTGGCTGAACGAGCGACATTATCACAGCATTCGCGATTCGCCGGCAGATGCCGGGCGGGATGCCGCGCTGCGACTACGCAGCGGACACCGGCTGAGGCATCATGCGACGCATCGCAAGCCAACCTTCAGGAAAAATCATGGCCACCATCGACATCCGTCGCCCACACAAAATGAGCCTGAAAGTTGCGAAGGCCGCCGTCGAACGGGTGGTCAAGGGAATTGCGAAGGAACACAGCATCACGCACGAATGGAGCGGCAATCAGGTCAATTTTGATCGCAGCGGCGTGAAGGGGCACATCGCTGTTGCCAAGAATGAAGTGCATGTCCGTGTCGAGCTGGGCTTCCTGATGGGCGCATTCAAATCGGCCATCGAGCGCGAGATTAACAGCCAGCTCGACAAATACGTTCCTTGAGTCCGCATTCGTCGCCCGACGTAGTGTGTCTGCTCTAACGCAAACCGCGAAAGTCATATTGACTCGCGGCAATCGCCGCGCTTTCGGCAACCCGAGGACACGACGATGGCAGCGAAACCAAAGCTCAAGACCCGCAGCAAGGCGCAGGATGCCGCCCGTGAGGCACGCAGCGTCAGCAAGACCGTGATGGACTCG
The DNA here is from genome assembly GCA_038237055.1 of Lysobacterales bacterium. Lineage (GTDB taxonomy): Bacteria > Pseudomonadota > Gammaproteobacteria > Xanthomonadales > Rhodanobacteraceae > Dokdonella_A. Next base: position 14,442 of record JBBRZD010000007.1, on the reverse strand, counting down.
GCCCAGCAGATCTGGCTGGCCGGGCTCGGCGCATTTGCCAAGGCACAGGAAGAAGGCGGCAAGCTGTTCGAAGCGCTGGTAAAGGAAGGCGCCGCGCTCGACGCGAAGACGCGCAAGTTCACCGAAGCGAAGGTCAATGAAGTACGCGGCAACGTCGAGACGACTCTGGGGCAGGCGCGTGAACGCAGCCAGGAGACTTGGGACAAACTGGAAAAAGTGTTCGAGGACCGCGTGTCGCGCGCACTCGGCCGCATTGGTATTCCGCGCCACGAAGAGTTGAAAGCACTCAACAAGCGCGTCGATGATCTCGCCCGCGACGTGGACAAGCTTGGCGGTCACAAACCCGCTGCGAAGCATCCGGCTGCGAAGCATCCGGCTGCGAAGCGTCCGGCAGCGAAGCGTCCGGCAGCGAAGAAGCGCGTGTAACAGCGCTGCTCTAGCCCTCCCCTTGGGAGGGTTGGGCCGGGATGGTATTAGGCGGTGAACTCACCGCCGCTTGAACCCTTTCGCATGAGATGCCCGAAGGCATCGACAGGCTCCGTTGGGAGCCCCCGCGAGAACCCGTCCATGGTCGGTTCTCCAGTCGGCATCCATGCCTCCTCAGAAAAATTCGCAAGCGATGCCCAAAGGCATCGCTTGAGCGCGAATTTTTCTACCAATGGATTCCTCGGAGTAGCGCAGCGACAGCAATTTGCTCGCTGGTCGGCTGCTCGACTTCCGATCGACCCTTCATGCCCTTCGACGCGGTCGAATCCGGGAACAGGCGGAAGATCGTGTTCATCATGATTTCGTACACGCGCGGCGCAAGCGCATAGAACACCTGCGCAAATGTGCCGAGGCGCGTCGCAATGCGCACGGGCCGCTCGATGATCGCCTCGACAATGATGTCGGCGGCTTCGTCCGGCGACAACGTCGGCACGGAGTCGTACATCTTTGTCGGCGCAATCATCGGCGTCTTCACCAGCGGCATGTTGATTGTCGTGAAATTGACGCCGTTGTCGGAGTATTCGGCCTGCGCGCAACGCGAAAACGCATCCAGCGCGGCCTTCGATGCGACATAGGCCGAGAAGCGCGGTGAATTGGTCAGCACGCCAATCGAGGAAATGTTGATGATGTGGCCGCGATGGCGTTCGGCCATGCCCGGCAGCACGCCCATGATCAGGCGCAACGCACCGAAATAGTTGAGCTGCATCGTGCGTTCGAAATCGTGGAAACGATCGAAACTCGCACTGATCGCGCGGCGGATCGAACGTCCCGCATTGTTGACGAGGATGTCGACCCGGCCATGGTCGGCGAGCACCTGTGCGACGAACGCATCGCACGAAGCCAGGTCGGCGAGATCGACGATATAGGTGTGGCAGCTGCCGCCGGCAGCTTCGATTTCCGTCTTCGTCGCCTCCAGTTCGTCGGTACCGCGTGCGCAGATCACGAGTTTCGCGCCGGCTGCGGCAATCTTCATCGCGGCGGCTTTGCCGATGCCTGACGAGCCGCCCGTGATCACCACGACCTTGTTCTTGACCTTGCCGCTCAGCGAGTGGTCGATGAACAGGTCAGGGTCGAGGTGGCGTTCCCAGTAGTCCCACAGGCGCCAGGCGTAGTCGTCGAGCTTGGGCAGCTTGATCTTCGAGCCCTTCAGCGCGCGCTCGGTTTCGCGACAGTCGAAACGCGTCGGATAGTTGATGAACTGCATCACCGATGCGGGTATGCCCAGATCACGCAGTAGCACGTTGACGACACGTTTCACTGGCGGCAGGTTGCCGAGCGCCGAGCGCACGCTGCCGGGGATGAAGCCGAACATGCGCGCGTCGATGCGCATCGTCATCTGCGGTGCGTGGCCGGCGCGTGCAAACAGGTTCAGCACTTCGCCGATGCGCCGTGGAGATGGGTCGGTCAAATGAAAGGTATGGCCATCGAGCGCGGGTTTGTGCGCGATGTGGTCGATCACCGAAGCGACCCAGTCGACTGGCACCAGATTAATGCGGCCGCCTTCGAGTCCGATGGTCGGCATCCAGGGCGGCAGCATCTCGCGCATTTTCTTGATCAGGCGGAAGAAATAATAAGGTCCGTCGATCTTGTCGATTTCGCCCGTACGCGAATCGCCGATCACCATGCCGGGCCGATACACGCGATGTGGCAGTGGATAGTCGTTGCGCACCAGCGCTTCCGCGTCGTGCTTGGTGCGGAAATACGGATGGTCGAGATCCTCGGCTTCGTCGAACATGTCCTCGCGGAATACGCCCGGATACAAGCCGGCGACGGCGATCGAACTGATGTGATGGAAGCAGCCGGTCTTCAGCCCCTCGGCCAGTTGCAGCGCGTGACGCGTGCCATCGACATTGGCCGTGGCCTGGCTTTCGATGTTTGCGGCGAGATCGTAGACCGCAGCGAGGTGGAAGAAATGCTTCACCTTGCCGCTGAGCTCGCGCACACCCGCTGGCGTGACTCCGAGATTCGGCTTGGCCAGATCACCGACGACCGCGACCATGCGTTTTTCATCGGCGCCCAGTTCCTCGCGCAAGGCCTTGAACTTTGCCAGCGATTCCTTGCGCACGAGGCAATGGATCGTACCCTTGCGTTCGAGCAGGCGCTGCAAGAGATGCCGTCCGATGAACCCGGTCGCCCCAGTCACGAAATACGTCATTGCTCGTTCCCCGATCTCCGTGGTGCGGCAAGCATAGCCGTGCGCGTCCGCTTGTGGCTATGAAGACCTGGCTACAACGAACGGAGCATGCGGATTGACCGCGTACCGCCGGGCTGTTGTAAGCTCGACATCCGCAACGCGTGCGGCGACCCGTGAGCCCTCCATGTCGAACCTCAAGACCAAATTCGAACAAGCCGCGGAAGACATCAAGAAGCTTTCCGAGCGCCCGGACAACGACACCCTGCTGAAGTTGTATGCGCTGTACAAGCAAGGCGCCGAAGGTGATGTGTCCGGACCCAAGCCGGGTTTCTTCGACTTCGTCGGCACGGCGAAATACGAGGCCTGGGCCAAGCTCAAGGGCACCAAGAGCGACGACGCAATGCAGAAATACGTTGACCTCGTGAAAAAGCTCGGCGGCTGATCACGCGGCCGGTCCTCTGCGCGTGGCGCCCCAGACTCGCGAGCGCATCCTCGAAGCGAGCCTCGCAATGTTCAACGTTCGGGGAGAGCCGAACGTCACCACGAACCATATCGCGGACGAACTCAGCATCAGTCCGGGCAATCTGTACTACCACTTCCGCAACAAGGACGACATCGTCGAGCATCTGTTCGCGCGCTACGAAGCAAGCATCGACGATGCCCTGCTCCTGCCCGACGGCCGCGCGCCAAACCTCGAAGACATCTGGCTGCAACTGCATCTCGTATTCGAGTCGTTGTGGCAATACAGGTTTCTATATCGCGACCTCGTCGACATCCTTGCGCGCAACCGCAAGCTGAAGCTGCGCTTCGGCCGGATCATGACGCGCGCTTCAGGCAGCGCAACCGAACTACTGCGGGGCCTCGTCGCCGCCGGAGTCATGCGCGCCAGCACGGACGAGATCCGCGCGCTGGCAGAGAACATCCTGCTGATCACGACGTTCTGGATGAACTTCAATGCCGTGCGCGGCGGCAAGCCAGACGCAGACGAATCGGACCTCAATCGCGGCATCCATCAGGTCATGATGTTGATTGCACCGTTCCTGCGCGATGCGGAGCGGTTTCATCTCAATGCGTTGGCGGCTACCTACGTTCGTTGAGATTGTGGGAGCGGAATTAGTGGCGATGACGCCAACCCTCCCCTTCAAGGTCCGGTTGGGTGGGAATGGTGTCGATCGCAAAGCAGCAAGCATCGCGGCTGAACCCGCTCCCACAAAAAAGTGCGCTTTGCTATCAGCGCCCAGGCCGAATCTGATTCCGCTCCTGCTGCCGATCCCAGGCCCGCAACTCATCGCGGATGTGCGCAATGCGCTGGCGGCCGAGCGCGTTGCGCCCTTCATCAAGCACTTGCGCATCGAGCAACTCTGCCAAGCGCTGCGCGGTTGGCAACAGCATTTCCCAAGCATCGAGCGCGGGCAGCGGACCTGGCAGCGTCATGAACAAGGTCACGCCAGGCGTGCGCACCGTGTCGAGCTGGCTCATGTCGAAGCTGCCGGGCTTGACCATGTTGGCCATACTGAAGACCGGCCCTTCGACAACCTTGCCGAGCACCGGGCGATGGAAGATACCCATGTCGCCGAATTGCATGCCGGCCTTTTCGGCAGCAACCACGACATCGGAACCCGCCATCGATTCGCCCGTACGCGCCGCCACGAAGAGCGTGACGATGCGTTCGATCTGCCGGTCCGGTCGTGCGCCGACGGTCGAGCGCGGAGGCGCCGTACGTCCTGCCGCACCTTCGTCGGCTTTCATTGGACTTAGACGATCGAGCTCGGCGCGCATCGAGACATCAAGCTCACCCTGTTCAGGATCGCCGGATGCGTCGGGGTCGCCCAATGTGGGTTCGACGCGGCCACCACCGTCCGAATTGCGCCTGACAATGCGCCTCTCGCCCTGCTCGGGTTTCTTCGGACGCCCGAATGCGTATATCAATATCAGCACGAGCGCACCGATGACGATGAGCGGAATGCCGACTGCAGGATTCCAATCCATCAGGGTTTCCTTAGGCTGCGAGACATCGCGACCAGTCAGGCCGCGCCGGCGAGTTTAGCTGCTTCTTCCAGGTCGACCTGCACCAGTCGCGACACACCTGGTTCGCGCATGGTAACGCCACACAGTTGTCGCGCGGCTTCCATCGTTGCTTTGTTGTGAGTGACGAAGATGAACTGAACGCGCTCACTCATTTCGCTGACCAGGGACGAGAAGCGGCCGACGTTTGCCTCATCGAGTGGCGCATCGACCTCATCGAGCAGACAGAATGGCGCGGGGTTCAGGCGGAAGATTGCAAACACCAGTGCAACCGCCGTCAGCGCTTTTTCGCCGCCCGAAAGTAGCGAAATGGAGCTCACGCGCTTGCCCGGCGGGCGCGCCATGATGGTGACGCCGGTCGATAGCAAGTCGTCGCCGGTCAACTCAAGGTGTGCGTGGCCGCCGCCGAACAGGCGCGGGAACAGCTCCTGCACGCCGGTGTTGACGCGATCAAAGGTTTCCCTGAAACGTGCGCGTGTTTCCTTGTCGATCTTGCGGATTGCGCCCTCGAGTGTTTCCAGCGCGGTCGTGAGATCGGTCAGCTGCGCGTCGAGATAGGTCTTGCGCTGCGACTGCTCCTCGTATTCCTGGATCGCGGCGAGGTTGACCGGCTCCAGACGACGAATTTTCTGTTCCAGTTCGCCCAGTTCGCCCTGCCATTGGACGGCATCGGCCTCGGCCGGCAAGGTTTCGAACAGGGTCTGCACGTCAAAGCCGGCTTCGACGATTGCGGTGTGCAGGGCTTGCGCATGCAGACGATGTTCCTGCTCACGCAGACGCAGGTTTGCGACATGTTCGCGATGCTCATTGAGCGCCTGTTCGAAACGGTGGCGTTCCTGTTCGAGGCGACGCAATTCTGTGTCATGTTCCTGCAATGCCTGGCGCGCCTCGACCATCTGCTTGTCGACGAGCAGACGCTGGTTCAGATGCGTCTGGCGTTCGGTCTCCAGGCCCGCCATTGGATCGTTGCCGGACGTCAACTGCGCCGCGATCTCGCCGCGGCGCGTATCGAACTGGGCGAGCTGGCTGTGCATGCGCTGCAGCGATTGCTCCAGCGATGCTGCCGCGGTCCGTCGGGATTCGGTCGACAGCGCCAGTTGATGCGCCGCGTCGCGCGCCTCGCGCGCATTCATGCGCGCTTCCTCGCGCGCTTCGAGCATCGCGCGGCGCTCCAAATCGAGCTGCTGTCGACGCTGCTCCAGATCGCCCATGTTGGTGACCGCGGTATCGAGGCGGCCCCGCGCTTCGCGCGCCTGCTCGCGATCGCCGTCGAGCTTGACGTTTACTTCTTCGAGCTCGCGTGCAACGCGCGTCAGGCGCTCGTTTGCGCTGTCGATGCGGCCACGATGGCTTTGCAGTTGTCCCGCGACTTCAGCCAGCCGTCGATGAGCGGTGTACAGCTCGCGCTGCGCATCATCGCGCATGCGTTCGGCATCGATGCGTTCGTGCTTACCCCGATCAAGCGACTCGGCGTGTGCCCCTATCTCGCTCTCGACTTCTCCGACACGTGCAGCAAGCTCGCGGATTTCTCGTTCGCGTGCGATCACGCCAACCTGAGCGCCAGCGCCACGTTGCACGCGCAAAAAGCCGCGACCTATCCATTCGCCTTCCGGCGTGACAGCCGATTCGCTGATTCCGAGTGACAATGCGCGCGCGGCCGCGAGCGAATCGCAGGCGTGCACGCGCGCAAGCAGTGCACGCGCGGCGGCGGGACCGCGCGCATGCGTCGCAAGCGAGGTATCGGGAACGGACAGCGATTGCGCATCCGAACTCATTAGAACGAGATCAGCAGCACCCAACGCGCCCAGATCACCGGCAAGTGCCTGCGCGTCATCGACCAGCACGGATTCCAGCCAGCCATCGAGCACCACCTCAACCGCGCGCTCCCAACCGGCATCCACTTGCAGCGTCTCGCCGAGGCGCTTGCTGTCGCCGAGTCCCAGGTTTTGCAACCACTCCTGCACAGCCCCGCCGGTGTCGCCGAGCGCAGCGTGCTGCAGCGTTTCCAGCGAACCCAGTCGACCGCGCAGATTCTCAAGACTTCCACGCGCACTGCTGAGTGCGGTATGCGTCGCGCGCTCATGTTCCAGCGCCAATTCAGCGGCGCCGCGACGCTCGTCGAGCGACGCGGTGTGGGTCTCGACCTGCTCGCGCAAGCTGCCGTGCTCTGTATCGAGCGCGCTCAGCGCAGAACCGAGTTCGTCCAGGTTCGCTGCGTTGCGCTCGGCCTCGAGCGCAGCACGTCGCTGATCCGCGGCGAGGCATTGCTTGTCGAGATAATCGAGGCGCGTGCGCTCGACTTCAGCTGACTGGCCTGCCTGCGAAGTTGCCTGCGCATGCTGGTCCCACGCGATCTGCCATTCGGCCAGTTTCATTTCCGCGACACGCAGACTTTCGCCCGCGTCTTCATCCGCTTCGCGCAACGTCGCCAGTTGCGGCTCTGCGTCCGCAAGCAGAGCGCCGAGTTCTTCGAAACGCTGACGATCTGTATCGATGTGTTCGGCGAGCTCTGCGTGCGAGCGTTCGGTTTCCTGGCGCGCCCGCTCGAGCTGTTCGGCCAGTTCCTTGCTGTGCTGGATTTGCTGCTCGACCCGCGCAATCTCGGCGCCGACGCGATAGACCTCGCCCTGCACCGCATTCATGTGTTCGCTTGCCGCTGCGTGTTTTTCGCGGCCGGTTTCCAGACCCGCTTCGGTGTGGCGCTGCTCGGCGAGCTGCTGTTCGATAGCAAGTTCGGCCTTGCTTCGTGCGCCGGAATGCCCGTCAAGTTCGGTCTGCGCCGCGCGCAGGTTGAGCGCTTTGACCTCGGCTTCCTTTTTTTTCTGTTCGTCCTTGAATGCCTGCCAACGTTCGGCGGTGCGCGCCTGGCGCTTCAGATGCTCAAGCTGTTTGTCGACCTCGTCGCGCACGTCACGCACGCGATCGAGATTCTCGCGCGTCGCCTTGATGCGGCTCTCGGTCTCCTTGCGGCGCTCCTTGTACTTGGAAATACCGGCCGCTTCTTCCAGATGATTGCGCAACTGCTCGGGATCGGCCTCGACGATCTGCGAGATCATGCCCTGCTCGATAATCGAGTAACTGCGCGGTCCAAGGCCGGTGCCGAGGAACAGGTCGGTGATGTCGCGACGACGGCAACGCACGCCATTGAGGAAATACTGCGACTGGCCGTCGCGGCTGACGATGCGCTTGACCGAAATCTCGTTGTAGCTCGCGTATTCGCCGACGATCAGGCCGTCGGAGTTGTCGAACAACAGTTCCACCATCGCGCTGCCGACCGGCTTGCGACTGCTCGAACCGGAGAAGATCACGTCGGTCAGGGCATCGCCACGCAGGCGGCTGGCCGCACTCTCGCCCATGACCCAGCGAATCGCGTCGATGATGTTCGACTTGCCGCAGCCGTTCGGCCCGACCACACCAGTCATGTTGGTGGGCAGGTGCAAGGTCGTCGGATCGACGAAGGACTTGAATCCGGCGAGTTTGATCGTGGTCAGACGCATGCAACGAAAGCCTATGTACTGGAGTGGTGGTTCAAACCGCTCGATCTTCTTCGGGAGCGCGCGCGTCGATCGCGAGCGCATGGATATCGGTCTGCATCAAATCACCCAGCGCGGCATACACGGCGCGATGGCGCGCCAGCGCTGCCTGGCCACGAAACGCCGCGCTGACGATGCGCACGCGGAAGTGGCCGCGTCCGTCGCGCGCACCCGCATGCCCAGCATGGCGATGACTCTCGTCCTCGACCACGAGTTCGAGCGGGGCGAGCGCGCCGTTGAGGCATGCCCGGATTTGCTCCATCCGATCGCTCACGGCAGCACCTTGCGAAACGGCCGCACGCTGACATCGCGGTATACACCGGCAGCGACATAGGGATCGGCATCGGCCCAGGCCTGCGCGGCGGCAAGATCGGCGAACTCCGCCACGATCAAGCTGCCGCTGAAACCCGCCGGACCCGGATCCTCCGCGTCGATGGCGGGAAACGGACCAGCTAGCAGCAAGCGACCATCCTCTTGCAGGCGTTTCAGGCGCTCAAGATGCGCCGGTCGCGCAGCTTGGCGGCGCGCCAGTGAGTCGGGAATGTCATTGCCGACGATCGCATACCACATGAATGGGCCATCCTTTGAAGGGTGCGTATGTTAGCCCAAGCGGCAGGATCGGACTTCCGCATCGCACCGATACGTTGCAGATTTGCGCATTTCCCAAATTGCCCGTACCCTTAGCGTCAATCGACTGTCCCGGTAGTCCCCGCGCGAGACGCGGCGAACCATATGCCCACCGGCGCATTTGAACCTTGTGTGGATTTTGCCGACCTCCGGATCAGGGATCCGGGTGTCCTCCGTTGCAGGCGCCGTGCCGGATAGTCGAACCCGCACGCCACGCCGCAACTCGCCATGATCTAAGCATGACCTTCGCCGTGAGGCGCCCACTGACGTGGGTTGTAGGACATGGGATCGAGCATGAACCAGACCGCCGAACAGCCCACTCCAGAAACGCCGGCCAGCACCTTCGCGCAGGTACCGCAGCAGCAGGAAATTGCGCTTGCGGTGGTGCGCGGGCAGCCCGTGCTCGAAATGCCACAGGACCTGTACATCCCGCCGGATGCGCTCGAGGTCATCCTTGACGCGTTCGAGGGCCCGCTCGACCTGTTGCTGTACCTCATCCGACGGCAGAACCTCGACATCCTCGATATTCCGGTGGCCGAGATCACGCGCCAGTACGTCGACTACATCGAACTGATGCACGAGATGAAACTGGAGCTGGCGGCCGAGTATCTGGTCATGGCCGCGATCCTGGCCGAGATCAAGTCGCGCCTGCTGCTGCCGCGCCCGCCGACCGAGGAAAGCATCGAGGCCGACCCGCGCGCCGAGCTGGTGCGTCGGCTGCAGGAATACGAACGTTTCAAAAAGGCGGCCGAAGACATCGATGCAATGCCGCGGCAGGAGCGCGATTTCGCGCCGGCCCACATCGTGGTGGAAGACCGCAATGTTGTTCGTCTGCCGCCGCCGGTGGAATTGCGCGAGCTGCTGCTGGCGCTGAAAGACGTGATGAAGCGTGCCGAACTCTACGGTCACCACGCGATCAAGCGCGATGCCTTGAACGTACGCAGCCGCATGAGCGACGTGCTGCGCGCACTCGGCGACGGCGAGTTCCATCGTTTCGAGAATCTTTTCGACGCGAGCGAAGGTCGTCGCGGCGTCGTCGTGACCTTCCTCGCCCTGCTAGAACTGGCCAAGGAACATCTCGTCGAGATCATGCAGGAAGAGGCGCTCGCGCCGATTTATCTGAAGTCGCTGGCGATGGCCTGATGCGTTTGCGATTGATCATCGATCAGACGCACCGGGAAGCGGACATCCCGACTACACTTTTCATATGAGAATGGTTTCGTGAGAGAAATACCCGAACTCAAACGCATCATCGAAGCGGCCCTGCTCGCGTCGGCGCAACCGCTGACGCTGCCGCAGATCTCAGGCCTGTTCGACGAGCTGGAGATGCCGTCGCACGACGACCTCGCGCGCGCTATCGGCCAATTGCAGGACGACTGCGCCGAGCGCGGCGTAGAGCTGGTCGAAGTCGCCTCCGGCTTCCGCTATCAGGTGCGCCAGGACGTGCACGCGTTTGTGTCGCGGCTGTGGAGCGAACGTGCATCGCGTTACTCACGCGCCCTGCTGGAGACGCTTTCGTTGATCGCTTATCGCCAACCGATTACGCGCGCGGAGATCGAGCAGATTCGCGGTGTTGCGGTATCGACAAACATTGTGCGAACGCTGGAAGAACGCGAGTGGGTCCGCGTCGTCGGTTATCGCGATCTGCCCGGCAAGCCGGCGTTGTTCGGCACGACCAAGCAGTTCCTCGACTATTTCAACCTCAAATCGCTGGACGAACTGCCGGCGCTCAGCGAACTGCGCGACATCGAGGAAATGGATCCGCAACTCGAGTTCGACGCCGATCGTCGCGTGATAGCGGCTATCGCCGGTCTGCCTGAAGATGAAGCAGCAGAAGAACGCGAAAACGATGACCGCGACGATGCAACGGTCGCCGACATCGAATCCATTCCTGCGGCCGCCGCGCATGCCGAAGGCAATCCAGAAATGTCAGGCGCCGCGGTCAATGACGCCGAAGTGCCCTCCTCCTCATCCACCGACGCCGAGCAGTCCACTGGCGCCGCAGAAAACGACGCCCCGGAATCCGTAACATGACCACACCATCCCGCTCCATCCTCAAACTCAAACGCGGCTCCGAGATCGACGATACGCCCGTCATCGAAGAGCGCCTGCACAAGGTGCTCGCGAATGCCGGCCTCGGTTCGCGTCGCATGCTCGAACAACGCATCGAAGCGGGCGAGGTGCAGATCAACGGCGCCGTTGCGACGCTCGGACAGAGCGTGCACACCGGCGATCGCGTCGAACTGGACGCCAAGCGTTTTGTCGTCGTCGCAGATGCCGCCGAACATGCGCAGGTCATCGTCTACAACAAGCCCGACGGCGTGGTCACCACGCGCGAAGATCCCGAAGGCCGGCCGACCGTGTTCGAACAGCTGCCGCAGCTCAAGGGCGCGCGCTGGATCGCCGTTGGTCGCCTCGACATCAACACCACCGGCCTGCTTCTGCTCACCACCGACGGTGAACTGGCCAACACACTGATGCATCCGAGTTCGGAAATCGAACGCGAATACATCTGTCGCGTGCACGGTGAAGTGCCGGATGAAACGATCGAGAAACTGCGCACCGGAATCGATCTTGAGGATGGCCCCGCACATTTCGAGGAGATCGCGGTCGTCAGCCGCGGCAACAGCCATTCCTGGTTCCGCGTCGTGCTGCGCGAAGGGCGCAACCGCGAAGTGCGCCGCATGTGGGAATCGCAAGGCCTCATGGTCAGTCGCCTGAAGCGCATCCGTTACGGCAGCATCGAACTGCCGCGCGGACTTCTGCGCGGTCGTCATTCCGATCTGGACATCGGACAAATCCACCAGTTGCGCCAACGCAGCGGGATTCACGAGCGCGCACCGCGCCTGACCTTGGCGCCGGTAATCGGCCAACGTCGCGCGACGCCAACGGAATTTCGACCGAATCCGAAATCGCAGCAGGCCTGGACCAGCGCGCGCAACGATGAGGCACGCGAGTTCGCCACATTCGACCGCATTCGCGACGATGGTTGGCGCGCAGGCGCGGGCAAGCCCTCGCGCAAGCCGCGCGGCGCACCGGGCGCCGGCGCACCAGGACGCGGTGGTCCGCGCCCTGCGCAAGGCCAGGGTCGACGTGGGCCGGGTGGACCCTCGCAGGGACCGCGTCCGAACCGCGGCCCAGGTCGGGCACAAGGCCAAGGCCAAGCCCAAGGTCAGGGCCAAGGACAACCACGTGGCAATTCGGCGTACGCCGAGCCGGGCCTGAGTCCCGCCGTCTTGCGCAGCTGGTTCCCTGACAGCAACGGTCAGCCGGGTCGTCCGCGTCGCGGCGCTCGACCGGGTGAAGCGCAAGGCTATTCGCCCAACTCATCCCAGCCGGGCCAATTCCATCCGCGTGGACCGAATTCGAATGGTCCGCGTGCAGATGGGAACGTTGAACGCGGCAATCGCGCAGCTCCACAGAATCCAAATGGACCACGCGGCAACAGCGCACGTCCGCAGGATCCGAATGCACCACGCGGCAATAGCGCACGCCCACAGAATCCAAACGGACCACGCGGCAATAATGCGCGCCCGCAAAATCCGAATGCACCGCACGGCAATGGACCGCGTCCGCCCTATCGTGGTGGCGGTTCGCCCGGCAATTCCGTCAATGAGGGCAATCCAGCGCCAAGCGGCCCGTATCAGCCGCGTCCGCAGAATGCGCGCGGCCCACGACCGAACGGCCCGCGCAAACCGAATCAGGGCGGATCGCCCGGCAATTCAGTGCACGATGGCAATACGTCGGGGCCGCGCGGACCTGGCGGCAATCAGCGTCGCGGTCCGCGCGGTCCGCGCTGAGATTCGAGTCAGATCAAAAAAAACGGCGGGGAAACCCGCCGTTTTTTCTTTTTCAGACCAACCTGGAAAATTGGCTCAATCGAGCTTGAGCGCCTTCTTGTCGCCAGCACGACGCTTCTGTTCCTTCGCGTTGAACTCCGACTCGCAGCTGCCGCGCTTGACCATCACGCAGTCGAGATACTCGCTGACTTCGACCAGAGCCGCGCCGATCGCCTTGCCGGCCGGAGTGTTTTCTTCGTGCGCTAGACTGCCGCCGAAACCGCCGCGAAACAGACCGACCGACATGCCGCCGCCAGAGCTGCGGCCTTCGATCGCACGTGAAAAGTCGACTTCGCCCGTGGACGAATTCACCACGCGGACATCGATGCGGATATACGCATCCGACTTCTTGCCCCCAAGCGAAATGCCACGGAAGCTGAGGCCGCCGCCGGTGCTAGCCGTGTTTTCTTCGTAAGCAGTGACCGTACCGAACACGAGATAGTCGGCGCCGGTTACCTGACCCATTTTGCCGCCGGTACCGGAACGCACGCGACCGGAAGCCGCGAGGTTCTGCTCTTCAAGCACTTTCTCGAGCTTTGTCCGCTCGACAACGCGGAAGTCGCCACTGCTCGACAGCTCGTTCGACAGCATGCCGGACAACTCCCAGCCCACTCCGCCGCGCCACCAGCCGGCACCCGACTCGTTCTTGAATTCCGCGACGCCGATGGCCGGCTTGCCGTTAGCGAACGCACTGCCCGCGCCGGCTAGACCCGTCAGCAACAAAACCGCCAAAACTGATTTCTTCATCATTTCAACCTCTCCCAGTGGATTCAAATTGATCGACTACCACGCCCCGTAGAGAATCCGGCGGAACAACTCCCGTGAGAGGCTCGCCAAGCTTCAGACATGCCGGTTATCGTAACGATTCGACACAGTCTAGCAGTCTCAAATACAAGCGAGAGTGCCTCACTTGGCGGGCCGATGCGGACCTGGATCACACTCGCGGCGCCAACTGCAACACTCCAAACGGAAGAGAGAAGACTACTCCCGAACTCCAAGGGACCGGGATGGTTGGGTACACCGGCGCAGCGTTACCGGAAATCGGGCACCGGCGAAGATCGCTACGCCCGGTTGACCAGATCCTGATATTGCGGATGGCGCGCGATGTACGTCTCCGAATACGCGCACGCGGGCACCACACGCCAGCCCTCCTTGCGTGCGGCGTCGAGTGCGGCTTTGGTCAGTACCCCGGCGATTCCGCGCCCACCGACCGCATCCGGCACACCGGTATGAACGAGCGTCAACACCCTGCCTTCAAGACGATACTCAAGCACGCACAGGACACCATCGACGTTTGCCTCGAAGCGACTCGCCGCGTCGTTGCGCTCCACGTTCACATCCATACAACCACTCCCGTCAACGCTGGTTTGAAGCACAAAGATACGCGCTTTCACGCCCTCGCGCGTGGCTGCAGTCTCCCGCTTGATCCCGCTCGCGTCGCGAAACCTCGGCTAGTAAGTAAGTCCGGCAACGTGACGAATTCGTCAATCTCGCCGCAATTGCTTGAGCAGCTCTGAAAACCGCATGACCCGGCGCCCGGACATCGCTAGTCTGCTATGGCGCACCCACTATTCCGCCGGAGACCTCGTGATGCCGACCTACGCCGCCGATACCAAGGCAACGATCATTCCTTCCCTGCGCTATCGCGATGCACTCGCCGCTATCGAATGGCTATGCCGCGCTTTCGGCTTCGAGAAAAACGCTGTCCATACCGACGAAAACGGCATCGTGCTGCACGCGCAGCTGGTTTTCGGCAATGGCATGATCATGCTCGGGTCGGTCGCCAACGGCGGCGCCT
>JBBRZD010000006.1:0-27450 GCA_038237055.1 Lysobacterales bacterium | reverse complement strand
GACCAGCGAAACGCGCGTCGACGGTAAACCCGGGCCGGGCGGTCGCAAGGCGATCACCGAGCCCGCGCTTGCTGCCGTGCGCGATGGCGACATCAAGTTCGTGCCGGAGAACTGGGCGACGACCTACAACCAGTGGCTGGAGAACATCCAGGACTGGTGCGTCAGTCGCCAACTCTGGTGGGGCCATCAGATCCCGGCGTGGTACGACGAAGCGGGCAATATCTTCGTCGGCGAGGACGAGGCCGATGCGCGCGCGCATGCGAGCGTCGCGCCCGTTGGCGCGCTGCGCCAGGATGAGGATGTGCTCGATACGTGGTTCTCGTCCGCATTGTGGCCGTTCTCGACCATGGGCTGGCCCGGCGAAACGCCGGAGCGCGCGAACGAATGGGAGCAGTTCAAGGCATTCGTGCCGAGCGATGTGCTGGTCACCGGCTTCGACATCATCTTCTTCTGGGTCGCGCGCATGGTGATGGCGACGCAGTACTTCACCGGCAAGGTGCCGTTCCGCGAGGTCTACATCAACGCGATCGTGCGTGATGCGGAAGGCCAGAAGATGTCCAAATCCAAGGGCAACACGATCGATCCGCTCGACCTTATCGACGGCATCGATCTTGAATCACTGGTCAAGAAATCCACCGGGTCGCTGTTGATTCCGCAGGTGCGCGAGAAGGTCGAGAAGCGCATCCGCAAGGACTACCCGGACGGCATTACCGCCGTCGGTGCCGACGCGATGCGCTTCACGTTTGCGGCGCTCGCAACGTACGGGCGCACGATCAATTTCGATCTCAAGCGTGCCGAGGGTTACAAGAATTTTTGCAACAAGCTGTGGAATGCGGCGCGCTTTGTGTTGATGAACGTCGAGGCGCCGCTCGCGCCCACTTCGGGTGCGACACCTGCGACCGAGGCCGAGCGCTGGATCCTGACTCGCTTGCACCACACGCTGGCCGAAGTCGAAGCGCACTACACGACGTATCGCTTTGATCTGCTCGCACAGGCGCTGTACGAATTCGTGTGGAACGAATACTGCGACTGGTTCCTAGAACTCGCTAAGCCTGCATTGAATGGCGACGACAAGGCCGCTGCGGATTCAACGCGTCACACCTTGGTCGTCGTGCTGGAGGCAGTCCTGCGCGCCCTGCACCCGATCACGCCTTTTGTGACCGAGGAGATCTGGCACGAGGTCGCGCCGAAACTTGGCATCGTCGAAGACAGCGTCTCCACGCGCATGTTCCCATGCGCGAATGATTTCGCTATGGACAAGGCGGCCGAAACGGAGATCGAGTGGCTGAAGTCTGTGCTGAGCCAGCTTCGGCGCATCCGCAGCGAGATGAACATTCCGCCTGGCAAGGTGATCCCGTTGCTGTTCGCGAACGGCAGCGACAGTGATCGCGCGCGCACCGCGAAGTTCGCAGCGCAGATCGGGTTCCTCGCGCGCACCGAATCCCCGCGCTGGCTTGACGTCGGTGAAGCCGAGCCTCCCGCAGCTGCGGCCATCGTAGGCGAATTGAAATTGCTGATTCCGCTCGCCGGCTTGATCGACCTCGGGGCCGAAAAGCTGCGCCTCGAAAAAGAGATCAAGCGCATCGAAGGCGAAGTCGTCAAATGCAATGGCAAGCTCGGCACCGCGACCTTCGTCGCGAACGCTCCAGCGGCCGTGGTTGAGCAGGAGAAGCAGCGCCTCGCGGATTTCACGACAACGCTCGCCACTCTGCGCGACCAGCTCGACGGACTCTCGAAGGTCTAGAGATACAACGTCTGATGAAGCCGACGCCGGATCGCCAACCGGCAAATTTATTCGTGGGGCAAAAGTTCCATCGCCATCACCAGCGCATCCTCGCGTCCCTTCTTCGCCGGATAGTAGTTAGGGCGGCGACCGAATTCGTTGAAACCGATCGACTCGTACAGCGCGATGGCGTTTGGATTGGACGGCCGCACTTCCAGGTAGACGCGTTCGCTGTGATGCCAGCGCGCGAGGTCGAGCAGGCGCTTGACGATACGACGGCCATAGCCTTTGCCCTGCTCGTCCGGCACGACGCACACATTCAGGATATGCGCTTCGTTCGCGCCGCTCGAAAGCACGCCATAGCCGACGACATCGTCCGCTCCCATGAGCACATGGCATTCGTAGTCCGCACGCAGACAATCCAGAAAGATCCCGCGACTCCACGGAAACGGATACGCCACCGCTTCGATCGCAGCGACACGATCGAGATCTTCCGGTTGCATGCGGCGAAATTCCGGGGATTTCGGTTTGAGGATCGCAACCAAGTTCGGTTCAGCCTGTGCCAGCGTCGATTAATGCTTCCGATGATCAGGATCGGCAGCGGTCTGCGCAAGTCCTCGCTTTTGCGCGCCCGCAAGTCCGCGCGTCATCCGTCGCAGTTCGCTCCATAGCGCGCGTTTGGCTTGCGCATTCTTCGCAAGCGTTTTTGGTTCGGCGCTGACGATCCAGCCGATCTCGCGCTGACGTTGCGCCGGTATCAGCGCACCGACCTCACGCGCCTGTGCTTCGCCGAACATGACCAGACCAGCGGCTGCCGACAGCTCGGTTTCGTCACGCGCGCCGGCATAAGCACAGGTGATGCGCGCGAACTTGAACGTGAGCATGACGTCCGCCAATAGCGTCTTCGCAAACGGCGATTCGATTTCGACCAGCAGAAGTACGTTGGCGGTGTTGTTGGACGCCTCTTCGACAGCCATCGATGCCGCGTGGGATCGAGCCGAAGCGGAGATGGGCGTCACGCCATGTGCGTCGACGACGGGCTCGCCGCCAGTCATCGTACGCAGTCGATACACGTCCACGCCCATCTCGGCGAGTCGGCGCAGGCTCGCCTCATTGCGCATTTTCGATGACCCTCCGTTTGATGAGGTCATCGCGGAACTTCACGTAGATCGTATCGACCGCAGCGCCATAGGCGTCGACCGTGGCCTTCATGTCCGCGCTCGCGGTCGGAACTTCGGCAGTGTAGTAGTCGTCAATCAGAGGCATGCCATCGGGCCCGTTGGCGCGCAGTTTCATTGCGACGGCGACGTTGAACCCTCCCCCCGTGGTGGGCACGCGATCGAAGCGCAGGATGATCCCGCTGATGCGTATCGCCATCTTGCTGGCTGGCAATTCATCGGTGACTTGTTTGGCCACGCCGGCTTCACGCAGTTGCGCAATCAGGCGTCGCTGCAGGATGCGCGTCGGCGGATCGGTCCACAATTGATAGTGGTACTGGCGCAGTTGTTGCGCGCCGGAATCGAGCGCGTAGATCAACGCTTGATCCGCGTACAGCCCGTCCGCGCCGAACACGTCGACGACGACGGGATCGCGAAACAGTGGCGACGCCAGCGCCTGAAACGGTTCGGATCGCGGCAGCCGGAAATACGTGAAATCCGGCACCGTCGCTGCGCCGCACCCGGCGAGCATGAGCATGACAAGCAAAATCGGCACACGCATGTTCATTGCGGTTCGTCCTGCAGCTGATCGGCTTTCGGCGCGATGATCAGGCGATTGGGCGCCTTGCGGATTTCGCGACTGAATTCGTCGAGATTGCGGCTCGACGATTCCAAGTGATGCGTGATCACGTCCATGCGGCTCGACAATGCTTCCATGACACTGCTTAGGTCCTGCATCGAGCGACGCACGTCGGGCCGGTTCTCCTTCGCGATACCTGCAAGATCGCCGAGCGCCTGATCCAGCGTTCCGCGCGTCCTGCGCAATTCGGCCGTGAGGCCTTTCACTTCGCCAAGGATCGCGCCGACCGCGGCGCGGTTCTCAGGCTTCAGTACGTCGTTGAGTGCATCGGACGCGTGGTTCATGCGATCAAGCAGCGCGCGCGTCTGTTCCATCACAATCGGCGCGGATTTATCGATCGTGCCGGTGATCGAATCGACGCGCTGCGACAAGTTCCGGATCAGCGGCGAAATCTGCGTGCGCGTAAGTTCGCTGACTTGGCCAGCCAGTTCATTCATTGCGGCGAAGAGGTCGGCACCTTCCACTCCCGGTAGCTCGCCACCGGGCTTGAGCGTGTCGTGGCTCGCGCCTTCGCGGATGCCGATCGAGACATCGGCGAGCAGACCGCTCGATTGCAGCCGTGCGGGGCTGTCGCTCGGGATCGGCCAGTCGTGGCGAATTGCGAGCGTGACCTTGTAACGCGTACCCGCGGCATCGCGTTCCGGCGTTATCGCGCCAACCGCGCCAATGCGGTAGCCCTGATAGAAAACCGGCGCGCCGTAGCGCAGGCCGGTCACGTTGCGATAGCGCACGACATAGTCGTCGCTCGCAACCGTGCGTCCGGTGATCAGCACAAGGCCGACCAGCAACAGCACGATCGCACCGACCACGACGGCGCCGACAAGTACGTAGTTGGTGGTGTCGCGTTTCAAGTCATTCCCCTCTCGCCGAAACTCTATCAGGCTTCTTCTTCGGTGAGGCGTTTGAGATAAGCATCCGCATCGACTTGCACCTCTCGCGGCCGGCGATTGAGAAGATTCTGGATACGCTCGTTGTCGGCCGCGCGCACCTGCGCAACGGTGCCGGTCATCAGGATCTCGCCCGCATCGAGCACCGTGATCGTATCGGCGATCTTGAACGCGCTTTCGAGTTCGTGCGTGACCACCACGATGGTCATGCGCAGCGCATCGCGCAGGCGCAGGATCAGCTCGTCCAATTCTGCCGAAACGACCGGATCAAGACCCGCCGAGGGTTCATCGAAGAACAGCAGGCGCGGGTCCATCACGATGGCCCGGGCCAACGCCGCGCGCTTGACCATTCCGCCGGAAAGCTGGCTCGGCATCAGGTCCTGGAAACCGCCAAGATTGACGACTTCGAGTTTGATCCGGCTCATGATGCGGATCGTCGATTCGTCGAGCGTCGTATGTTCGCGCAATGGCAGCGCGACGTTTTCGCCGACGCTTAAGGAGGTGAGCAGCGCACCGCCCTGGAACGACACGCCGATCTTGCGCCGCACATCGAGCAACTCGCGATCGCTCGCACTGCGAAGGTCCACCCCGAACAGCTTCACGCTGCCGCTGACCGGCCGCTGCAGCCCGAGCAGATGACGGAACAAGGTGCTCTTGCCCGAACCCGAGCCGCCCATGATCACGCGGATCTCGCCCGGCTTTACCGAAAAATCGATGCCTTGCAGCACGCGCCGGCGGCCGTACCAGGCTTCGAGTTTTTCGACTTCAATGAGGGGCTGTGCGCCGTTCATTCGCCCGACCCGCCTTTCCCGGGTTGCCCTGTCAGCAGGGCATGAAAACGCTGAACGCATTCTCCGCAAATCATTGCGCGATCGCCTTCGACCATCTGTGTATCGATTTGAAAATGGTAGCGTCCACAGAATGAGCAGCGCTCGTCGCGGTACTCGTCCGCCACGGCTTTCGCGAATTCCGCGTCCGCATAAGGAGCTTTCTGCCATTTTGTCTCAAGGCCCTCGTAGCGGCGATTGGCATGCGCCATCACCTCATCGATATCGCCACTACCAGATGAACCGAGGCACCTCCATTCACCGTCGCAATGAAACAACATGATTTCGTCGTCGACCAGGTTGCGAACGATCGCGAGCCGGGGAACCGCGCCGAGCTGGGCATCCCCAACGTAAATCTTGCCGCGCGGCGTAAAGCGAACGGCTTCATCGACAATCGCGTAGTGCAGGACACGTGCGCAGGAGATCAGTGGCGGGACGGATTCGCTCATGTCATCGATTGAGAAAGAACGAAAAAACCATATCGACCACGATGATCCAGCAGATCGATAGCACCACCGCGCGCGTGGTCGCGCGACCGACACCTTCCGCACCGCCAGTCACCGAAAACCCAGTGCTGACGCCGATCAAAGTGATCAGTAGCGCAAACACCACGCTCTTCGCCAAGCCTTGCCAGACATCGCCAGGCGACAGCAGCGACATGGTCTGCAGCAGATAGGCTGTCGGCGTCACATTCAATGCTGACGCGCTGTACAAGGCCGCGCCGAAGATCGCGACGGCATTCGCGAAGATCGTCAGTACCGGCATCATGACCAGCATTGCAATCAACGCGGGTGCAACGAGGTAGCGCACCGGTTCGATCCCGATTACCGCGAGCGCATCGACTTCCTGCGAAACGGACATGGAACCGATGCGCGCGGCGAGCGCGGAGCCTGAGCGACCGGCGACGAGGATCGCGGTGATCAAAGCGCCGAATTCGCGCGTCACGGATTTTGCGACCGCAATCACCACCTGCGATTGCGCGCCGAATTCGCTCAACGACGCGATGAACTGGATGCCGAGCATCAAGCCGATGGTGAACCCGAGCAGGGCGACGATGGGCAGCGCATCAACACCGATCTCGCGCATCTGGCGCACGACGGGTGCGAGCCGCAAAGGCTGGCCGATACGCCAGCCGACCAGTGCAAAATACAGCGCGTCGAACAGCAACATGGCCGCGTAACCGACGCCGGACAGCGCGTCGATCGTCGCGCGGCCGATGCCTGCGAGCGGGCGCGCGAGTGCGTTCACGCGAGCGCAATCACCGCGTCGGGTGTCGCCACGATCAGGAACACGCGATCGAGTCGCGCCAGTTCAAGCACCGCACGTACTGCGTCGCTGACGGCAACCAGCGCAAAGCGGCCGCCGCGCGTGCGCGAATTCTGGAAACCCTCGACCAGGGCCGCGATGCCGGAAGAATCGATGTAGCTGACTTCGGACAGATCGACGCCGACCGGCTCGTCGCGGCTGATCGCATCGAGCACCGCACGCCGCACTTGTTGCGACCAGGACAGGTCGACTTCGCCGGTGAGCCGAATCAGCACATAGCCCTCGCGGGCTTCGCTGGCGACGCCATTTACGTTACTCATGCTTCGTTGGCCTCTTCGGTTCCCGGAACGCTCATGCGCTTGCGCAGGAGCAGGCGATTGCCATGTTCGCTTGTGAGCGGTTCGATACGCCAGTCATCCATGACTTCGTCGATCAATGCGATGCCAAAACCGCCGCAGCGGCATTCGCCGAGCGGCTTTGGCTTCAATACCGCGGGATCAACGCGGGGCGCCGTATCGGTGAGCTCGAACGTCAGCATCGAACTCGCATGCAGGATACGCAAGCCGATATCGCCCGTGCGATCCGGGCCGTATGCGTGGCGAATGATATTGGCCGAGGCTTCGTCGACGGCCAGCACCAGGCGATCACGCAGCTGCGGTTCGACATGCAGCGCATCGAGCGCCTGGCGCATCGCGCTGCGCAAGCCACGCAGCGCATCGGCTTGCGCAGGAATTCGCATATCGAGCACGACATCGGGCGTGTCAGCGCGCGCGGCCTCGACCAACAGCAGGGTCGTATCGTCGACCAGTCTCAGTTTCTTCAGGTCAGCGAGCAGGCCGCGCAGACGTGCGTGCGGCGACGACTGCGCGTGGCGTTTGATCAGATCGCGCACGCCGGCATTGCCGATCGGCTGGCCGGCATCGTCGCGCACATCGGTCGCGCCGTCGGAGAATGCATACAAGGTGCCGCCGTCGAGTGCGACCTCA
This sequence comes from Lysobacterales bacterium, assembly GCA_038237055.1. GTDB lineage: Bacteria > Pseudomonadota > Gammaproteobacteria > Xanthomonadales > Rhodanobacteraceae > Dokdonella_A. The sequence continues at coordinate 19,964 of JBBRZD010000006.1, read as the reverse complement.
TGCTGCTCGAACACGAGACCGGCAATGATCCCGAGCGGCGGACCGCCGGAGGCGTAGTCGGTGTATTCGCCAGCCCGATGCACGATGACCGGCGGAAATCCGGCGCCGGCGAATTGCACCTTCGTCGCCGTGCGATCGCAGTAACCGACCAGGGCGCAGACGAAGCGACCTTGCTGGCTCGTTTCGCACAGCTCGTCATTCGCGCGTGCGAGCCAGGCGGAGGGCTCGAGCCCGTCCTTGCCAGCCCAGCGCAACAGACTCGCGGTGCGCACCATCAGCAGGGATGCATCGAGGCCTTTGCCCGAAATGTCACCGACGAGGAAACCGACACGGCCATCGGCGAGCTCGAAATAGTCGTAGAAGTCGCCCGAGATTTCGTTCGCGGGGCGATTGACGCCAATCACAGGAAAATTGTCGCGGCGACGCTTGGGCAGCAGCGACTTCTGCAAGCGACGGGCGAGATCGAACTCGCGCTTGAGGCGTTGCTGTTCGAGCAGATTGCCGGCCATATGCGCGTTGTTGATCGCGAGCGCGGCGGGTGCAGCGATGATGCCAAGCAGCTCCGCGTCGGCGGCGCTGAATGGCAGGCCATCGCGGCGATTGACGATTTCGAGCGCGCCAATCGGTCCTTCGGCGGTCGCCAGCGGCGTGCAGACAAGGCTGCGGGTAACGAAGCCGCTGTCGTCGTCGGCAGCACGCCAGACGCGGGGGTCGGTCGCGGCATCGACAACGATCTGGGTGGTGTTTTCAGCGACGGCGCTGCCGACAACTCCCTGCCCCACGGCGAGGCGGGAGCCGGTGATGTCGACCGGCCCGACGCAAATACGGCACTCGAGCACTCCGGTTTCGGGGTCCAGCAGGAACAGCGAAGCCGCCTCGGCCTGCATGAAATCGGCGACGCGGTTGACCGCTTCGGACAAGGTCAAACGCAGATCGAGCGATACCGCAAGTGCGCGCGACAGATCCGCCAGGAAGGCGAGCGTATCGCCTTCGCGCCGGAGCGCACCGTGCGTCGCGCCCGCGGGGTGCGGTCTGGACGGCACGGAGCGCGCGGCCTTCATTCCGGTTCGCGCCCCGAGCCGCGCAAGGCTCGCGCACTGCGTTTCACGCGCAGTCCCCACAGGGTCATGATTGGCCCGGACAGCACATACAACGTCGTAATCAGGAGCACCACGCGGGGCGGATCGACGGCCAGCGCGACCAGGATCAGCATCGCGGCTGGAATCCAGATGAACGGCACACGATCGGATTTCGGCCACGCCTTGAAGCTGAAATAGCGAACGCGGCTGACCATCAGGAGGCCGGCGACGATCGCAACCACCGGGGTCACGAAATCCATGTTGCTGGCGTTGAAGCCGAACAGGCCCTTGTCTTCGATCGCCCAAACAAAGGACATGCACAAGGCCGCCGCGGCAGGGCTCGCGAGGCCTTGGAAATATCGCTTGTCCGCGACTCCGACCTGAGTGTTGAATCGCGCCAAACGCAAGGCAGCGCAGGCTGCGTAGATGAACGCCGCTGCCCAGCCGAGCTTGCCCCAGCCCGAACCATAGGTTTTCAATGCAGACAGCGACCAGGTGTACAAGACCAGCGAAGGAGCCAGTCCGAAGCTCACCAAATCAGACAGCGAGTCGTATTGCACGCCGAAATCGCTCTGGGTGCCGGTCAGACGCGCAACCCGCCCGTCGAGGCCATCCAGGATCGCCGCCACGAATACCGCAATCGCCGCATCGGTATAATGGCCGCCTATTGCCGACACGATCGCGAAATAGCCGGCAAACATCGCACCGGTCGTGAGCAGGTTCGGCAGCAGATAAATCCCGCGCGGCGGCTTGCGCGCACCGGTCGAAGTTTCGTCCATAGTCGAGCCGTGGCGAGGTTGGGAATACGGTGTGGAGTGTACCGTGATACACACTACCGGCGTTTTCTGCTTGTGTCCGGGCGCGACTGGTGTTATCCAGTCGCCCATATGAGGCGCCACCCCTGAGCACCTGCTGGAAAGTGAAGGTCTATCGATGAAACTCAATTGGGTACTGCTCGTCCTGTTGGCCATCGGCCTGTCAGCCGCTGCCGCTGCCGCCGAAATGTATACATGGACCGACGCAAACGGCGTCAAGCACTTTTCCGATTCACCGCCGCCGGCCAGCGTGACCAAGTCGCAGAAGCTCAAGCTCAAAGGTGGCGTTACGACCGGAGATGAGGCTGAAGAAGCGCAGAAAGATCAAACAGCAAAGGCTGCCGGTCCCGCTTTGGCTGCTGCCGCTGGTTATTCGCCAGATGACATCAAGCGCAATTGCGAAGTCGCGCGCAAGAATCAGATCGCGCTGGAATTGCAGAAGCCTGCGGTTGACGCGGAGGGCTACCCAGTGGATCTGGACGCCGCGAAAAACCACCAAGCACAGGTCGACAAAGCCTCGCAACAAATCAAGCTGTTCTGCGGGAACTAAGTATTTTCACGACTGAACAAGCGGTGGGTCTCTGCACCCAGACGCGTTTAGAGCGTATCCGACAATACTTCCTCTGCAATCCATGAAGGGCTGCAACCCAGCAGGCTAGCTGCAAGGCGTCGCGCGCCGCTGGTAGAATCGCCGGTTCCGTGCCAAGTCGATGGAACCCCATGCGCCTTTCCCGCTTTCACCTCGCGACCGTCAAGGAAGTTCCCGCCGACGCGGAAATCGCAAGCCACCGGCTGATGCTGCGCGCCGGCATGATCCGCAAGCTGGCCGCCGGCATCTACACGTGGTCGCCGCTCGGTTTGCGCGTCCTGAGCAAGGTCGCCAACGTGGTGCGCGAGGAAATGAATCGCGCTGGCGCCGTCGAAATGTTGATGCCCTCGATCCAGCCCCGCGAACTGTGGGATGAAACCGGTCGCTGGGAGAAATTCGGTGGCCAGTTGCTCAAAATCAAAGATCGCAAGGAAGCGGCCTATTGCTATGGCCCGACGCACGAAGAGGTGATTACCGATTTCGCGCGCAATGAGCTCAATAGCTACAAGCAGCTCCCGGTCAATTTCTATCAGATCCAGACCAAATTTCGCGACGAAATCCGCCCGCGTTTCGGCGTGATGCGCGCGCGCGAATTCCTCATGAAGGACGCGTATTCGTTTCATTTGACCCAGGACTGCCTGGCACGCGAATATCAGAAAATGTATGACGCCTATGGCCAAATTTTCACGCGCCTGGGACTGAACTTCCGCGCCGTGCAGGCCGATACCGGCGCGATTGGGGGCAACGCCAGCCATGAATTTCAGGTATTGGCCGATTCGGGCGAGGACGCGATTGCCTTCTCGAATGGCTCCGATTACGCGGCGAATGTCGAAATGGCCGAAGCAATGGCACCTGCGACCCCGCGCGCCGTCGCATCGGCTGCGCTGGAACGCGTCGCTACGCCGACACAGAAAACAATCGACGAAGTTTGCGCGTTCCTCAATGTGAAACCGGAACACTGCATCAAGACAATTCTCGTGCGCGGCCGCGACGGCCTGGTCGCCCTGTGTGTACGTGGCGATCACGAAGTCAACGAGGTCAAGGCCGCCAAACTGGCCGAATTGCCAAGTGAATCGGCACTCGCCGACGAACCCGACATCGTCCGCGCGATTGGCACCAAACCGGGTTTCATCGGTCCGGCAGGACTGCCCGACTCGATTCCGATCATCGTCGATCGAAGTGCCGCCGTACTCGCGGATTTTGTTTGCGGCGGCAATCAGGATGGAACGCACTATCGCGGCGCAAACTGGGAGCGCGACGCGCGCGTTACCCGCATTGCCGATATCCGCAAGGTGGTAGCCGGCGATGCGTCTCCGGATGGAGCCGGCACGCTGGCAATTGCACGCGGCATCGAGGTCGGTCATGTATTCCAGCTCGGCCAGAAATATACCGAGGCGATGGGTGCGACCGTACTCGACGATACCGGCAAGGCCCAAGTGATGCAGATGGGCTGCTACGGTATTGGCGTCAGTCGCATCGTCGCGGCCGCGATCGAACAGAATCACGATGCGGCAGGCATCGTCTGGCCCGAGCCAATGGCTCCGTGGCGCGTCGCGATCTGCCCGATCAATGCGGCGCAGAACGCGCAGGTGCGTGAACAAGCGGAAAAGCTCTATGACGAATTGTCTGCACGCGGCGTCGAAGTGGTACTCGACGATCGTGGCCTGCGACCGGGCCCCATGTTCGCAGACATGGAATTGATCGGCATTCCTCATCGCATCGTGATCAGTGAGCGCGGTCTTGCGGCTGGCACGTTTGAATATCGCCGGCGCAATGAAGCGGAAAATGAGTCACTCGATCGCAATACGCTGATGGGTCGCTTTGCGTAGTGCATCTGACGGGCGTTTTCATTCTCAGCGAATACCGCACCCGATCATCCGCAATTGAAACCGCTCAGCAATGGAGATTTCCCTCATGGACTGTGACGCATGCCGCAGGTGTCCCATCGCGCGCATGCACGCGGATTGCGCAACTGCTAGGATTTCGCCGTTTGATCATTAACACCATCGATTCGGCTGATATCCAGCGCCGGGTTGCGGCATTCCGACACCTGATTAGCGACGACGCTCAGTCAGGAAAATTGTCGACCGCGCGCAATTTCGGCTCAGGCCAAGGCTTGCACAGCACCATCGCTCGCGCCAGTCGCGGGAGCAACTCGGCGAGGCGAAACCGACGGTTGAAGCGGTAGGCCGCCTCAGCCAGATAGCGCCGCGCGTACTTGGCTTGGCGCATGGCGTGGTAACAGCCGCTGATGGCGCGTTTGACGTTGCCGAGCACCACGTTCACCCAGCGCGCCCCTTTGACCTCGGTCGCCGCACGTCCGCCTTCGGTTTCCAGCACGGTATGCGCATGATCCAACTCGACGACGCGTCGGAAGCAGCCAAGCCATCGCTGAAGACTTCTGCATCGGGCGCAAGGCGCCGCTTGCCCCAGTCGGTGAGTGCGACATTGTCGAAGCTGCGCACCGGCTCGATGACGGCGAAGGTCGGGTGTTCCAGCGTTTCGTCAGTGGACACGGCCACCACGAACGGCTGTTTGTTTTCCGATCCGCGTCCGGGCTTGCCGCCGTTGCGTTCGCCGCCCAGGTAGGCATCATCGATCTGCACGAAACCCGTGAGTTGGCGTGGTTCTTCACGTTCGGTCATGGTCTGCATGATCTTGTGCTTGAGCTTCCAGGCGGTGTCGTAGCACACGCCAAGGTGCCTCTTCAGTTCCAGCGCAGACATATTGGTCTTGCTGCCAGTCAACAGATGCATCGCCAGGAACCACGTTGTCAGCGCAAGCTTGCTGCCCTCGAACACCGTGCCGCTGGTCAGCGTTGTCTGATGCCTGCAGGTGCGGCACTGGTAGTACACCCGGCCCGCGCGGCGAAACTTCGAGCGTGGCCGGCTATCGCACGTCGGGCAGCGAAAACCCTTCGGCCAGCGCGCCTTGTACAGCGCCCGGTAGCACTTGGCTTCGGTGCCGTACCGCTGGATGAAATCCGCCATCGACAACCCCGCCTGAAACTGTACTTGGTTCATGGCCATGACGACTCTCCGGCTCGTAATATGACACCGAGGCTGCGCCGGGCACGTCTCAAATCACGCGATCGCTGGCTGAGCGTCGTCGCTAATCAGGTTCCGACAAGGCAAGAGGTGTACAAGGCATGGCGATCGACCTGAATTCCTTGATCCACAATCAGCTTTCCGACCTGATTGCGCGCGCAGCCGCGCGCCAGGAAGAACTGGTTAAGGAAAAGGCCTCCAAGTTGCGCGAAAAAATCAACGCGCTGGTCAAGGCCGAGGGATTCGGACTCGATGAAGTGCTTGGCCGCGCCGGTACGCGTGGCAAGGCGCGCGGCAAGGTCAAGCTGAAGTACCGCAATCCGGCCGATGCGGATCAGACCTGGAGCGGTCGCGGTAAGTGTCCCAACTGGTTCCGCGCGGCGATCTCGGCCGGCAAAAAGGAAAAGGATCTGCTGATCGGTTGATCGATCCGCGCTTCTGCATCGCGCAAACGCCGACCCCGTGTCGGCGTTTTCGTTTGCGCGCGTGGCCAGCCGCATCCATCCTCGCTGGCGACTCCGGCATGCAGCGGATTGCGCACAGCTCGTTGCAGGGGTACGCACCTGAATCTCTTTCGACAGCCGCCACGTCCCGACGATCGATGAGCTGTGCGAACGTGCAGCACGACAAGGCAACGCAGCTTTGGCCGTCCATGAAAAAACCGATGTGGGAGCCGGGCACGGAACGCATCGAACGGGCGAATCACAGTCGCTTCATGCGTTTCGTGCGCGAAAGTACGGGCAACACTGGCATTCAGCTTCACACGCCGCTGTACGAATTCTCGATCCATCGTCCGGAGAATTCTGGCCGCCGGTGAGGGATTTTTCGGCATTCGCGCGCTCGGTGAGCACACGCCGGAGCTGATCGAGCGCGAGAAGATGCCGAGGGCACGCTGGCTTCCGAATCTGACCCTGAACTTTGCGCAGTATCTGCTGCGCTACAAGGACAATTGCTGCGCCATCGCTTTCCGCAACGAATAGGATCACCAGCGCGAGCTCAGCTACGTGCAACTGCACGCGGAAGTCGGCCGTCCCGCCCATGCATTGAAGGCGGCCGGCGTCGGCGACCGCGTCGCCGGCTTGCTGCCGAACTATGCCGAGGCCGTCATTGCGGTGCTCGCGGCGACGTCGCTCGGTGCGACCTGGTCGTTGTGCTCACCTGACGTCGGCATCCGAAACGTGGTCGATCGCTTCGGTCAGATCGGACCGAAAATACCGTTCACTTCGGGCATGTCCAGATTCGGCGGCCGACGTTTCGAATGCCTCGACAAAATTCGTGGCGTAGTCGACGAACTGCCCAGCGTCGAACACCTGGTCGTGATTGCGTACAGCGGCGAGCCCTTGAAACTGCAGGGCCTGCGCTGTGCGGTCGCATGGCCGGATTTCACCGGCAGCGAAGAGCACGCGCTGAATTTCGAGGTGCTGCCGTTCGATCATCCGCTCTACATCAGGTATTTGTCGGGCACGATGAATGCGACGAACTGCATCGTGCACGGCGGCGGCGGGACCTTGATCCAGCATCTGAAGCAACTCGTGCTGCACACTGACCTCAGGCGCAAGCATCGTCTGTTCAATTGCACGACCTGCGGCTCGATGACGTCCTGGAGGAATCGCTAGTCGAAGCCGTTCTTGAAGATCGAATCGCTGGTATAGACGCCGGTGTTGCGCAGGTCATGGCGGAACTCTGGCCATGGCATGTTCTTCGGCGTAGCTGAGCTGCTGGCGAAGCGCCAAGCGTAAAGTGCACCTGGATTGCTGCCACTCGCAGCGGCGCCGACGACGAGCTCGATTTTGCCGTCACCGAAAAGGTCTGCAGCAGTGGGCGTGTTGTAGGCCCCGGTGGGAACGCGCAACGCGAATACAGCCGGATTCGGGTTCGCGCAAGCATCCGTGTGCGTGCGCGACAGCTGATTTCCGTTGCGGTCCCAGACCATGACCTCGACACCATTGGACATCACGATCTCGGGGATGCCATCGCCAGTGAGGTCGGCCACGATTGGCGAGGTGGTCGAGCCCCAGTGCACGTCGGTCGAGCAATCCTTCGCGAGCTGAGGCTGCACTGGCCAACCCGGATATGCCGTCCCATTGCTGCGTATGACGTGAATGTAACCGTCCTTGTCGTTGGTATTCGGGTCGGCTGTCTTGACCAGGGTATCGATCACGGTTTCGAGTTTGCCGTCATTATCGAAATCGGCCAGCGCGGGTGACGCGGTTCGCGTGCTCTGACTTGGCATCGCATACGGCCAGCCGGTGAGCGCAGTGCCATTGGCATTCCACGCAAAAGCAGCCTCCGTGACCGCATGGGCATTGCCGCCGGGAGCACACGAAACGATATCCCAGCAACGTCCGTTGCCAACTGCAATTGCCGGATGGCCCGTCCCGGTTATGTCGCCGATCGCAGGTGATGAGTAGATGACCTCGTTCAACTTTATGGGGAACCCGGGCAGTTCGCCCAAACCGTTGCCTCGAAACGCCCGCACCATTCCACCGTTGATCCACTGCCCTGCTACGAGATCGCTGTCGTGACCGATGATCACATCCAGCTGACCATCACCGTCGAGATCATAGATAGCGGGTGACGACCAAACCGTGTCGTTGACTCCATCGCTGGTCTTCTTGTCCCAATACAACGAGCAATCCGGCCGCATGGCGCGGATATGCATGTCAAATCCACCAAACACAATCTGCATCTCATTCGGTCGTGCCCGATCAAGATGCGCCAACGCTGGAGTGCTCTCAATACCCAAACCACCGTTATAGGTTGGATCAAGTGCTGTGAATGCACACTTCAGCGTGCCATTGTTACGCAAGATGTAAACGCCGCCGCCGAGAACATAGCCGGATCCTGCACCGACCACGATTTCCGGCACCCCGTCGCCATCGACATCGGCGATGGCCGGCTTGGTAAGAATCGGCACGCTGCCAGTTTTGTACGCCCACAGAAACGTTCCATCGGCGTGATAAGCAATGACGTAGCCACCTGTCGTGCCCACGACAATGTCTTTGCTGTTGTCAGCTACCAGGCCGAGCTTGGCGATGCTTGGACTCGAAAAGAGCACGTAGCCCACATCCGTCGGAATCGTACCGCCCGAAAACTCGACCGGGAAACCAGCTATACATGCCGGGTTGGTGCCTAGCGGGCAGGCAATCTGAGCGGCTCGGCAAACGCCGCTGAATCCAGTCAACGACAATAGCATTGTCGCCCAAGCCGTAGCTGTTCGCATCAGGACACCAAAACAGTAATATTTCCAGGGCCGGCGCTGTGTCCGAAGTCTTCATTCTCCGTGGAACGTCGCGCCGCTTGAGGGAGAGCCAGCACGACTCGCCTAGCCAAGCCTCCCGACGGGGTCTGCACAATTGTTCGCCCAGACCGATCCCTGGTTAGAATAGCGCAGTTTGCGAACGCGAACCCGGCTGATCACATTCCTAGCTCGTCGATTGGAAACTGCCCCCTGGGGCCACAACCCACAGGAGGCGAATGATGCAACCGCTGCACGTCAACCACGGCTCGCCGGCTCCAGAGACACACGACTTTCGCTCGTATGCCATCGACCACGTCCTGCCGTGGTCGCTGCTTGTCGTAGCCTCCGTCATGCTGGTCTTCTATCTGACGGTTGCCTACTACCCGCTGCTGAATTCCGATTCAGTAATGAAGATCATGCTGGGTCAGGAGATGGCGACACAGCTGTCGCTGGTTCCGCACGGGTGGGCCTACGAAAACGATATTCCCATCGTTTTCCCGAGCCTGATAGCCGCCTTCTTTGGACTGTTCTCAGGCCCGTCCTATGCGATGCAGGCTGGCGTCGACATCGTGGCGGCGTTCGCGTTGCTCTATGCAGCCTACGCAGCTTCGCGCGCCGTTGGAATATCCGGCCCGCTGCGTTTGCTCGCGCCAACCATACTCGCCAGCGGGATATCCGAAGACGTCTCAGAGTTCGTTTTCGGTCAGTCGGCCTATTCCGCGCCAATGTTCGTCATGTTCGTGATTGCCGGGTGCGGAGCACGATTCCTCGCGTCATCGGATGCGGGCAGCAATGAAGGCCCGCGCAGGTTCGATGTATTTGCGATCGCCATCATCATCGCGGCTGGCGTTGCGGGCGGGCCACGCGGCTTGGTCACGTACGCCCTGCCGACGCTCTGCGCATTGACCATCAACTATCTGTTCGTGCGCCGGCGGCCGAACGATGGCGAGCGACGCACACGAACGCTTTTGGCTGCGACATTGGCGGCCTCGCTTTTCGGAGGCGCAATTTTCCTCCTGCTGCTCTTGCGGGTGAACTATCACAGCGGCTCAATCCCCAATTCCCTGGTCGACGGCCTGCACATCGCGAGAAATATCCAGACTTCCGCGAAAAATTGGCTTGTATTGTTTGGCGCCCTTCCCGTCCCAGGCATCCCGCTGAACTGGGTGACCTTGATTCCATACGCGTCTCATTTCCTCATTGCCGTCATCACGTTTCTGCTTCCGTTGAGCTTGCTGGCGCGCATTTGGCGCGTCGAGAATTCTGCGCTTCGCTTTCTTGTGCTCTTGCATGCGTCGCTGCTAGGTTCGTTGGGCTCCGTATTGCTCCTTACACGCATCCTGGATCACCAGCCTGACGGAGTGCCCAGATATTTTTCGCCGCTCTTGCCCACCGCATTTCTCATTTGCGTTTTATCTTTGCAATCCGTTGTGGAACGCCGGCGAAATATGGCCATTCGCGTTGTTTGGGCGTGCGTGCTCGCCTTCCTGATGTTTTCGCCACGCCTGCTTGTTGCGCCGGCGTTCGCAAACTGGACAACGCCTTCCGCCGGTCTCGCTGCCAATCCACGCACTCAAGTCATTGCCGCCCTGGAAAATGCCAAATTGACGCACGGGTATGCTTCGTATTGGCATGCAAATGCCATTACCGTCTTGAGTTCAGGTCGTGTAACCACGCTTCCGATCCTCGTTGATGGAGGCGGGATGCCACAGCGTCAACATTTCATGACAGCTGACAGGTGGTTTGAACAGGCCCCAGTTGAAGATCGTTTCTTCTTCCTGCTCGATCCAATCGACAGTAAGCAGATCAACCGTGCTGGGCTAGAATCAACGCTCGGCTCTCCAGCTGAATCGTTCAGCGTGGGGCCATTCGAGGTTCTTGTATTTCCGTCAAAATTGAATGAGCGCCTTGGCTTTGCTGCTCCCAAAGAGTCATGGGCAATTCCGAAAGTTCCGGCGACATGCGCGGCAACCTACGAAGCCCTCGATGACCACATGGAGTTGGCGCCGCATGAATTCGGAAATCTCAAAGTGAGAGCCACCAACCATTCCTCCCTCACTTGGTCGCGGAATTGGTCGCCACGATTTGGCCCAGGCGTTCGTATCCTGGATACTAAGGGCATGCAGATAGCTGAACTCCGCGCCCCGTTGCCGCATGAAGTTACGCCTGGCGAAAGCATCACCCTCGACATACCAATGCGTGCGCCAGATGCGGGCGACTACGTTGTGAAATTCAGCTTTGTCGTAGAAGGTTACGCTTGGTGCGGAAACTTGGGTACCGGCTGGGCTTCAATTCCGCTGAAAGTCAAACCCTGAGGACCTTACATGCGCTGGCTTCAGCAGCATACGTTTATCTTGCTTTGTGTTTTCTTCACGGTCAGCAGCCAGCTCATCATGCGTTGGCGCGTGGGAGCTGCTGGCGCGTTGCCACCCGAAACGTCCGATCGCATCTCGTTCGTGCTTTCGTTGTTGATGACCCCATGGATCTGGATGTCGATCGCATTGACTTTTCTCGGCGGGGTCAGCTGGATGCTTGCGCTCACACGCTTCGAATTGTCGTATGCGTTTCCATTCACCGGCGCAAGTTATGTCGTGATGCTTTTTGCGGGCGCACTGGTCTTCAACGAGCACGTTGGTCTTGCACGCATCGTCGGCACTCTGCTGGTACTTTTCGGCCTCATTGTGATCGTCAGGTCCTGACGTCATGGCCCAGATCACCACCGGCTTGCGTTCGATCCTGTCGCTGCCCAGCGCCTACAGCCTGACCCAGAACCTGTTTGGAGCCGAACGCCTGCGCGCGATCGTCGCACGCGACTATGTGCGCGCGGAATCCGGGCAGCGACTGTTCGACATTGGTTGCGGCACTGCCCAGATTCTGCCGCATCTTCCCGCGGGCGTGAAATACACGGGCGTTGATCTAAGCGCGCCCTACATCGACGCTGCGCGCGCGCTCCATGGCGATCGCGGCGAGTTCCATTGCGTCGACGTCAACAGCGTCGACGGCGGCGGCATGTTCCGCGACTTCGACATCGCGATGGCGACTGGGTTGCTTCACCACCTCGATGACGACCAGGCGCTTGGCATGTTCAAGATCGCGCATGCCGCATTGGGTCCGAATGGCCGATTGGTCACACTTGACGGATGCTTCGCCCCGCACCAATCTTCCGCGGCACGGTTCATCATCGCGCGCGATCGTGGGCGCAACGTGCGAACAGCGGACCAATATGTCGCGCTTGCTTGCGAGGTCTTTCGTGAAGTGCGCGTCGCCGTTCGTGATGACCTGCTGCGCATTCCCTACACGCATGCGATCCTCGAATGTCTGCGCTAAGCGAAGGGGCCTTTCGATGAATGAAGCAGTGAAGCCAGCACGCGCTTCATTCGACCCGTCGCATTTTGCCCGGCTGTATGAACTCGAAGCGCGCAGCTTCTGGTTTCGCGGCCGGAGCGATTTGATCGACTGGTCGCTTGGTCACTATTTTCCGACGGCGCGCAATTTCCTCGAGATTGGCTGCGGCACGGGCTACGTGCTGAATCGCCTGCATGCCGCGTTTCCCGAGCTCTCGCTCAGCGGAAGCGAGCTGTTCGACGAAGGCCTGACATTTGCTCGTGAACGTCTCGGCGATACAGCGAAACTGCAGCGGCTCGACGCGTTGGAATTGCCTTTTCGCAATGAATTCGATGCGATCGGCGCGTTCGATGTGATCGAGCATATCGAAGACGATGTGCGCGTACTCGCAAACCTGCATGGCGCGTTACGCCCCGGCGGTGGCCTGTTGGTTACCGTGCCGCAGCATGCTTGGCTGTGGAGCGACACCGACGTCGCAGCCTGTCACGTACGTCGCTATACGCGTAGCGGCCTACTGGACAAACTCGCAGCTGCCGGATTTGAGATTCTGCGCGCAACTTCGTTCGTCTCGTTGTTGCTTCCGGCGATGCTGCTTGCCCGCCAGCGCAAGCGCGATGGGAAAGCCGAGGTCGAAGCCGAGCTCGACATGCCGGCTGCGCTCAATGCGATCGGCTACGCGACACTTTGCGTCGAATCGGCACTCATTCGCATGGGCATGAACCTGCCTGCCGGTGGCTCATTGCTCGTGGTCGCGCGCAAGCCATTTGAAAAGAACGAGCATGACGGTGTGTAGCATCACGCACCTTCGCTCAGCATCAAGGCCTGGAACCCGATGAGCCACGACAAAATTCCATTCAACCGCCCCTACATGACCGGCAAGGAGCTCGATTACATAGCCGAAGCCCATGCGAATGGGCATCTTTCGGGGGATGGCCCATTCACTCGACTGTGCAATGCCTGGCTCGAAAGGACGGTCGGAGTACGCAAGGCTTTGCTCACTCATTCCTGCACGGCTGCGCTGGAAATGGCTGCGTTGCTCGCCGATCTCGAACCCGGCGACGAAGTGATCATGCCTTCATTCACGTTCGTATCAACCGCGAATGCGTTCGTGCTTCGAGGCGCGGTGCCGGTGTTCGTGGATATTCGGTCCGATACGCTGAATATCGACGAGACGTTGATCGCTGCAGCGATAACTTCGCGCACGCGAGCAATCTGCGTCGTGCACTACGCGGGTGTCGGTTGCGAAATGGATGCGATCAATGCATTGGCCAAGCAGCATGGATTGCTGGTCATCGAGGATGCTGCGCAGGGCATCATGGCAGCGTACAAGGGTCGTCCACTCGGCTCGCTTGGCCACCTCGCCGCACTCAGCTTTCATGAGACCAAGAATCTTATTTCCGGCGAAGGAGGCGCGTTGCTGATCAATGACGAGCGCTTCGCCGAGCGTGCCGAAATCATTCGCGAGAAAGGCACCAATCGCTCGCAGTTCTTCCGCGGCCAGGTCGACAAGTACACCTGGGTCGATGTGGGTTCGTCGTACCTGCCCGGAGAAATCGTCGCGGCGTTTCTTGCCGCCCAAATGGAAGAGGCTGAGCGCATCACGCGCGAACGTCTTGCGATCTGGGATCGCTACCATGCAGCATTCGCTACGCTGGAAGAGAATGGAAAACTCCGGCGCCCGATCATCCCGGCGCATTGCCAGCACAATGCACACATGTACTATCTGTTATTGCCAGACCTCGGCACACGCACCCGATTCATTGATACGTTGAGGGAGCATGGCATTCAGCCAGTCTTTCACTACATTCCCCTGCACAGCTCGCCCGCAGGCAAACGCTATGCCCGCGCGAATGGAACGCTCGACGTTACCGATAGCACAAGCAACCGTCTCGTTCGCCTTCCATTGTGGCTAGGTGGCATGGATCAGCATCGGGTCATTGATATTGCCGTGGAATGTCTGAGCCGATGATGTCTGCAGCCTCGCCCCTCGTCTCCATCATCAGCCCGGTCTATTGCTGTGCTGGATGCTTGCGTGAACTATGCGCCCGGATCGCAGCGACTCTGGCACCCGTTACTGAGAACTACGAGATCCTGCTTGTCGACGACGCGAGCCCCGACGAGGCGTGGATGATTCTTCAGGAGCTCTGCGCGCGCGATTCACGGATCAAGGCGCTGAAGCTGTCGCGCAATTTCGGCCAGCACCATGCAATTGCCGCAGGCCTCGGCAGTGCTCGCGGAGACTGGGTTGTCGTGATGGACTGCGACCTGCAGGATCGACCCGAGGAAATCGCGGCATTGCTGGAAAAGGCGCGAAGCGGCAATTTCGACGCTGTTTTCGGCAAGCGCGTTTTGCGAAAAGACGGCTGGGGCAAGCGTCTCACGTCGCGCGCATTTTTCGCCTTGCTCAACTATCTGACCGGTGCGCAGCACGATTCGGAGACCGCGAATTTCGGTGTTTTCAGCCGCGCGCTCGTTGATGTGATCAATCGCATGTCGGAGCAATCGCCCTGCTTTCCTCTGATGGTGAAGTGGACAGGCATGAAAATCAGCACACTCGCAGTGAACCACGAATCGCGTGCTATCGGGCAGTCGTCCTACAATCTGCGCAAACGCGTGCGTCTTGCGATCGACATCGTGCTTTCCTATTCTGACAAGCCACTGCGTCTGGTTGCAAAGCTTGGCATCGGCTTTGCCATCCTGGCGATCGCAATCGCAGGCGTAGGCGTCTATCGTTACGCAGCCGGAGACATTCAAGTCGCCGGATATACCAGCATCATCGCGTCGATGTGGCTTCTGGCCGGCGTAATGCTTTTTTGCCTTGGCGTGATCGGACTTTATGTAGGCCGAATATTCGAGAGTGTGAAGGGTCGACCTCACTACATCGTCCGCGAAGCGCTCAACATCGACCGCCCCAGCTGAAGGAATCGATATCCATGCATCCGGTATTGTCCGAGCTGGAAAGCAGGCGCTTCAAATTGCGCGTGTTTCGCGCTGCTGGGGATACTCTGGACGAGCGCGCACTATTCCAGTCGCTGCTCGATCAGCGCGCGGACCTTCTGATTCTTCGGTTGCCAGCGCCTGCCGGAACGATGGCTGCGCGCCTGCAACGCTACGGTCTTGACGTCACGCACGCAGATACCCTGGTTTACTACCACGCCGATCTTGCCGAGTACGAACCAAAGCCGCTGCGCAATCCAGACGTCAGTTTTGTAGAAGCGACCAGCGCAGATTTCGAGATACTCAATGCCCTGATCGACGATATCTTCGTCGACTACAAGAGTCACTACCATGCAAGCGCCCTTCTGGCGCCTGCGGATATTCTCGCCGGTTACAAGGAGTGGGCTCGAAGCCACATCACAAGCGTCGATCCGCGGAACATTACGTGGATTGTGCGCGCGGGATCGCGCTTGCTCGGTTTCTGCTGTTGTTCATTCGACCAACCGAACGGCGACGCCGAGGGTGTTCTCTACGGCATTCTTCCCGATGCATCCGGAGGAGGCCTGTATGGAGACATGATTCGGTACACACAAGCTCATTTCAAAGCTCGCGGCTTTGGGCGCATGAAAGTGTCCACGCAGGTGCACAACTATGCGGTGCAAAAAGTCTGGACGCGGGAAGGCTTCTCGATTAAGCAGGCGCTGGATACTTTTCATGTCGCGTGTCTGTTCGACAGATCCCTGATCGAACCAATCGTCGCTCCACTCTTGGTGGAAACGGCGGACGTGGCGCGCTACGCCGAGCTGAGCGGCGATTTCAATCCTGTCCATTTTGACGATGATGCAGCGCGTGCTGCTGGATTTTCAGGGCGCATCAGTCACGGAATGCTTTATGCCAACTGGCTTTCACGTCATTTCGGTACGGTGATGCCTGGCACCGGCACGATCTTCCTGAAGAACACCATTGTTTTCATGAAGCCGGTATATCCCGGCGTGGAATACACGATTAACCTGCGCTTCCCGATCGTGCAGGCGAATGGTTTTCACAAGGCCGTGTCAGAACTGCGCGACATGGAAAACAATATCTGCGCACTCTCCTTCAGCGACCTGATTCGACGCCGCGTATAGCGCCCAACTATCCGTTGCTGCAATCAGGCAACTGTGACATCTACGCCAAACTGTGATTGGCTGTTGTTGATGTCGAACCAGCCGATACCTTCCTGCACCAGAGTCCAAATCAGTCGAAGCGGGCCAGTGGTTTGCGGTGCCCTGAGCAATCCAACCAATTTCATGCGCTCTCCGGGCTGGATGTCGCGAGGCAGGCAAGTTCGCAAGCCATCGTTCTCGACGACATTCCCTTCCATATCGTGCCAATGATAGGAAAGGCAGACCGGATTCTTTCCCGTCGATTGCCACGTTGCGCCACCCGTGTTTTCGATCTCGATATCAACCAGCAGTTCGGCTCCGGTCTGAGTGTTGGACACTTCCGACAGTGGCGTGAGTCGGGCCGAAAAATCCTGCAGCGGCGGATTGAGCCTACTGCCCGACAGCGCCGGTTTCGTGGCGTCGATCGGAACAGGTCGTGTCTCTATGCTGCCGCCTTCCGAAACCCGCGCGAAATTTGCGCTTGCATCCATCATTATTGCGCCTTCAAAAAAAGCAGCGCCCCATCCATTCACTTCGAATCGCGCGGCTTTGTCCTTCCAGTGATAGCAGCCGAAGAGGTGCGAGCTGTCGCGTATCAGTTTTGCATCGACGGTATACGTGCCTGCACCCGCACGATTCAGGAACGAAAATGCAAAGGCATATCGGCCCGGTGTGATGGCATGGATGTCTCCAAGCAAATACGTATTCGTGCCGAACACCGGCAAACCTCGATCGTCGCGGATCAGGAAACCGGCGGTCACGCTATCCACCGACTCGTGCGCAACGATCTCGATCTGGACGCTTACGCGCTCGCCGATCAGCGCAAGTGAATCGCCAGACATTTCGCCAACCACTTTCACGCTTGCCAGTTCAACGCGGCGATTTCCGAATTCGCGCGATTCCGCAGCGCGCAGTGGCATTTGCCGCGGCGTATTGACTTGAGGCGTCACGGCATTCTTCCGTTCGGACGATGCGCTGATCGACGCTCTGCGCAACTGCCTGAATCGTTCCGCCGCATGTTTGTACACGGCCAAATCGAATTGCATCAAACCCTCCAGCCTCTGTCGCGATGCCGGTGACAACTGCTCCGGCGCCGTTCGCTGGCTGGTTGCGTTGAGCCGATCGAGGGTAGTGCCCGCGGGCCAACCCATGCGCGCGGAAATCATGCAGACGAAATCCTCGATCTCGCCGTGGATTCCGACATAGTCGATGCGATCGATCGCACGCTTCGCCGCAATGACCCGCTCTGGCCATGACAACAGGGCCATGGACTCCGTTCCCAGCGGATATAGCAGGGACGTCTGCATATTAAGCTCATCTAGATCGCCATTCGTCGATTCATCAATAAATTGCTCGATGTCCATTGACCGCACGCGCTGATCAACCGCGTGGTTCTGAGCGTCGAACTTGCGAAAATAGAAATAGGACAGAAACCGGTCAATCGGATCCCTCAACACCGTGATCGAAACGCGATTGGCGGGCAAGGGCTGTCCTTGCTCGGCATGGAAATGGCCGCAAATCGCATTCAGATCGGCATAATGGACCAGCGCCTCGTCAAGGCGCATGTTCAACCCTTTCGACACCCGCTCCTCGCCAAGATGCTTGGCGAATAGATTGCGCAGCGACGTGCCGGCGGTTTTCGGAAGATGCAAAAACAGGATCGGCTCGCTCGCTGCCGAAGACGCCGGCATCGCCAATTCGAGCGTTTGACTATCTGCCATGCTCAGCCCACTCCAATATTTCCATCCAGCCTAGCTGAGCGCCGCATTGAGTTCATCGCGAAGATCGGCAACGTCTTCGACGCCCACGGACAGTCGAATCAGTCCGTCGCTGATGCCCAGACGCTTGCGGTTCGCTGGAGGAATTGAGGCGTGCGTCATGATCGCGGGATGCTCGATCAAACTTTCGACGCCTCCCAGTGATTCCGCCAACGCGAATAGATGGCATCGCTCAAGCATTTTGCGTGCCTTGCGCAGACCGCCTTTCACTTCGACCGAGACGATGCCGCCGAAGCCGTCCATCTGCTTCTTCGCCATCGCATGTTGCGGATGCGACTTCAGGCCGGGGTAGATCACGCGCTCGATCGCAGGGTGCTTTTCAAGCCAGCTCGCGAGCGCGAGCGCACCCTCGCAATGCGCGCGTATGCGCAAGTGCAGGGTCTTCAAGCCGCGCATCGCGAGAAACGAGTCGAACGGGCCAGCAATGGAGCCGATCGAGTTGTGCAAGAAAGCCATCTCCTCGGCAAGGTGAGCGCTGCTACCAACGACAGCGATGCCGCCCACCATGTCAGAGTGACCGTTCAAGTATTTCGTCGCCGAATGCACGACGATGTCGGCGCCGTACTCAATCGGCCGCTGCAGCATCGGTGAGCAGAACGTGTTGTCAACCACAAAAATCAGACCGTGCTTCCGCGCAAACGCGCCAATCTTCGCGAGATCGACGAGCTTCAACATTGGATTGGTCGGCGTCTCCGCCCAGATCATCCGCGTATTCGGCTTCAGCGCTGCTTTCAGCGCGGCTGCGTCGTTGAGATCGACGAAAGTAAAATCCAGCCCCGCGCTGCGCTTGCGTACGCGCTCGAACAAGCGGTAACTGCCGCCGTACAAGTCATCCATCGCAATCACGTGACTGCCCGAGTCGAGCAATTCGAGGATCGTGCCTGCGGCAGCGAGGCCGGACGCAAACGCATATCCCTGACGCCCACCTTCGAGGTCGGCCACGCAACGCTCGTAGGCCATGCGCGTCGGGTTCTGCGTGCGCGAATACTCGTAGCCCTTGTGCACGCCAGGGCTCTGCTGCACGTAAGTCGATGTGGCATAGATCGGGACCATGATCGCGCCAGTGGACGGATCCGGGCTCTGGCCGGCATGTATCGCGCGCGTACCGAGCGCTTGTTTCTTTGTTGTTTTCATTGATTCTTCGATCCGCAAAGGAATGGAGTCATGGATTCTTCGGTGGTCCGCGGCGTTCCACTCAGCCATGACTTTCGATGAGTCACGACACCTGGTTCGGTCGGCGGGGCCGCGCAAGACTTCCACTGATGCGCCGTATTCGAACAGCAAGTTGAGGTAGTCAACGGGCTCGACAACCGCATTCTCTCGCATGCACTTCGGATGAAATATAGCCATCAACCCGCACGCCGCCGCAAATAATTCAACAAGTCAATCCGCGTGATCAATCCGAGAAACTTCGCTCCGTCCATCACGATCGCGACATGCCCGGCATCGAACACCGGCATGAGCGCTTCGATCGGCGATTTCACGTCGAGCACCTGCAACGTGGTCGCCATTGCTGTCGATACCGGATCGCGAAATTTATTCTCGTCGGTGTACACGTGCAGCAGCAGGTCCGATTCGTCGAGGATACCGACGATCTTGTCGCCATCCATGACCGGCAGCTGCGAAACGTCGTAAAGCTTCATGCGGTTGTACGCAGTGATCATCAATTCATTCTGGCCCACCACGACCGTGTCGCGGTGTGCGTACGGGCGCAGGATCAAGTCGCGCAAATCTCCGGTCTGCTGGCGATCAAGGAAGCCGTTGTCGAGCATCCAGTAGTCGTTGTACATCTTCGACAGGTATTTGTTGCCGGTATCGCATACGAACACAACGACGCGTTTCGGCGTTGTCTGTTCGCGACAGTACTTGAGTGCTGCGGCGAGCATGGTTACCGTCGATGAGCCGCCTAAAACGACTTCTTTTGCCAGAAATTCAAGTGCAGTCATGAAGCTTTCCTTTACGCTGATGGAATACGCTCTTTTTACACG
>JBBRZD010000005.1:0-29216 GCA_038237055.1 Lysobacterales bacterium | reverse complement strand
TTTCGTGCAGATCGATATGCACAAGCACGCGGTCGCGAATGGGAGCGACGAGCTGCATCAGCGCGGCCGACTCCGGCGCCGGGCTGTCATCACGAAACGAACGATTCGGATCGACCGCCTGCGGATTCCAGCGATGAATGCGTTCGTACGCCCACGGACTCACGCACGGCACGACCAGCAGATTGACGCGACCTGCGTAGTTCAACGCCTGCGTCTCGACGAACTGCAATGCACCGTGCACGCCGCTGGTTTCATATCCGTGCACGCCGCCGGTGATCAGCGCGCAAGGAAGATGATCGTCCCAGTTACGGCTGCGGATCGCGAATAGCGGATAAGTGTCCGGGGCATATTCGAGCACGCCGTATTGCGCTACGTCGAAGTGACCTCGCAATTGATCGACTCGTCGAAGCACGTCCGCTTCATAGCTGCGCTGGCGAGTCTGATGTGAGCGCCACTCGGCAATGTCCGCGTCGTTCCATGGATGGCCGGGGATGCCAATTGGATAAGGCGCAAGATTGGTCATAGCGTCGCTCGCAGGGTCGTGATGACGGGCAAGGCCGCAACTTTATCACCGCGCAACGTCCGCGACAGCCAAACCGGTTGCCATGAAGACGTGCTCGTCGTTTCAGAAAAAGGTGACTTGACTACCGGTCTGGTCTGCGACGGCGCATGCGAGATGAGAAATGTATGGTACTTTTTTAACACGCTTCCACTCACGCGCGCAGGTCAAAAATCATGCGGTTCATTGTTGCTGCCTTCGTGTGCTCCAGCTTGGCCGCTTGCAACGGCGTGCAGTCCCAACAAGCAAAACGCGCGGCGGATTTCCATGTGACGCAGGACGACTTCGATTCGATCGCCCGAGTAACGTTCAAGCTGATCGACGCCAAGGGCGACATCAGCACCATCGTCGCTCCGGCCTCGCTTGATCCGCGCGCACGTCAAGCGCTGAAGGATGTGCACCCAACTGTCGCTGTAGCACCGGGGCCTGCGAACACGCTGCCGGCCGGATACTTCATGGTAAGGAAGTTCAGCATTGAAGAAGGCGTTGCAAGGCTCGAAGGCCAACTGGGTCCCGTAACCGGGCTTATGACAGCGGCCAACATGCCTGACTGTGGAAAGGAGTATTCAGTGGCCTTCTACATCGAAGGCGGTGATTGGTAAGCCACGCCTACAAGGTTGAAACGTGCGCTGAAAGCCGCCGCTGGACGCCTGTCGAAGAGGTACCGGTGCACTAGTCGACAACGTTTCGACACACGATACAACTTCGATGGACCTCTTCCTGTCGGCCTTAACGCTTTTGCTTCACGCTTACTCGCCACAACGTCCCGCCCTGATCTTCGGAAACCAGTAGCGAGCCGTCATGCGCGACCGCGACGCCGGTGGGGCGGCCCCACACGTGCGCGTCGTCGACGACGAAGCCGGTCATGAAGTCGTCGTATTCGCCCGTTGGTGCGTTGTCCTTGAAGCGAAGTCGGACGACCTTGTAGCCCGTTCGGGGCGTGCGGTTCCAGGAACCATGCAGGGTGACGAACGCATCGCCGCGATAATCGGCCGGAAACATCGAGCCGTCGTAGAACGCGATGCCGAGCGGCGCGGAATGCGCCTGCATGAGTACGTCAGGCGTGATGGTTTCCTTGCGCAGCGTTTCGTCGCGTTCGCCAGCGCGGCGCGGATCGATATGGCCCCCGATGTAAAACCACGGCCAGCCGTAGAAGCCGCTTTCGTGCACGCGCGTCGCGTACTCGAACGGCAAGTCGTTGCCGAGCCCGTCACGCTCATTGACGACACACCATGGCTGATGCGTTGCTGGCTGCACGGTCATGCCGGCGCAATTGCGCAAGCCCGTCGCGTACAAGTGCGCGCCCATGCCATCGGGTGCGATGCTCCAGACGGCGGCGCGACGCTCTTCAGCGCCCCAGACTGCACCGCGCGAGTGTGTGCGTTCGAATGCCGCGATCTCCTCGGCGGACTTCTTCGGCAGGCCATCGGCGACATTGGATGCGGAGCCGACCGCGACCAGAAGCTGCTGTGCACTCGGTGCCGCGAGATCGCGCGTCGAATGCCCGCCAGCGGGGATATCCTTCAGCACGACGGTGCTGATCGCCGTCGCCTGCGTGTCGCCGTTTGCGTACGCAAAACGAAGTACACGATCACTTTGCGAAACGTACAACGCGGTCGGCTTGGGGCCGGGCGGAAAAAACGCCATGCCGTAGGCGCCACGAATCCCCTTCGCGAAGACCTGCGGCTCGGCAGGAAGCTTGCCGTCCGCGTCGGGCCTGAAAACCAGCACGCGCCCGCCACCGGTCTCGGCGAGGAACACGTCGCCGTTCGGGGCGACGCGCAACACGCGCGGACCGTCCAGCCCCTGTGCGACCAGTTCGACCTTGAAGCCGGACGGAATATTGGGTATGTGCGCGCCTCGATCGGCACGCTGGGCCGGACTCGAACTGACGGTCGAACGCGCGCTCGCAGGGTCCGGCAAATCGATTGCATGCAGATGCCGGCGTACGCCGGGCGCATCGTCGTGCCAGCTGCCAAACGCGGATGGACCGGCGCGCAATGGAGGAACATCGGCTGCATGCAGCGCCGTTGCGCCCAGGCATCCAACCAGCATCTTGAGTACGTGTTCGCGCATGACCCACCTCTGACATCGAAACGCGTCGCTCGGTCCGCGGACGCAGTCGTTTGAATCTAGGACAATAACGTCACGGCGACCGGTTGTATGTGGCTGATCGGGCTATACAAGCGTTTTGACTATCTGCCACCGCCCTCATTCTTCTGCTTCCGATCAATCGTCTCGCGCAAATGCCCCACTGGAATTCCGAGCAGCGTGATCGTGCCCACATTGTCTATGGTCTTGCCGTCGGCCATCAGCTTGAGGGTCTGGTGCATGACCAGTGGACCCTTGACTCGATAGCGCAGCATCAGAACATTGCCTTCCGTATGTCCAGTAACGATGCCCGCAACACCGCTGAGTGTCCCGCTGTAGTGGTTACCGCTGACGGTCGTCAGTACCCAGGAGCGATCGTTCGGTGCCTGTCCCTTGAAGGTGATGGTTTGGTCCAGCCGGAATGTGCCATCTGACGCTTGATATCCATGGCTCACGACATGGAATGGACGCTGCTTTCCGATCAACAGCTTAAGAGCACCGTTGCCTTCGCTGCTGCCATCGAAGCCGACTTGAGGAGTGAACAGCTCACGCGGAGATTGTGCTTGCAGCGAAAAACTTGCGCTGCCCCCGATAAGTGAAGCCATGATCAAGCCGCAGCATTTCATGTGCATACCTGGCTCCAGAGAACAACCGCGTGCATTAGCGCATCGATTTGCAAGAATCGTTTCGTCGCGACTTCGATGCGGCAAGCACTTATGCCCCATCACGCGCCGGTGCGATGTCGCGCAATCTCGTCGATGATTTGCCTCTCGCCCTGAATGCTTCAGCAACTCGTCACTGATAGTAGGCAGATTTAGCTGAATGTCAGGCAGTTCTTTTTTACAAGCGATTTTCTCAAGGGTGGAGCTACTCAAAGTAGAAACAAGGGTCGGCCACCCACCAATACCCGTCGCGCCCATTCGAGTGGGCGCCCCATCCTTGGACAGGTGAGTGAATCCTCAATCGCACCATGAAGCTCTCTGTCATGGTCGATCTCTGCGCATTCGCTGCGGCGCGCCGGCGGTTTCCTTGAGGAATTTCAATGCGACACACGATTCTACGACGTCATGCAAGGCACGAACGGTATGATTTGTTGATCGCCCATGCAACGTCGCACGCCAGCGTGAACGCCGCGTCACACTTCCAGCCGATCATTCGGCCGTGCTACCAATGCATACAGCGCTGGCATCAGGAACACGCTGATCAGAAGGCGAGTGAACAGTCCGCTGACGATGACCAGTGCGAACGGTCGCTGCGTATCCGTGCCAACACCTGTGGCGAGCGCAGCCGGCAGCAATCCCAATGCGGCAACGAGAGCGGTCATCATGATCGGCCGCAGACGCAGAATCGCACCGTCGCGGATGGCGTCGTTGAGCGGAGTGCCGCCACGGCGTAGTTCATTGACGTAGGAAATGTAGACCACGGCCGTCTGCACCGATACGCCGAACAGCGCAAGGAAGCCGATGCCGGAAGAGACCGAGAACGGCGTGCCGGTGATCCATAACGCGACGATGCCTCCCACCGGCGCCGATAGCAGCACGCCGAGCACGGTGATGAACGGGAATTTGAAGTTGCTGTAGAGCGTGAACAACAGCAGGAAGATCAGCGCCAGTGTCAGCGGCAGGATCACGTTCAACTGCGCACGCGAAGCGGTGTATTCGGTGTATTCGCCGCCCCAGTCCACGTGGTAACCCTGTGCCAGTTCGACCTTGTGGCCGACCTGTGCGATCGCATCTTCCACTGCCCCGGCAAGGTCGCGCCCGCCGACCGAGAACTGTACGCCGATGTAGCGTGAATTGTCCTCGCGATAAATGAAGGAAGCGCCGTTGGTCACGCTGATGTCGGCCAGCTGCTTGAGCGGAATCTGCTGTCCGGCCGGCGTGGCGACCAGGATATTGCCGATTTCCTCGGGGTTGTCGCGATATTTTTGCTCAAGACGGACGACGAGATCGAACTGTTTTTCGCGCTGCACGACTTGGGTGGCGACGTCGCCGCCGATGGCTGTGGCGATCAAGGCGTTGATGTCGGCAACGTTCAGACCGTAACGCGCAATCGCGCTGCGATTTATCTTCACGCTCAGGCTCGGCTGGCCGAGCTCCCGCACCAGGGTTACGTCGCGGATGCCGCGCACCTGTTCCAACACGCGCTTGATCGCCTTGCCCTTCTGCTCCAGCGTTTGCAGATCGGAGCCGAAGACCTTGACCGCCAATGCGCTCTTCAGGCCCGTCTCGGCTTCGTCCACAGCGTCCTCGGCGGGCTGCGTGTAGTTGAAGATGATGCCGGGAAAAGCCTGCAGTTTCTTGTTGATCGCCTCGATCAGCGCGGGTTTGGTGCGATAGCTGCCGGTCCACTGTACGTAAGGCTTGAGGGCGACAAAGAACTCGGCATTGAAGAAGCCAGTGGCATCGGTGCCGTCGTCCGGCCGACCCAGCTCCGAGGAAACCGTAGTGACTTCGGGGAATGAGCGCAGAACATCACGCACCTGCGGCGCGATTTTCGCCGACTCGTCGAACGAGATCGTGTAAGGCATCGTCGCGCGCACCCACAATGCGCCTTCGTCGAGTTGCGGCATGAACTCGGCGCCGATGCGCGGGATCAGCAGCAGTGACACGCCAAGCAGGAGCGCGCAGACCGACACCGTGCCCCATGCATGCGCAAGGCTGAAATCGAGGCCCTTGGTGTAGACGGACTTGATGGCGTCGAAAATGCCATTGCGCCGCTCGCGCACGCCCTTGCGCATCAGCCACGCGCACAGCACCGGCAGCAAGGTCAGCGTCACGATCAGCGAGCCGACCAGAGCGAACACCATCGTGTCCGCCATCGGCCTGAACAACGTGCCGGAGGGTCCGGAGAGCACGTAGATCGGCAGGAAGCTGACCACGATGACGGCCACCGCGTAGAAGATCGGGCGATCCACTTCCGCCGCTGCGTCGACGATGATTTCGCGGATGTTGAGCGCGGTGCCCTTTCGCTCGGCAATCTGGCGGTAGATGTTTTCGACCATCACCACCGCGCCGTCCACGAGAATGCCGAAATCCACTGCGCCGATGGACAGCAAGTTGGCCGAGGCATGCTGCAAGTCGAGGCAGATGAAGGCGAACAGCAAGGCGAGCGGGATGGTGGTCGCGACGATCAAGCCCGCGCGAAAATCGTAGAGGAAAAAAATCAGGATCACGATGACCAGCAGCATGCCGCGCAGCAGGTTCTGCTCGACGATGTCCGTGGTGACGGTGACGAGGTCGGTGCGGTCGTAGAACGGCACCACCTTCACATCCTTGGGTAGCACGTGCTCGTTGAGCTCGATTGTCTTCGCTTCGACGCGCTTCAATACTTCCTGGGTTTTTTCGCCGGTACGCAGGAAGATCACGCCTTCGACCGCGTCGTCCTGCTTCTCGAAGCCGAATTCGCCCAGTCGCGGAGCGATGCCGATGACAACGCGGCCGACATCTTTCACCAGTACCGGGGTGCCATCGTGCACCGCCAACACCACGTTGCCGATGTCTTCCAGCGTTTCGAGACGTCCTTCGCCGCGCACGTAATAGAACTGGCCGCCCTGCGAATAGAACCCGCCACCCGCGTTGCCGTTGTTGGCCGCCAGCGCGGCTTCCACCTGTGTTGCCGACAGACCCACTGAAGCAATCTTCGCCTGGTCGAGCAACACCTGATATTGCATGCTGCCGCCGCCGAATCCCGAATCGTCCGCCACACCGGGAACAGAGCGATATTGCGGTTCGACGGTCCAGTCCTCGAACGTCTTGAGTTCCATGGGCGAGCGGTCGGAACTTTGCAGTACGTATCGATAGATCAGCCCCGACGGCGAAGCCATCGGCGACACCGAAGGCGCGATGCCGCTCGGCAAACCGATATCGCTAATCCGGTTGAACACTTCCTGCCGCGCAAAGTAATTGTCCGTGCCGGTCTCGAATGCGACAACGACCTTGGACAATCCATACAGCGAAACCGAACGGGTCGTGGTGGTCTTCGGAATGCCGTTCATGCCGAGCTCGACCGGCACCGTGATCAGCCGTTCCACTTCTTCGGCAGCGTGCCCGGGCCATTGCGTGATCAGCACGACACTGGGCGGCGAGAGATCGGGATACGCATCCACCGGCAGTCGCTGCAACGAGCGAGCGCCCGCGCCGGTCAGGAGCAGCGTCATCAGAATAATGACGAAGGGCTGCCCCAACGACGCCCCGACGATCCGGTTCATCATCGAAGCAGTGCGCGACGTCGAGCCGGCGGCCGGTAGTATGTCGCTCATTGGCTTTGCATGAATTGCACGAAGATGCCGCCGTCGATGACAACCTGCTCACCGGCTTTAAGGCCATCCGTGATGTCGTACTGTTCGTCCACGCGATAGCCCAGGCTCACATGCTGGCGCGTAAAGCTGCCATCGGATTGGGCGACATAAACGAACGGCAAATTTTCATCGTCGCGAAGAATCGCCGATACCGGCACCAGCAGTCCGTTCGCTTGCTCGCGCGAATGGAGATGGACGCTTACGTACATCTGTTTCTTCAGGAGACCGCCAGGATTGGCGACAGTCACGCGTGCGATGGCTGATCGAGTATCGGGGTTCACCAACGCCGCGATGTTGGTCACCGTGCCGGGCAAATCCTTCGAAGCGATGCCGGTGACGACTTCTGCTTGATCGCCAACGCCGATCGACGCGAGATCCGCGCCGGAAACCTGAGCCATCACCCACACGCGCGAAAGATCGGCGACGGTGAAGCACGGCGTACTGCCCGCCTGCAGCAACTGCCCGGTCGTGATCAGTTTCTCGACAACGGTTCCATCGATCGGCGAACGAATCGTGCCGCCACTGCGCGAGGCCGTTCGACCGGCCTGGATGTTCCTTATCGTCTTCGGATCGACTCCGAGCGAAACCAGCGCCTGCAATGCCGCATCGCGATCCGCGTCGGCGTTGGCGGCATCAGTCTCCGCCTGCAGTTGTTCGCGTTTGGCAATGCCGTCGTTGCGGACCAGATCCTTGTCCGCGTCGGCCAGACGGCGCGCGTTCCTCGCGGTAACGAGTGCCTTGTTGTAGGTGCTGATGCTCGTCGCGAAATCGGGCGAGGCGACCAGTGCCAGCGGGTCACCTTTTTTTACCTTGTCGCCGGGTGCGACGAGCAGTTGCGTCACCGGGCCTGAAAACGGTGCCAGCACGCTGGTGGCCTGGTCGTTGTCGAAGTCCACCGTGCCGGTGGTCTCGATCGTCTTGCCAAATCTGGATGGAGCGACGGTATACAAGTGGATGCGCTCTCGCTGCACCGCGGTCAATGTCGCGTTAGCGGGCCTTGGGGTGGGCTGCGCGCTGGCATCCGTTCCGGACGAGCAACCGTTGCACAACGCGATCAGCGCCAGCGCGGCGATCGCGTAACGGAATTTTCGACGGCACGCGGCCGCCGACGTCTCGCCGGAAACTCTACTTTTCATCGTTGTCCAGATGGATATCGGTGTGTATCAAATCCTTGCGCTGCCACCAGCCGCCACCGAGGGCCTGGAACAGTGCAGCGGTATCGGCATAACGATTGGCCTGCGCCTGCACCAGGGCGATCTGCGCCTGCTGGTCCGCTTGTTCGGCGTTCAACAGCGACAGATAACTGGCATAGCCGTCTTTCCATTGGCGCTGCGAAAGATCCAGCGTGACCTTGGCGGCATCCGCGGCAGTGGCGGTGGCTTGCAAACCTCTCGCATCCTGATCCAGCGCAGTCAGCGTGTCGGCGACATTCTGAAACGCGACGAGGACGGTGCTGCGATATTGCGCGGCCGCCTGCGCATAGGCAGCCTTCGCGGCACGCTGCTGATGCAGCAAGGTGCCGCCCTCGAAAATCGGCGCCGTTACGGCCGCACCCAGATTCCAGAAGCCGGTGCCCGCCTTGAACACTTCGCCGATCGCCAACGCCGCGCTGCCGGCATTCGCGGTCAACTGGATATTCGGCAAACGGTTCGCGGTGGCGATGCCGACCTGCGCACTGGCCGCGTGCATGTTGGCCTCGGCTTGCAAT
Organism: Lysobacterales bacterium; assembly: GCA_038237055.1. Lineage (GTDB taxonomy): Bacteria > Pseudomonadota > Gammaproteobacteria > Xanthomonadales > Rhodanobacteraceae > Dokdonella_A. The sequence goes on along the minus strand of JBBRZD010000005.1, from coordinate 20,558 downwards.
ACGTCCGGTCGCTGCGCCACGAGCTGCGACGGCAGGCTGAGTGGCAACTCCTGCGGCAGTTGCAGATCCGCCAAATTGAATTTCTCGGCCGGAGCCTGGCTCGGAAAGCGACCAGCGAGAACGGCCAGCGCGTTGTGCTGCTGCTCCAGCTGCTTGACCAGCGCCGGCAGCGTCGCGGCGGTTTGCGCGAGTTGCGATTCCTGTGCGGCAACCTCCAGCCGACCGACATACCCTTTGGCCATCTGATAGCGCAGGATCTGCAACATGTGCGTGTTGAGATCGAGCACGCGGTGCGTCCCGTCGATCTGCGCCTGCAGAGATGCTTGCTGGATGGCAGCCGCGACGACATTCGCGCTCAAGGTGATCTGCGCCGCCATCAGCTGATAGCGAACTGCATCCTCCTGCGCTTTCAGCGACTCCACCGTGCGCCGATTGAGACCAAACACATCGGGCATGTACGAGACGCTGACTTGCGGCGTGAACAGGTTGTACAAAAACGCGTTGTTGCTCGGCACCGGCGCGAGCGCGCCGGGGGGATCCTGTTGGCGCGTGGCCGACAATCCCGCGCTGACGCTCGGGTAGTAGGCGCCGCGTCCGGCCAGCGTAGTTTCCCGCGCTGCCGACAAAGCCGCTTGCGCCGCTTCGATGTCTGGATTGCGCGCCAGCGATTCTTCGATCAGCGCATTGAGCGATTTGGAATGAAACAGCGTCCACCAGTCACCCGGAATCTCGCTGCCTTTGGCGAAGCGCTGGGCGTCGCCAGCGATGACGTTCGGACTGCCGGTCGTGGTCGACACCGGAGTAGCCGTGTAGTCGCTCACATCCGGCGCGGCGGGTTTCTTGAAATCAGGACCGACGGCGCAGCCGGCCATCAGCAGACAGATAGCCGCCGCGGCTGAACCCCGCCAACGCAAGGGCGACGCCCCGCCGACGGACGCGAATGCGCATCCCTGCCGCTCGCGCGAGGCTTCGATCTGTGCAAGTCCATCGGCCCACGGTTTGTTCATGCGAGCATGACTTGAGAGCAGCGGCTAATTTGCAACGATATATCGTATCAAATGTTGACGGAAGCCGTGCCGGAAGTCATGCCTCGTTAGTTGCTGTTGCAATAGGCCACATGCACGGGGCGATGTTCGCCGGCCGACGCGTCGATGCTTTGTGAGATGCCGACCACCCGCTTTCATGCGTAAACATCGGGTCAGTGGGGGTGTCATGTTCGTTTCCCGGGAGCCCTGCCCGGTCCGGATGCGCAAAGGCTGAAACGAGCGCGCTTCGGCCATGTCCGCAATGAAACGGAAACTGCGTATCGGAAAGTACACCGACACTTTTGTCGTGTGACTTCAACCGGGAGGATCCCATGAACATCGCATACCTTGCTCAAGCCGAACGCCGCGCCGTGACGTTGTCCATTTCATTCGCTTTGCTGCTCGCGACAGTACCCGCGCTCGCACAGACCTGCGCAAATCCGATCCCGCTGACAGACGGGCAGACACACGCATACGACACCTGCATCGCGACGAATTCACTGCCTTACTTCGGAGGCGGTGAGTTGGTCAGTCCTACGAACGATGTCGTCTATCGCATCCATACCAATGGAACGCCCAGTGGATCCTTTGTCTTTAACGGCTCCCCGTGGGGGTTGCTGGGTGTGGTTATGTCCCAATGCAACGAGTTCGCCCCTCTGGCGGCTGTCTATGACGCGAACTATGACGGGCCTACGCTTCCCATTCCGACGCTTCCATCCGGCGACAATTTCCTGGTCGTCACCGGCGATCCGTCCATTTCAGCTAGCACCTGCGGCGCGTATCAGGTCACCGCGCACATCACCGATTCCTTACCTCCCGCACGCGGCAGCTGCGGCGCGCCGATCACCTACAGCAGCGGCACACGCGTCTCTGGAAACACGTGCACTGCCACCAACACGCTAAGCGAACTCGCGCAAGGTGTATTTGAAAGCCCGCAAAACGATCTGGCATACCGTATCCATCCGGCCAGCATCGTCGACCGTCGGATCTACATCAATGCGACGGATTTCGACGCAACCGCGTTCCTCTTGTCGTCATGTTCCGTCGACGGCGCTGCGAGTGCGACGGCCGAGATTCCCGCCGGGTCGAGCGGTGTTCTGACCCTGCCAAGTAACTTGACGGCGGATCAATACCTTGTGGTTACGGGCAACCCGGTTGGCGCGCCCGCCGGCTGCGGCCATTTTGATTTCAGCGATGTCGTGCCCGGCGTTGTCACTGATCCCGCGACGTTCGTGGCTGCGCTCCGACCCGGCTACTACGTGGAGACGTTCAGCCAGCCGCCCCGAGGGGCGACCGAAAATCTCATCCATTTTTCCAGCAATGGCTACGCCTATGGCGTCACACCCACAGGCACCAACGCAAAGCTTCGCTACGTGACCGATACGCACGGCGCATCGCAAGCGCTCAGTGTCGTCGCCACGTCGAGCGCGCGTTCGATGCGGATCAGTCTTGCGGGACTGCCCGTCAACGCCATCGGCGGCATGTTCAATTTCACTACTGGACTGTTTCAGCCCCCAGGAACGATTACGGTGACGATCCGTTCCGGCACCAAGATCAACAGCTATTCAATCCGCGGGTCGACGGGCTTCAGGGGATTCGGCAGTCGCAATCGCATCGACGAAGTGACGATCAGCTCGTCGGCTCCGTTGGCAGGAAACCTGATGATGGACAACCTGATCGTCGGATGGGCCGACTCGCTTTAGACCATTTCGTCGAGTCGCGGGATGCGCGCAGAAAGACGACCCCGCGCAACCTGCGGCTCTTCGGTCCACCCATCGACATCATCGCCTTCGACCCTGCTCGCCATGTCCGGTCACGCGATCGAACTGCGTACCCGTGCATAGACCTTGGGAGATTCCACAATGAACCACGTCAAAGCGCGCCGATTCGCAACGTTCACCCATCGACATTCATCCGGCATGCTGTGCTTGGCAGCGCTTGTCGGCTTCGCGGCATCCATCCCGACCCGCGCGGCGGGCTATTCGCCCGACGCCGGATTCAACGGCGGTCAGTACTACGCCGATGCGTTTGCGTCAGACAACAACCTGCCCTCGCACACCTATAGCGGCCAGCAAGTCGCGCAGGCAGGCAACGGCGACCTGATCGTCGCTGCCGTCGTGGACGAAGTAGCGCAGCCGTACGCCGACCAACACCAGGCGATCGGGTTGATACGTTCCAACCGTGCAGGCGTCCGCGTGCCGTGGAGCAATCCCGATCCGGCGGCCACGCGTTATGGCAACAACTATCTCTTCCTGCCCGGGCGAAACAACATTGGATCGATCGATGACATCAAAGTCATCGACGACAAAATCGTCGTGTTGTGGACCTCCCAGATCATCGGAGACCAGCCGGAGGCTTCCATTGGTCAAGTCAGCGTGCTCAACGATGGCGGACGGGTTCTGTCTTCCGAGCCGCTTTACCATGCCAGAGGTAGCGCAGAAGGCGTGCGCGGCGCGGCCATGGTGCTCTACCACGAAGTCACCTCGACTTATGTCGCGGTGGTCGGTACGCAGACGCGCGAACAACGTCCGTATTACCGCCGATTTCAGATTGCAGGCAATGGCGCGCTGACACTCGTCGATGATGTACCGCTTACCACCTCCGCGTGCTGGAATGCCGTGTGGCATTGCCAGGCCACGGGACTTGCGATAAGCCAGGACACAACGGCGGTGCCACCCCGTTTGTACGTGTCGTATGGCTACCGGTCGTACACCGGAGACGATCTCGATGTCGTCGTCTCGCGCATCGACGCGCACGGTGCCGGTGATCCGACGTGGGATCCAAACAACGTGCACTGGAACATTGCCGATGGCGGCAACGGCGACGATTGGCCGGTGGGCATCGCGGTACGCAAGACCGGATCAGGAACCGTCGTATCGCCGTATCGTGACGAAGTGTTCGTCGCTACACGCAGCGCGCGTACCTGCCGCGGCGGGACCGGCATGATCAAGTTCAATCACGATGGCGGGATCGTCGGACGATTGATCGCCGGGGGCAATACGTCCGCACTAAGCTGCTACATGGGCAACTCCAATGCAGACCTGGCGAGCACGCTGGTGATCGACCAGGACCGGCTCGTCGTCGCCGGCCGGCGGGCGACCTACCGTCGCGGCCAGAGCAAGCTCACCGATGGCGAAGTCGCCACCTTCAACTTCGACCTGAGCCCGATCGCGCTGCAGACATTGTCCTATCCGGCCGGCTTGCCGCGGCAACGGGACTCTGAATTCTTCGGTGCCACACGATCGGATACCGGCGGCGTCGCGCTGGTCGGCGCGCTCACGTTCTTGCCCGATGCCGGAGCGACGCTGGCCGGGAAACAGCAAGTCGGAACATTGCGCGTTCGCTACATACCCTGATCGATCGCTTGCAACAGCGTCGAGTGTCCGCTTCTGCCGCATACTCGTGTTTACCCTCGTATCCACTACCCCGAGCCCGCCATGCGCATCCGTCGCCCGTTGATCGTCGCAGCCCTCTTCGTCGCGGCATCGACGCCTCCTGCCGTTGCGCAATCGCTCATCGTCTACGACGATTCGCTGAAGAACGGATTCGCCAACTGGTCGTACGGCGGCGGCAGCGACTTCTTCAACATACAGCCGGAATACAACAGCAGCGTCTACTCGATTGCCTTCACCGGCAACAACAACAACGCCGTTTCGTTTACGCACGAAACGGGCCCGCTCTCGACGGCCACCTATCCGATCCTGCATTTCTGGATCCATGGCGGTACCAGCGGCAACCAGACGCTGACGCTGTACTTGCAGAAGAACTGCAGCGCTCCGGGCAATCCGTGCGCGATAGTCGCGACGGCCAACCTCAACGCCTTCATTGCCGGTGGCGCACCGGGCGCGGGCGTGTGGCGAGAGGTCACGGTCCCGATCACATTGGCGCCACTTTCCTATTCGGGCAACTACGACCGCATCGACATCGTGAGCAACACCGTGCAGGGGACCGTCTACTTCGATGAAGTTACTCTGGGAACTCCCGCTCTCGATCCGCTCTTCAAAAACGGCTTCGAAGGTGCATCGCCCGCCGTAAACGGGCTGGTCGAGGAGCATGACGTCACTGTCGCAGCGATGGTCAGCGACCGCTTCACTTGGCGCGACGCGGCGAACAAGCCGCGTGTCGCCGTGCTCGCGCACAACGATGGGCAGACGGGTCCAACGGCGCCCGGCGGCTACACGAACCGAGGCGGCGCGCCGCGAGAATTCCGCTATCAGATGCCGGACAACTCGACGCGTGTTGCCGGCGTCACCAACTACGGAAATGCTGGCCAGGGCGGCTTCGGTTACGTCGTCTCGCACTCGGCGTGGCCGAGTAATGGCGGCGGCTGCAACGGTGACGATTCGCCCCTCGGTTACGGCACGCCCGGCGCGTTCCAGCGCGTATTCGAAGGTCGCCATCACGCGATCTTCCGCTTCACGCAAAACTACCCGCGCCATTGCAGTGCTGCAGCGGGTGGCGCAACGAGTTCAGTGCCGGTAACGATCGACTGGATCTTCTCGACCGGACGCGACAATCCGCTGTGGTCAATCACCTACGACATGAGCGCGTTGCCAGCCAATTACCTTTTCGACGATTCGCGCGCTCCGTATGGCGAGCTGAATATCGATGGTGCCGGCGCGACCGACATCAGCGGCGTGGGCTGGGGCGATCGCTGGCAGTTCAATAGCACGACCGTACCGGTGACGCTGGACAGCGCATGGACGTGGAATGTTCCAAACACGGTGCCGTACGTGAAGCTGTGGATCGACTCGACGAACGCAACAATGGGCACTGTGCAGAGCCAGACGATGACGCAGCAGGATGCCGGCTCACGCAACGAGTTCTATCAGGACATCACCGCATACTGGAACAAGACCAGCGCGCAAGGCAACGCCGGCGGCACCTACGCGATGCCGTGGCAAGACAGTTGGCCGTATCAGGCCAATTCGTTCTCGATCGGCGTCGGCAGCGGGTCCAGCAACAACGCCCGCCTGACCTGGGGCACGTCGTACGGCTTCCTCGGCCAAACCAGCTACAGCGTGCACGACTTCGTGGTCGCGAATGCGCCGGGCTATCCGAAGAAAAGCTATGCGGTCTATGTCGTGCTTGGGCCGAAAAGCGCCTTCCCTGTCGAGGCGCAGCGCGGCGAAGTCGAGACAATGCAGACGCTCACAATGACCGCGAGTGTCGGCAGCGTCGCGACGAGTGGTCCTGCCGGTCCCGCACGCGCCGACACGATCACCTATGCTCCAGTCGGATACAACCCTATTTACGGCGCACTGACTTTCACGGCAGCCGGCAATGCGCTCACCGCCAACATCGCGGTCGGCGCCGGCCACACCCTCAAGCATCCGTTGCTCGTCGTGCGCGGCATGACGGCTTATCCGACAACGGTAAAGCTCAACGGCGCAACGCTGACGGCGGACACTGACTATTTCCCGTCGCTGCGTGCGGGCACGAACGAGCTATGGCTGACCCTCAACCGCGACTTGACCGGAGCATCGAACGGGCTGCAGTTAATACCTTAGCCGCGGTGGAATGCGCATCGAATAGGTGAGAACGGCGCACCCGCCGCCGTCTCGCCTCAATCAGCAGGGCAACCGGTCCCGTTCGCGAACAGGCAGCAGACAAACACGGTGCGGTCGCTCGTCATCGTGACTGTGGTGCTTTGGTTGACGTCGTGCCCCGCCCCGGAAAAGTCGGTGAAGCGCCAGTAGCCCCCGATGAAAGTCGCCGACGCTGGTTGTCCGAACAAGTTCACCGCTGTGCCCGGAGCGAAGGGCGTCGGAGCGGGAGTCGTGGTAGCCGGCGCGCCTTTGACCGAGACTGAGCGCCAAGCCAGAAAGTTGTCGACCGTGCGCACATAGTCTTCAAAACCATAAATGACGGGCGCCTACAATGACCGGCCCCACCAACCTGTCATCGATGATAGTTGAGACCGGCAGGCGTCGTTTGGATCAATTTTACCTGCCGCCTTTTTTGCCCGTTTTTGGTCTGCAGGCGCATCGGCGCGTTGGACCGGGATGGGACGACACCCTCGCCTGCCGCCGCAAAAAAAATCTTGCGGAGCCGAAATCCATGGCGCCGCAATCGGCAAGTGAACCCCGCTCGAACCCGATTCAGCGACCAGCAGATCCGTGTCAGACTCGGCCTTTCTACAGGCTGCGCTCCAACAAGCGCGCAACCCGATCCCCGATCTGGAAATCTGCCCAACGCTCAAGTGCATCTCGTCCAGGTCTCACAGCCATACCTACCTGCCACCGAGGAACATCATGTCTATCCGCCACACTTGCATAGCCGCCAGCATCGCGCTTGCGTGCGCTTTGACGTCACACGCTGAAGCCGAAACGACCGCGCACGCGATGCCGGAAACCATGGACATGTTGCGCCATGCCATCGCCACGCAAACGGAAGAAGGCAAGGACAAGGTTCCCGAGTTGGCCCGCTATATCGCCGACAAACTGGAATCGGCGGGCTTTGCGAAATCGGACATCGAGATCATCCCGGTCGGTCACACCGCCGCACTGGTCGCGCACTATCGCGGCAGCGGCAACGGTAAGCCGATCCTACTTTCTGCGCATATGGATGTAGTCGCAGCAAATCCGAATGACTGGACGCGCGACCCGTTCACGCTGATTGAGGAAAACGGCTACATCTACGGCCGCGGAACGTCCGACATGAAAACCAATGTCATCACGCTGGTTGAAACGATGATGCGCTTCAAGCGCGAGGGCTTCGTGCCGGGCCACGAAATGATCCTGGTGTTTTCGGGCGATGAAGAGACCGAGATGGCTTCCACGCGCGAGCTGGCGAAGCGTTATCACGACGCCGAATTCCTGCTCAATGCAGACGCAGGCGGCGGCACCTTCGACGATAAACTCAAACCGGTCGATTTCGAAATACAGGCGGCCGAGAAAACCTATGCGGACTTCCTGCTGACGGTCACCTCGCCCGGCGGTCATTCCAGCGAGCCCACGCCCGACAACGCGATTTATCGGCTGGCTACGGCGCTCGACCACATCGCGGCCTATGCATTCCCGGTGCAGCACAACGACATCACCATCGCGTCGCTTAAGGCGATCGGAAAACACACGACAGGCCCACTCGCGCAAGCGATGCTGAAGTTCAGCGCCGATCCAAACGACGCCGCGGCCGCCGCCACCATTTCGGCCGACCCCGCTTACGTCGGCCAGCTTCGCACGACCTGCGTGGCAACGATGCTGGACGGTGGTCACGCGCTCAATGCGCTCCCGCAGCGCGCGACGGCGAATATCAATTGCCGCATATTTCCGGGCGTGGATAGCGATTCGGTGCAGGCCACGTTGAACAAAGTCGTCGCGGATCCCACCGTGAAGATCACCGTGCAATTGCCGCCGCCTGTGCAAAGTCCGCCGTCGCCACTGCGTGCGGACATCGTCGCGGCGGTCACGTCCACCGTGCAAGAGCGTTTCCCCGGCGTTGAAATAGTGCCGGGAATGTCAGCCGGCGCAACGGACAGCATGTACTTTCGCAATGCCGGCGTGCCAAGTTACGGCGTCTCGCCCAACTTTGGCAAACCCAACGACAGTTTCGCGCATGGCCTCAACGAAAAAATGCTGGCTTCGGAAGTGCCGGCGGCACTCGATTTCTGGCACAGCTTGCTGACGAAATTGGCGAAGTAGAAGACTGTAATCCATCTTCATGATGTGGATGGCGGGATCACGCGCCATCGCACACCCACGGCATTTCGTGCTCGCGAATCCAACGTCTTGAACCATGCAGAGATTCAGGGCAAAGCTGAATAGTTCCGAGCCTCCTCATTCAGTGATGCCCCAAGAATCAGATTCCTGCTTTTAGTGGCACGGTTTTTTTCACGACGTCAGGACGGCATACGCATGGCGCTCCAGGGAAACACCGGAAAAGATCATCCCGCTTCGCGCAAGCTCGCTCCGGAAGGCGTGGACGAAGCGGCGTTTGAGCAGGCCATGCTCGAACGCTGGCCGCGCCTGGGACCGACCGGCGTTGCGCTTCGCCTTGGCATTACGGCGCTGGTTTTCTTCACCACCTGGCGGGCGATCCAATATCGCGGCGCCTCGGCGCTTTCCCTGCTGCTGCCGATGTTGGCCGAATTGCTGGTTGCCATCGTGGCGGGTGTGTTGCTGGCGATCTTCGTCGTGCGCGATGTCGATTTTCGGCGCCAGGTATGGAGAGGCCTGCGGCCATGGATGCTGATCGCGGTCGGCGTCCTGATGTGGGAAGCCTGGCAGGGCCACGCCAGCGGCGAGGGCTTCGCAGCGCGGATGGGCATCGTGTGGAACTGGATTCACGGGTTTGCTGTCGGCAGCGGATTGCGCTGGTCGATGCTGATCGCCGCGCTCGGGTTCGCAGGTGGCGTGCTCAACGATATCGCTGCGTATCGACGCAACGGACCTCCGTTCGTCTATCTGGGATCGTTGAATCTCGGCCTGCGCACGTTCCTGATGATGATGTTCGGATTCTGGCTAGCCTGCATTGCGCTTACGTTCGAATTCAGTCGCCGCCAGAGCGCGGAGGGTATGTGGTTCGCGCTGCTGCTCGCGGAATTGCTCGCGCTATGGATGCCTGTTGTGGCGCAAGCGAAAATACGCGCCGCGCGCGGGAACACGCGCGGCAGCGGCAAGACGCCCCGTTCTGCCGCAAGAACCCATTGAAGGGTCGATGGCTGCTCAGCTGCTGCCGCATTGCTGCAGGACCCACTCCTCGCCGCGACGAATGAAGTAGACCGCCGTTTCGGCATCGCCATCGTGAATCAGCAGCGACCCGAAACCGCCGTCGTTGCCGAACGACTCGTAGCGCTCGATGTGTGGGCAGCTCGCAGCAAGGCGCGCGATTCCGGCAGCGATGCCATCGAATTTCAGCATCGCAGTCGCGACGCCCGCGTCATACCCGTTTGCGTCAAGAAACGCTTGCGCTGAATTTTCATCGAGCGCTTCGCGCACGCGCTGGTAGCGTACGAACATGTTCGCGTGATCATCGGGCGCAGGTCGTGTGGGCTTGCCTTGTGAGTCGATACGCTCACCGCGCCCCGACAAAACCGGTGTCTGGAACTGCGTCTGCCGATGGATCGATTGAGCGAGCGCCACGTCCACTGCATGACCGAATTCGTAGCTCGCAGCCATCGTGTCGTCGCCCCAATCCGCGTGCGGATTCCAGTAGTCGACTGCGCTGTGGCAGGCGTCGCCGTTCTGCGCGCATGCCGCGGATTCACCACCGCCTGTGCTGTCGCGCATTGCGTAGCCGATCAGTTTTCCTTGCGCGTCGAGCGTGAGTTCGCCGAGTGGCGCGCGCGACCAGGAGAACATCAAGCCAAGATCCACGACCGGAAACGTATCCTCCGCCGGCAATGGCGGAAGGACACGATCGCTCAACAGCACGACCGTGCCACTGCCGCTCGGTTGGCGCCAGATATAGACGTCCTTGATGCGCACGACCGCTTCGCCGGACGGTTTCATTTCGCCGGTGACGAAGAACCGTTGCGGCGGCCCGCTGTTGCAGCCACTGATGCCAAGCACGCAGCCGACTAGAAGGGCGATGGTCGCCCGATTGCCCAGCCAGTCATTGGAAAAAGCCATGCATGCGTCTCCCGATGAAGCAGTGTGCAACAACCATTGGTCGATGCTACTTCAACAACCCGCGCGGAAAGTACAACCGGACCCGCGTTGTGTTGCGGTCAGCGAAAGCGCGCCGCGCGGATGCGACAATAGCCAAGCACGGCGACGCGGCGAATCCTCGACGCGTCGCTTCCATGATCGAATGGGTAGCATGCGAATTGCCACGTCGATTGGATGCACTGGACGGCAGAGCGCCCAGCGCTGCGGCCCGAGGCTCGCCTGGAGTGACACAGCTCGATGACATTTGGTCCTTCTACGCCCCCTGTCGTGGGCCTGAAACGCGACGCGCACGTATTGGTGACGGGTGCGACGTCGGGTATCGGGCTGGGTCTCGTGCGACACCTGTTCGCCAATCAGCGCGTAGCGACGGTGACGGCCGTCTCTCGTCATGCCAGCTCCAGTGCGGCGCTCGTCGAACTGGGTAGCCGAGGCGATCGCGAGCGACTCCAAACAATCGACGCGGACCTGACCGACGAAGCAGACATCGCCAAATTGGCCGCCCGCGTGCGCGAGCGCCACGACCGACTTCATCTCGTCATCAACGCCGCTGGTGTGTTGCATGACGACACCTTGCAGCCCGAGAAGTCGGTCAACCAACTCACCCTCGACGCATTGGCACGATCATTCGCGCTCAACGCGTTCGCACCGATCCTGCTCGGTCGTGCGCTGATGCCGCTGCTCGATCGCGACGAAGGCTCGGTATTCGCATCGATCTCGGCGCGTGTCGGATCGATCGGCGACAATCGACTCGGCGGCTGGTACGCCTATCGCGCGTCCAAGGCCGCGCAGAACCAGCTGATCCGCACCTTCGCTATCGAACTTGCGCGACGCAACCCGAAAGCCTGCTGTCTGCTGCTGCATCCGGGAACCGTCGATACCCCTCTGTCGACGCCGTTCCAGGCCAACGTACCTGCCGAAAAACTTTTCAGCGTCGAGAGTGCCAGCCAGCATCTGCTCGACATCATTGCCGCCTGCACGCCAGCAGACAGCGGCCGCTTCATTGCGTGGGACGGTAGGGACATCCCGTGGTGAGGTTGCATTCGCGAGCGCGGTCAAGCGCTGGATAAACTCGGCTTGCTGCTTGAAAGGAGTGAATCTGGAGCAGGCTAGCGCTGCTGGCGAGCCACCCACTGTTCTGTTAGGTTTTCCGACTTCACTCTCATCGGGAAGGCCCGCAAAAAATGTTGATCTCCCGCCTGCTTGTAACCGCTCTCGTCGCTGCGACCTTGGTCGCGCTCGGTGCGACGACGCTGACGTCATCGGCTGTCGCGCAGTCCGTTGACGCTGCCGACAAAGCACCGCCCGCCTCTCTTTATTCGGACATGCACTGGCGAGCCATCGGTCCGACGCGAGCGGGCCGAACCAGAGCATTGGCCGGAGTCCCCAGCCAGCCGAACGTGTTCTATGCCGGCTATGACAATGGCGGTGTCTGGCGCTCGACCGACTACGGTTCCAACTGGCTGCCGTTGTTCGACAAGGAATCCACCGGATCGATCGGCGCAATCGCCGTCGCCGAGTCGAATCCAAACATCATCTATGTCGGTTCCGGTGCGGGAATCATCCGGCCCGATCTGGCCGTCGGCGATGGCGTCTACAAATCGATCGACGCGGGCGCGACATGGACACATTTGGGGCTGCGCGACAGCCAGATGATCGCGAACATCGTGGTGGATCCAAAAAATCCGGATCGGCTATTCGTCGCCGTGCTGGGACATCCGTATGGACCGAATGCGGAGCGCGGAATTTTTCGTTCCACCGACGGCGGCAAGACCTTCGACAAGGTGTTGTACAAGGACGAATACACCAGCGGCAACGACGTTCGCATCGATCCATCGAATCCGAACATCGTGTACGCGGCGCTGTGGCAGCAGCAACAGAGTTATCTCGAAGGCGCAGAGTTCGCCGGCACGAATGGCGGCATCTTCAAATCGACCGACGGCGGTACCACGTGGAAGCGTCTTTCCAATGGATTGCCGGCGGCCGTCATCGAAGCCAACCTCGGCATTGCAACCCGCGATCCGGGCACGATCTACGCGATGGTCGCAGCCAACGCGGGAACGGTGCCGACGAAAAAGGAAGGCACCACCGGGACGGTCGGGTTCTATCGATCGACCGACGCGGGCGAGCACTGGACATTGGTGACCCACGGTTCCGGCACCGCGACCGCATCGTCCGGCGGCACCATGGACCCGCGTCCGCTGGTGCGCATTGGCGGCGGCGATCTGCCAACGATCGCCGTCGACCCGACGAACTCCAACGTCGTCTACAGCGCGTCGACGGTATTCTGGCGCACGGAAGATGCGGGCGCGTCCTGGAGTGCGGTCCGTGGCAGTCCCGGCGGCGATGATTATCAAAAAGTCTGGATCAATCCCGTCGACCCGAATATTCTTCTTCTGGTGTCCGATCAGGGTGCGGTGGTTTCCGGCAATCGCGGCGTGTCTTGGAGCAACTGGTACAACCAGCTCACGGCGGCGATGTATCACGTGTCCACGGACAACGCATTTCCGTATCGCGTGTGCGGCGGTCAGCAGGATTCGGGGTCGGCGTGCGTCGACAGCCGATCGATGGACGGAGAAATCACGTTCCACGACTGGCATCCGGTCAACCTGCAGGAATATGGCATCGCCGCCGCCGATCCGGCCGATCCCGATCTGGTCTTCGGCAGCGAACGCCGCGACGTCAGCTTGTACAACCGCGCGACGGCGCAGACCACACGCGTCGGCCCCGGCAAGGAGCAACGCGGCACCGACTACGGTCGCAACGTGCGCACGATGCCGATGATGTGGTCGCCGGTGGATCCGACGATCCTGTTCTACACGTCCAATGTCGTATGGAAGTCCATCGACCACGCGCACAGCTGGACGCGTATCAGCCCGGATCTCGCGCGACCGACGTGGGCGATTCCAGCGACCGCTGGCAAATACGCCAGCAGCGTGAAGCCCAAAGCCGCCGGAAGCATCACCGCGCTCTCCGCATCACCGCGCGACGTGAAGGTGCTGTGGGCCGGCACCGATGACGGCAACATCCAGATGACCCGCGATGGTGGTGCGCAGTGGATCAATGTGACGCCACCAGCGATCAAGCCGTGGACGCGCATCTTCAACATCGACGCCGGTCATTTCGATACGGCGACCGCCTATGCCGCTGCGAACACGATGCGTATCGATGACATGAATCCGCATTTCCTGCGCACGCACGATGGCGGCAAGACCTGGACCGAAATCAATCGCGGCATTGCGCCCGGTGCCGTGGCGAACTCGATTCGTGAAGATCCACGCAAAGCCGGATTGCTCTATGCATCCACCGACACGCAGGTGTGGGTCTCGTTCGATGATGGCGATCAGTGGCAGTCGCTCCGGCTCGATATGCCTGCGATCTCCGTGCGCGATCTGCAGGTGAAGGACGATAGCAGCTGCATGTGCACCGACCTCGTTGCCGCCACACACGGCCGCGGGTTCTACATTCTCGATGACGTGACGCCGCTGCGTCAGGCGGCCGAAGCACGCAGTGCAGACGGCGCATATTTGTTCAAGCCACAGCAGGCGGTGCGCATCCGCATGGCGACAAATGACCCGACACCTTGGCCACCCGAAGTTCCGGCCGGCGAGAATCCGCCGAACGGCGCGATCATCGACTACTACCTTGCTGCGGGCGTTTCCGGTCAGGTCACCATCGACATACTCGATGCCGACAACGCGGTCGTGCGCACGTACACGAGCGAGCTCAAGCGCGACCCCGATCCAGCGTTGGAAAGCGCCGCCTACAACAAGGCTTGTCAGGCATCACCGGAATCGCCCGATTGTTCCGTGCCGTTGTACTGGCCATCGCGCATCAAGTCGGTTCCGACGAGCGCAGGCATGCACCGCATCAGCTGGAACATGCGCTATCAGCCGCTCGCGACCGAGCGCGAGGACATTGCTATCGCAGTTCCCCATCGCAGCTCGCCACCACCGAGTTCGCCCTGGGCTCCGCCCGGCGACTACACGGTGCGCCTCACGGTTGCCGGAAAAAATTACACGCAACCGCTCACCGTTCGGCTCGATCCGCGCGTCAAGACGTCAGCGGCAGATTTGCAGGAAAACACGAAGTTGTCGCTGGAGATGTATGCACTCGCGCGCACCACGCGCATGGCCTACGGGCAGGCGCATGATCTCGGGCTGGAAGTCGCCAAGCTCGCGCAGTCTCAGCTCAAAGAAGGAAAAGCATTCAAGACAGTGATCGACTCGATCGCGCCAGATGAACTTTGCGGCGACGCACGCGAGGCAGCCAAGGATCGCGGCGGTGCGCATCCGCCACCGACATTCAATGAAGCGAGCGATTCGGCACTTGGCGCATCGTTGGCGTTGCAGTCTGCAGACACGGCACCGACGGCGACGCAGATTGCAGCCTGTGCTCAAGCTCGTACTCAAGCAAAAGAAGTGATGGCACGCTGGGAGATTGTGCAGTCGAAAGATTTGTCTGCGTTCAACGCAGCGCTGGTTGCCAAAGGACAGGCTGCTTTGACATTGCCACCGCTGAGAATGCCGGCCGCGCTACCGAGCGATGAAAGCGGCAACGTGGACGAAGAATAGGATGACGAAAAGCTGGGTTGCGTGCGCATGCCCGTTCATACCCCAATGAAGACTCCGCCCGAGCCATCGGGACAATTCGACATCCTCCGCCCCTTGGTTCCAGCACCAATTCTGCGCAGGGCGGGCTCAAGCCCGCCAAATTCGCGTCAGCTATGGTCAGGTGTTCTACCGCTGACCACCAGACGTGTTTAGCGCGTCCGACTAATTACACCTGACCCCGATGCCGGCCCCGATTTCGATTTTCTGGTATCGCTTCCGATGCGATCGAAGCTGCAAGCACGCCCGATACTTCCGGCACTCCCATTCTGCCGTCGCGAACGTGCATCGTAGATATCGACGACAAACGGTGTACGTCAGCATGGATATTCAGCGATCATGGTCGAGCGGTCTCCTCGCTGGTGGCGCGGGAGCCGTTGCGTCCGCCCGTCAGCTATTTGCTCAGGGGAAATTGAACGAAGCGTGCCTCGCGATCGATAGGGAGATTGCGTTGACCCGGACTCCCACCGCTGACGCGCTGATGCTTCGCGCACAGATTCTGCTCGCGATGTCGTCCTTCCAGCCGGCTGCGGTCGCGTTTGCGCGCGTCATCGCACTCGCGCCCGCTGCGGCGGCACCGGAATTAGGACTCGCGGTAGCGCTGGGAGAAAGCGGCGACAGCCGAGCTGCCGTTGTCGCCGCGCGCAGGGCGCTGGCGAAAGGCATGGATACGCCCGGGGTCAGGTTCGTGCTGGGAAGAGCGTTGTTCGACTCCGGACGCATGGGCGAATCCGAATCGGAACTGCGCGCAGTGCTTAGTCGCGCACCGGCGCATACGGGCGCTCAAACGAACCTCGCCGATGTGGTGTGGATGCGCACGGGAGACATCGTTGCTGCCACCGCAATGCTCGATGCGAGCCTGCGTGATACGCCAGGCCTCGCGGTTTTGCGCGTTGCTAAATCACGGCTTCTGGAAACCGCAGGCTTTGCGGAACTGGCATACAAAGAAGTGGCGATCGGCTTGGGCATTGAGCCGAACAACGTCGACTTGCACCTCAATGCCGCACAAACGTCCGTAAAATGGGATCCGGTCGTTGCGTTGGCGCACGTCGAACAGGCCATCCGCATCGCGCCGGACCATCCCAATGCACTGGGCACGCTGGCGCACGTGCTGCTGGCTGCGGGATTGGCCGACCGCGGCCTCGCAGTGGCCGACCGGCTGCTTGCGCGGAACGCGCACGATGGTCATGCGAGAGCGATGAGGGCGACGGCCCTTCGGATGATGGGCAATCCAGCGTACCGCGAGATGTACGACTACTCGCGGTACGTGCGGGCTTGCCTGCTCGATGTGCCAAATGGGTGGCCCACCCTCTCGCACTATTTGGACGATCTCGCGATCGAACTGCATGCGCGACACGATCAGTTGCGCGCCCATCCGGTCGCACAGACACTCCGCCACGGAACACAGATCCAGCTGCGGCTCGACGGTGCGCAGGAAAACGCAATCCGCGCGTTTCCGTTGGCGATCAAAGGATCGATCCGGCGATACGTGGACGCCATCCGCGCCGACGATCCGTTTATGCGCTGCGGAAACGGCGGCGGTTTCTGCGTACGCGATGCCTGGTCCGTGCGATTGCGCAGCGGCGGCTACCATTTAAATCACTATCACGGCAAAGGCTGGCTGTCCTCCGCGTGCTACATCGAGCTACCCGCAACCGTTGACACACCCGGAGGCGAAGGCTGGCTCCAGTTCGGCGAACCGCTGATGCAGACGATGCCTCCATTGCCCGCGGAGTACCTGATCAAGCCCGAGCGCGGACTCCTTGTCCTCTTCCCGTCGTGGATGTGGCATGGCACCGTCCCGTTCAGCGTCAGCGGAACGGAACATCGACTCTCAGTCGCGTTCGACGTACTCCCCGCGCGCAGCTCGCCATAGCGCAGGGATCAAGCGAAAATGGGGTCTAAGCGAAAATGGGGTCAGGTTC
This sequence comes from Lysobacterales bacterium, assembly GCA_038237055.1. GTDB lineage: Bacteria > Pseudomonadota > Gammaproteobacteria > Xanthomonadales > Rhodanobacteraceae > Dokdonella_A. The sequence goes on along the minus strand of JBBRZD010000005.1, from coordinate 3,390 downwards.
ATTTATAGCCAACGCCGAGCGAACCTGACGCCATTCTTTGCATTCTCATTCTTTGCTCATTCTTTGCTTATTCTTTGATTGCGTTGCTTTAGACGCTGCTCAGGATCGGTCATACAATTCCCACTCGGGGTTTACCGATCAGCGCGATGGCTTTGGACTTAGCAAGGTCTCCGCCAAGCATGTTCTGTCCAACCTCCGAGAATGCGTACCCGCCGCTCGGCGAGACCCTGCTGGCGGAAAACAGGGTCAGGTTCACTTTGCGCCGGGACTAAGTGAACCTGATCCAGTTCTCTATTGACGCGCACTGTGCGAATCCGGCGATGCGCCTGGCGTAGAATCCACCGATCTCGAATCAGTGGATTGCCGCCGTGCCCGAAGAAATCGAGATCGACATCGACAAGCTGCGCGAAACGATCGATCAGGAAATCGAGCGCGAATCCGGCAGCCTTCTCCGCCAGATCGCATTGACCACCGCACTGTTTGCGGCGTTGGCAGCGATCGCCTCGCTGGAGGCGGGCGGCACGGTGAACGAGGCGCTCGGGCTGAAGACCGAGGCCACGCGATTGCAGGCCGAGGCCTCGGACCAGTGGTCGTATTACCAGGCCAAGGGTCTGAAGGCGGCGCTGAGCGAATCGCAGAAGACGATCTGGAACGCGCTCGACAAAACGCCACCAGCCGAACTCGCGAGCGAGGCGCTACGTTTCGCGGACGACCAGACGAAGAGCCGGGAAAAAGCAGAAGGGCTAGAGCACGAGCGCGACGCGAAATCGGGCGAAGCGGATGCGCTGATGCATCGGCACCATTTCTTCGCGCAATCGGTCGCGTTGTTGCAGGTCGCGATTGCTCTCGGCGCAGTCGCCGCGCTCACGCGCAAACGCCTGGCTTGGATCGGTTCGGGCCTGCTCGGCCTCGTTGGCGGCAGCCTGTTCGCGTACGCATTCCTGCACTAGGGAAGGTCTGAAGAAGCTCTCGCCTGCAACGTGTGACAGCCTATCGAAAGAACGGGATCGGGTTCACTTCCTGCAGACACTCTGTGAACCTGATCCGGTTCAGTTCGCGACCGCGAAAACGCCACCCGTTCCGCACATCACTGGAGGTCCAAAACCGCGACAAAGAGGTCGGGTTCATTTGCGAGACCGGGAAAATGAACCTGCCCCTATTCCCGCGCTTCGGCTTCATTGTTAGCGAACGTTGCTGCCAAGCGCCCGCAGCGCAGCGGCTACGCCTGCGCCATAGGCCGGGTCTGCCTTTCTGCAGTTGTCCACATGGCGTTGCTTGACGAAGTCCGGCGCGTCGCCCATCGCGCGGCCCGTATTGTCGAATAGCACCTGCTGCTGTGCCGATGTCATCAGCCGGAACAGGTCGCCGGGTTGCTTGTAGTAGTCGGCATCGTCTTCCCGGAAATCCCAGTGATCGGCATTGCCGCTGATCTTCAATGGCGGTTCGCGGAACTGAGGCTGTTGCTGCCACTGATGGAAGCTGTTGGGTTCGTAGTGCGGCAGACTGCCGTAGTTGCCGTCAACGCGACCAATACCATCGCGATGGTTGCTATGCACTGGACAACGCGCTGCATTGACCGGTATCTGCTGGTAGTTGGTGCCCAGGCGGTAGCGCTGCGCGTCGGCATAATTGATCAAGCGTGCCTGCAGCATGCGGTCGGGAGATACGCTGATGCCCGGCACGAGATTTGACGGCGCGAAGGCACTTTGCTCGACATCGACAAAGAAATTCGCCGAGTTGCGGTTGAGTTCGAACTCGCCCACTTCGATCAACGGGTAGTCCTTGTGCAGCCAGACCTTGGTCAGGTCGAACGGATGATAGGGCGAGGTTTCCGCATTGGCCTCCGGCATCACCTGCACGTACATCGTCCACTTCGGGAAGTCGCCGCGCTCGATGGCATCAAAAAGATCGCGCTGATTGCTCTCGCGGTCACTGCCGATGATCGCGGCGGCCTCGGCATCGGTCAGGTTCTTGATCCCCTGCTGGGTGCGGAAATGGAACTTCACCCAGAAGCGTTCGCCTTTGGCGTTCCACAAGCTGTAGGTGTGCGAGCCGAAGCCGTGCATATGGCGATAGCTGGCCGGGATACCGCGGTCGCTTATCACCACGGTGACCTGGTGCAACGCCTCGGGCAACAGCGTCCAGTAATCCCAGTTGTAGGTCGCGCTGCGCAGGTTCGTGTGTGGGCAGCGTTTCACCGCCTTGTTGAGATCAGGGAATTTGAGTGGATCGCGGATGAAGAACACCGGGGTGTTGTTGCCCACCATGTCCCAATTGCCTTCCTCGGTGTAGAACTTCAGCGCGAAGCCGCGGATGTCGCGCTCGGCATCTGCCGCGCCACGCTCGCCCGCCACGGTGGTGAAGCGCGCGAACATCTCGGTTTTCTTGCCAACCGCATCGAAAATATTCGCGCGAGTGTATTTTGAGATGTCATGGGTAACGGTGAAGGTGCCAAACGCGCCCGAGCCTTTCGCATGCATCCGCCGCTCGGGGATAACCTCGCGCACGAAGTTTGCGAGCTTCTCGTTGAGCCAGACGTCCTGTGACAGCAGCGGCCCGCGCGGGCCGGCGGTCAGACTGTTCTGGTTGTCAGGAACCGGCGCGCCGAAATCAGTGGTCAGATGGGTCGGCTTGGAAGTATCGGAGGGCTTGCTCATTGCGCGGGTTCCGGAGGAGTAGTCACTCAACTGTAGGTGCTCCGATCGGCGCAGAGAAGTCAATTGATACGATCATTCTCATTGACGTTGCCTATCGATGCGCAACAACCGACAACAACAGGGACACCCCCAATCTGACGTGCGGAATCAAATGTTCGGGTCAGGTTGGAATCTTCCCTGACTTTCTTTTTCTCCAGACGGCCGATGACGATATAGGTGCGGCGCGCGGTAAGCCCGGCTATCGTGACGCCCTGTTCACGAAGAATCACCATGAAGAAAAGCTACGACCCACCGTTGACCACGAACCCGCATGGTCCCCTCTACCGCGTTGACAAAGCGATCATGGCAGCCCAGCAACGATTGGATGCCGCTATTGATATGAAACGGCATCACACCAGACAAAATCTGGCCGACGAAGTGGTCAAAGAGGCGCGCGGGGAGCTCAGAAAGTGCGAACTGTTGCGTGTGCTCAAGATAAAAGAAGTCGCGCGGCAGGCAGCGGAAACTAATGTGACTGGAGGATAGGCACTCAGAGGTCCCCCGACCGAGGAGCGCGAAAATTCAAGCCAGATTGAACTTTTTTCAGCCCTTGAGAAATGGTGCCACAGACGAATGGCACTGACTTAGAGTCGTCCACCCCCCGGACCCCCGGGTCCATCATGGTAGTGACCACCGGGAAAATGGTACCCGCCGCCCCCCGGTGGACGACATTTCGTTGGCGGCGCGGTTTGTA
>JBBRZD010000004.1:0-29558 GCA_038237055.1 Lysobacterales bacterium | reverse complement strand
GGATCGCTGATCCATCCGCTCCAGGATGGCGCGAATACGCGCGAACCCGCGAGGCCTGCATGCTCCATCGCAAGCAGGTTGTGGCAGGCGGTTACGCCGGAGCCACACGAATGGGCGACCGAGCGAGCATCGTGCGCGCCCACCAGTTGTTCGAATTCACGGCGCAACGTGTCTGCCGCCTTGAATCGGCCGCTGGCATCGAGATTGTCCGAGAACGGCCGATTCAGCGCGCGCGGTACGTGTCCCGCCACTGGATCGATTGGCTCAACTTCGCCGCGATAGCGCGGCGCAGCGCGCGCATCAAGCACGACGATCGAACCATCGGCGCGGCTGCGTTCGATTTCGTCGAACCACACTACTTGATCGCGATCGATCGAAACATGCGCTTGCGTTAGTTCGCGGCGGACTTCTCCCGCTTCAAGTGCGAAACCTGCCGCGCGCCATGCGGCCAGGCCACCATCGAGCACGGCAACGCGTTGGTGTCCGGCGAGCCGCAACAACCACCACAATCGCGCAGCTGCGAGTGCCCCGTTGGCGTCGTCGTAAGCCACTACATCGAGATCAGGGCGCCAACCCCAGCGCGATAGCGCATCGGAGAACGCGGCATCACCCGGCAATGGGTGGCGACCGACGCCCTGTTTGGAGAGATCGGAAAGATCGCGCGCGAGGTGCGCGTAGACCGCCCCCCTGATGTGGGCGATCGCGTAGTCGCGCTCGCCCTTGTCCGCATCGGCGAGATCCTGACGGCAATCGACGACCAGCACGTCGCGGCCCGCCTGCATCGCGGCAAGCCCGGCAGCGGAAATCAGAGTTCGGAGCGTCATCGTGAATTCTCCAGCCGATCGAGCAGGTTCTTGAGTATCGCAGCGGTCGCGCCCCAGATACGCCGGCCTTCCCATTCGAACGCAAAGATATCGCGTTCGCGGCCGCGCCAGAGCAGATGTTCGCGTTTGAGACTGGCAGGATCGAGGATGAAGGCAAATGGCACTTCGAAGATTTCGTCGACTTCGTCTTCCTGCAAACGTATCGAATAGTCGTGGCGCACAAAGCCGGCGACGGGCGTCACGCTGTAGCCCGACACCGTGTCGAAGCGATCGAGATAGCCGAAGGGCTCGATCAGGATCGGCAGGATGCCGGTTTCCTCATGGGTCTCGCGCAGGGCTGCTGCAATCTCGTTCTCGTCCCCAGCGTCGATGCCGCCGCCGGGAAAGCTGATCTGGCCCGCGTGATGTCGCAGGCGTTCGCTGCGGCGCGTGAAGAGCACAGACAGTTGGTCTGCACGGCGCACGAATGGCACCAGCACCGCAGCGGGTCGTCGCAGCGCATCTTCCTCGAAGACGTCCGCGAGCTCGCCAGCATTCCAGCCCGGCGCTGAGGGTGGGTCATCGAGGCCCCGCACCGCGTGACGCAACCGCGACGCATCCGGGGACTCGGGCCGCGAAGGGCTCATCAGCTCGAAGCTTCGCGCTGCGGCAATACGTCGTTGAGCAACCGCTTGCGCTCCTGCTCACCCATGGCAACCCAGCGCGCGATTTCGTCGCCGCTGCGAAGGCAACCCTCGCAATAGCCATCGCGGCCGAGTTGGCAGATGCCAATGCATGGGCTCAGGATGGGCGACTGGAACTGTATCGTCATTGCGGATTCTTCAAATGCAGACGCCGCGTTTGCACGCGGCGTCTGTTTCAATCTGGATCCCGTGTCGTCGTACATCCATGTACTGCACGGGACAAGTTCATCCTCTTTGAACATGGATCCCGTATCGTCGTACATCCATGTACTGCACGGGATAAGTTCATTTTCTTTGAAAATGGATCCCGTGTCGTCGTACATCCATGTACTGCACGGGATAAGTTCATCCTGAACTTACTTTACATCGATGATCTTGACTTCCCAGATGAAAACCTGGTTGCCCGAGGAGGCTTCCGGCGGCAGGAAGATCGTCCAGTGATCACCGGCCTTCATCTTCTGGATCACCTCCGGCAGCAGCTTGGTACCGAAGATGCTCGGCATGTCCGAAACCTTCGCCTTGATCGGCTCACCGACGAACGAACTGCGTATCTCGCGACCGCTGGTCAGCGATACGCGCACATGGAACGTCACTTCGCTGGTCGGCAGAATTTGCTTGCCGGCGCCGTCTTCGATCGCGCGATATTGCACGCCGTTCGGAAGCACGACAACGCCCTTCTTCGACTTGTTTTGCGCCATGAAGGTATCGGCTTCACCCTTGTTCTGGCTGAGAGCCTTGTCGGCATCGGCTTTCATCTTCGATTCGAGCTTGCCCAACGATTCCTTCATCGCCGCTTCCGACACGGCCGGCGTCTTCTTGGTGAACGCGTCCTGCACGGCGCGTGTGACTGTCGCGATATCGACATCCATTTTGCGGTCAACGAGGCCCGAACCGATCTGGAAACCGATGGCGTAGGAAATCTTTCCCTTTTCCGACGTGGTGTCCTGCGCGAACGCAGATCCCGTCACGAACAGCGCCGCAAGGGCGAGTGACCAACCAAACTTCATGCCTGTGTCTCCGAATTGAGTGCGAATCTGGTTTCGTGCCCGGATCGATGCCGGGTCGAAAAAGCGCGGTAGTGTAACCGAGGCTCGACTCGGGTCCCAAGCGTTCGGCTTGGGAGCCCGAATGGCGCCGAAAGTTCATGGCGCCCGGTACGACGGCGCGGCGCCATCATCCATATCGCGCCTGAACCGCGACCGGTCGGGCCGCGTTGCAGCGGACAGCCACTCCGGCACGCCCATGTCAGGCGGGCATACCGGACGGCTGGCGTATCAGTGGTGATTTGCGCTGTATTTCTTTTCCCCCGCTTTGACCGGCACGTCCAGGCGGTTTTCTGTCGGCGCCAGTGGGCAGGTCGCGTACGGCGTGAACGCACACGGCGGGTTGTAGGCCTTGTTGAAGTCGATCACGAGTTTGCCGTCCTTGGGCATATCGGCGTAGAGAAAGCGCGCAGCGCCATAGGTTTCCTTGCCACTGGTGCGGTCGGCGAAGATGAACCAGAGTTGCTTAGCGTCTTTGTCCTCGAGCACCGGCAGCAGGCTGTAGGTCTTGCCACCGCGCGTGAAGGTGGCCTTGCCGGGCACAACCATCTTGTCGACGGTACCCAGCACGGTTGGGATGTTGAGCGAGTGGGCGGGCGTGTAGGCCTCCCACTTCGCCTCGACGCGCCAGGACGGGTCGATCGCAAACGAGTCGATACCGGCAAACTGAGTGCGCGATTCGGCGGCCGTGTCCTTCACGCGCAGGCCTTTCTTGCCGTTGCGGTCGATCATGTAAAAGCTCGCGGTACCAAAGGCAATAGTGGTCGGCTTTTCCTGCGTATCGTCGAGCAAATCGCCCGACGCTGCCTTCTTGCCGTCAATCGTCGCATCCGCCTTGGCATCGAGTTCGATCGTCGCCTTGCCGTCCTTGAGGGAAATCACGCCCAGGTGGGCCGGACCCTTCGCCAGCACGATGTCGTTGTCCTTGGCGTTGCCGACGCGGTTCTTGCCATCCTTCAGCCAATGCAACCCGATCAGACTTAGCCAGCCGTCAGGCGCCTTCAGGCGTTCGACGCGTTGTGCGCGCCAGGTCTGGATCTGCGCGTTGTAGTCGCCCGCGGGCTTGCCGGTTTCAACAGTGGCTGACATGAGCTGGACTCCGGCGAAGCTGGCCGCAGCGAGGACGATGACTTTCAGCATGGAAGGATTTCCTGTGGAGTTGCGGATTCGAAAGGAGCTGGAGACTACGACCTGTCGGCATGGCGATCAACGACCGCGCAAAAACAGGCGGTCAAGTTCCGGAATCGCCAGTTGCACCCAGGTCGGCCGCCCATGATTGCACTGACCGGAGCGCTCAGTCACTTCCATCTCGCGCAGCAAGGCGTTCATTTCCGGCAGATTCAAGCGTCGGTTCGCACGTACCGAACCATGACAGGCCATCGTACTCAAAAGTTCGTTGGTACTTTCCTCTACGCGGCGCGACTCGCCATGCACGGTGAGATCGGCGATCACATCGCGCACGAGTTGCGCCACATCGGCACCATCGAGCAGGACCGGAATTCGCCGCACGGCGACGCTTTGCGGACCGCTGCGCGCGATATCGAACCCCAGTGCGGAGAAACGATCGCCCTGTTCCTCGACCACAGCGGCTTCACGCTCGCTGACCGCGAGCGTCAACGGCACCAGCAACATCTGCGCGCGGATTCCTTCGCCATCCTGGGCAGTTTTCAGTTTCTCGTAGGTAATGCGCTCGTGCGCCGCATGCATGTCGACCAGCACAAGACCGTGCGCGTTTTCCGCGAGAACGTAAATGCCGTGCAGCTGTGCGAGCGCAAAACCAAGCGGCGGAACGTCGGTCGATTTATCGTCCGCCGTGCCGCCTTCGGCCATCCGCGTGCCCGTGCCGGTAACCGCGCTGAGCAATGGACGCGCCGAACCCAGCAAGGCTGAATAATCGGCCAGCGGCTCGCGCACACCGAGGCCGAGCCCTGACTGGTGCTGGGCAGCGAATCGATACGCAGTGGCCGACGCAGGATTTGCGAACGCTGCCGTGGTGGACAATTCCATTGCGCCGCCTGCGGTGTCTTGACGGCTCGCTCCGGCGCGCGCGCCACCGAGTGCGTCGTTGAGCGTGCGGTAAAGGAAATCATGCACCAGTCGTCCCTCGCGAAAACGCACCTCGTGCTTGGCCGGATGCACGTTGACGTCGACGAGAACGGGATCGAGTTCGAGAAACAGGACGAACGAGGAATGACGACCGTGATAAAGCACATCCGCATAAGCCTGGCGTACCGCGTGCGCCACCAGACGATCACGCACTAGGCGGCCGTTGACGTGAAAATACTGCTGGTCTGCCTGTGCACGCGACGCCGTGGGCAACCCGACCCAGCCATGCAATCGCAGACCGGCAGCCGCATGTTCGACACGCAGGCTGTGGCCGAGGAATTCTTCGCCGAGCACATCGACGACCCGGCGCGCACCTTCGCCTGCGTCAGCAGCAGCCTTGAGCAGGCGCATCGGTTTGCCATTGTGGGTGAGGCGGAATTCGGTCTGCGTTTGCGCAAGCGCGATCGACTTCACGAGCTCGTCGATGTGACCGAATTCGGTGCGCTCAGCGCGCAGGAATTTGCGCCGTGCCGGCAGGTTGTAGAACAGGTCGCGGACTTCGACATTCGTGCCGACCGAATGCTGCGCGGGGCTCTGTGCGCGAGGCTTGCCGCCGTCGACTTCGATGCGCCAGGCGGCCTCGCTTCCGACGCGGCGGGAAGTCAATGCGAAACGTGACACCGAAGCAATCGACGGCAGGGCTTCGCCGCGAAAACCAAGGGTACCCACACGTTCGAGGTCGTCGAATGATGTGATCTTGCTCGTCGCATGCGCGGAGATCGCAAGCGGCAGATCGTCGGCATCGATGCCGCTGCCGTCGTCGCGAATGCGGATCAGCCGCGCGCCGCCTTGCTCGATGTCGATTTCGATGCGCGTGGCACCCGCGTCGAGGCTGTTCTCGACCAGTTCCTTGACCACCGATGCCGGCCGCTCTATCACCTCGCCGGCAGCGATCTGGTTGATCAGTTCGGTGGGAAGTGAACGGATGCGCGCCATGACGGAACCGAAAAACGGGTTCACATCATAGCCGAACGCAGGAAATCAGCCGGGCAATACCCGCTTTTTCAACCGGACGGAATTTGCAGCACTTCGCCAGCGCGCACGACTTCATCGGCAAGTTCGTTCGCGGCGCGCAACTGGGCAGTTGTGACACCATGGCTTTCGGCAATCGCGCTCAGCGTGTCGCCGCGACCGACCACATAGCGGGATGCCCGAGTCGCGCGCTGGCGTAAGTTGCCCGCCGCAAACAGGCTTCCGGGCGGCGGCGATGCGCGGAAATAGCCGTTGACGCCATCGAGTATCGCCATCGCAAGCTTTTCGCGATGCTCGGAACTCTTGAGGCGTGCTTCTTCTGCCGTATTCGTGATAAACGCGGTCTCGACCAAAATGGAAGGCACGTCAGGTGAGCGCAGCACGACGAAATTTGCCCGCTCGACGTAGTTGCGATGAGTCGGTCCGAGCTTGCGCAAGGCGCTGAGCACTTGCTCGGCGACCGAGTTGCTCGCCCCCATCGTCGCACCCTGGGAAAGATCCAGCAGGACCTTGGCCAGCGTATCGTCCTTGTCGTCGAGCGAGATGCCGCCGACCAGGTCGGCGCGATTCTCGCGATCGGCAAGCCAGCGCGATGCCTCGTTGGTCGCGCCTCGCGGCGACAGCACCCATACCGACGAGCCGCGCGCATCGCTGCTCGTGAACGCGTCGGCGTGGATCGAGATGAACAAGTCCGCCTTTGCTTCGCGTGCCTTGCTGTAGCGCTTTTCGAGCGGAATGAAATAGTCGGCATCGCGGGTAAGCATCGCGGTCATGCCTGGCGTACGGTCGACCAGCTTCTTCAACTCGCGAGCAACTGCGAGGGTGACTTCCTTTTCATGCGTGCCGCTCGCGCCGGTCGCGCCCGGATCGTCGCCACCGTGACCGGCATCGATCGCGACAACGACATTGCGGCCTTTGCCGCTCGACACTTCGGCGACGCTCTTGACCGGTGCCGCTTTCGCGTCGCCCGGGTACAAATCGAGCACGAGGCGATAGCCGAACTTGTCGGTGGGTGGCAAAAGAAAACTCTTGGGATGAACGCCGTCGGCGAGGTCAAAGACCACACGCGCGTCGTTTTTGCCTTGTTTGCCTGCGCGCAGACTTTTCAGCAGACCTTTGGCCGCCGGCGCACTGAACTCGGAACCCAGTTCGCTGCCGCGCATATCAAGCACGATGCGACGGGGCTTGCTGAGCTCGAACAGCTTGTAGTCGACCGGTCCGGAGACGTCGAACACGGCCCGCGTGTATTCGGGGCCAGCCCAGATGCGCAGGGTCTTGATCTGCGCTGCGCGCGCCGTCCCTGTGGCCAGCAGCAGCGCCACGGCACAGGCGATTGGTCCAGCTTGGTTGCGGATTCCCCACATGGCGCGTATTCAACTCGAAAATGCGCGCAAAAAGCAAGCTTTTTCCCTTGAAAATCCGGAAGCTGCGGCGACTTCATGATTTTCGATTCAGGAAATCACTCCAACCCATCGAATCGCAAAGGCTCTGTGGGGGTGTCGAAGGTGCGCCAAGCCGACAACAATTCCCTCCCCCGGTTGCTGTGCGCGAGCGCCGTCAAGACACGTACGCTCCCTGCATGCTGCAGCTCGATCGCGAGGTCCGCTGGCGGCAAATGGCCCGTTCCACGTTCGGGCCATTCGATCAAGACGAGCGTATCGGCGGCCCACAAATCGCCCAAACCCAGCCATTCCAGTTCGCCGGCGTCGGCGATGCGATAGAGGTCGAGGTGGTGTATCTCAAGCTCACCGGCGCGATACGACTCGAGCAGGCTGTAGGTGGGGCTCTTGATGCGTTCACCGACGCCAAGCGCCTGCAGCAACGCGCGCGCGAACGTGGTCTTGCCGGCGCCGAGGTCACCCGCCAAATGAATCAAGCCGCCGGCGCGCGCCGTGGGCGCGAGGCGCGCCGCCAGGTCGACCAATTGCGGCTCGTCAATCGTGGTGCGTGCGAACCGATCCGTATCTTGCGCATTGCAATTCACGGCGTGCACCCATTCGCGAGCTGACGTAGCGGCAGCAGCAAGTCGCTTGCGATCAAACCTCGTGGCGCATTACCGGCAGCGCCGTCTCCAGCGCGCGCATGCAGCGCGACGCCAAGCCGTGCCGCATTCCCAGCCGAAAGGCCCTGCGCGAGCAACGCGGCAATGACGCCGGTCAGGAGATCGCCCATGCCACCCGAGGCCATGCCGGGATTGCCCCACGGACAGACGTGCACGCGACCATCCGGATCGGCGACCAGGCTACCCGCGCCTTTCAATACGACGGTCGCCCCGTGGCGCCGCGCGAGTTCACGCACGGCAGCAAAGCGATCGCGCTGAATCGCCATCGTGTCACTGCCAAGCAGACGTGCTGCTTCGCCCGGATGTGGCGTCAACACGCACCCTGGGGGCAACTTGCGCGGCGACTGCGCGAGCAGATTGAGCGCATCGGCATCAATGACCCCCGGCTTCCCGCTGACCAGCATCGCGTCGAACAACGCACGTCCCCACGCACTCTGCCCCATGCCGGGGCCAATCGCGACGACGTTCGCGCGTTCGAGCAGAGGCAAAAGCGCAGCGGATTCGTCGACACCGTGCGCCATCAGCTCTGGTCGCGATGCGTTCAACGCGAACACGTTGGCGGCTCTGGTTGCGACGCTGACCAGACCCGCGCCGCAGCGCAATGCCGCTTCGCCACTCAAACGGATCGCGCCGCCCATGCCGGTATCGCCGCCAATCGCAAGCACGTGGCCAAAACTGGATTTGTTGACATTGCCACGACGCGATGCGAGCACGTTGCAAATCGAATCATCGAGGAGTTCCGCGTCCGCATCGAAATCCGCGTAAGCTTTTTCCGGCAGGTCGAGCGTCGCCAGCGTGCGCATTCCGCAAAAATCGCTGCCATCCGCGGTAAACTGGCCGCGCTTCCAGCCAACGAAGCTGATCGTTGCATAAGCGCGCACAGCGGTACCCATCTGGCTGCCGCTGTCCGCGTCGAGACCTGATGGCAGATCAAGCGCAAGCACCGGCAGCGGCGATGCGTTGAGCTTCTCGATCAATTGCGCCGCAATGCCGAGCACGGGTCGTTTGAGGCCCGTACCGAACAAACCGTCGATACAGACATCGGCGGCGGGTATTTCAGTGCGCTCATCCGCATCGACGGCGCGGCCACCCGCCGCCACGAAGTTCAGACGCGCACGCAGTGCGTCCGCGCCGGGCTTGCCTGCCAGCGCAAAAGCATCGACCGTAAAACCGGCTTTCAGCGCCAGCGTGCCCAGCAGGAATGCATCACCGCCGTTGTTGCCGCCACCGGCCAGCACAACGATGTGACGCGCCAAGGGCCAGCGCTCGCGCAGCAACGCGAAAGCCGCGTCTGCCGCGCGTTGCATGAGTTCGAATCCCGGAATATGCAGGTTTTCGATGGCATGGCGATCGATGCCACGCACCTGATCGGCGGTGTAGAGCGCTGTCGTGCGGTCGGACTCATGCATACATCAATTATAGGTGTGTACCGCGCGCGCTATGCTGCGTGCCTGGAAATCATTTCTCCGCATGTCCAACGCCTCCGACCCCATCGACAGCCTCATTGACGTCCGCACGCTCGTCGCCGATATCCGCCGCTGGGGCGCCGAACTCGGCTTCCAGCATGTCGGCATCTGCGATGTCGATCTGGGCGAGGATGAGGCGCATTTGCTGAACTGGCTCGATGCCGGCTTTCACGGCGAAATGGACTATATGGCGCGCCATGGGACCAAGCGTAGCCGGCCCGCGGACCTGCACCCCGGAACCTTGCGCGTGATTTCCGCACGCATGGACTATGCGCCGCCGGAACTGGCAACGGCGTGGGACGTGATCGGCGATGGCGAGCTCGCGTACGTGTCGCGCTATGCACTTGGCCGCGACTATCACAAGATCCTGCGCGGGCGACTGCAGAAGCTCACCGAGCGCATCAGCGAAGTAACGGGCCCGTTCGGCCATCGCGTGTTCACCGACTCGGCGCCGGTGCTGGAGAAAGCGCTCGCACGAAATTCCGGGCTGGGCTGGATCGGCAAGCACACGTTGCTGTTGAGTCGCAATGCCGGGTCCTGGTTCTTCCTTGGTGAGATCTATACCGACCTGCCGCTGCCTGTCGATGCGCCTGAAACGCCGCATTGCGGGACGTGCACGCGCTGTATCGAGATTTGCCCGACGCAGGCAATCGTGGCTCCGTACAAGCTCGACGCGCGGCGCTGCATCTCATACTTGACGATCGAGCTGCGCGGATCGATTCCCGAGGATTTGCGGCCACTCATCGGCAATCGTGTGTTTGGGTGTGATGATTGCCAGCTCGTCTGCCCCTGGAACAAGTTCGCGCAGAGCACGCCTGAGGCAGACTTTTTGCCGCGCCACGGCCTCGATCGTGCCAGCCTTGCCGAGCTGTTCGCATGGACCGAGCAGGAATTTCTCGATCGCACTCAAGGCATGGCAATTCGGCGAACGGGCTACGAAGGCTGGTCGCGCAATATTGCCGTTGCGCTTGGCAATGCCCCGGCGACGGCGGAAGTCAAAGCGGCTCTGGCATCACGCGCCAACGATGCGTCTGCACTCGTGCGCGAGCATGTTGCGTGGGCGCTGGGAGAGCTGGCGCGAAAATCAGCCGATGGGTAGCGGAAACAACGGCTGTCTTGATTTCGTGGTAATTTCGCAACAGCCCAGCGATCAACAGAGTGCGTGGTCGGGCATGAGAGAGATTTCGCCAAAAAACCCGCATAAGCGATTGATTGTTCGACGTACTGGCAAATTACGGATAAAAAAAACCCTCGCGCGAGTGCCGCTGCGAGGGTCTCAATCGGAGTGACGATTACCTTAATGCGCCCTGCGCCCCAAGAATCCTGCAACAAACGTTGCGGAATCCCCAAGACAGTTGGGAGAATACCACAACGTCCGACAAGAAAGCTACGGTTCAATCAAAAGATTGTCGATCAGTCGCGTGCTACCCACGCGCGCGGCAACGAGTGCCACCAGGTTGCGTTGATTTGCCATCGGCTCACCTAGATTGTCTGCGTTGCGCAGGAGCGCGTAGTCCGGTGCCAGCCCCGCGTTCTCAAGCCGCGCATTTGCCAGCGCCGAAATCTCCCGGAATGCAATCGCATCGCCCGCTCGCAGGCTGGCAAGCGCGCGTTCGCGCATCCATTGCAAAGTCGCGTGAATGACGCCGGCCTGTGCACGTTGTTCTGCGCTCAGGTACTGGTTGCGTGAGCTCATCGCCAAGCCATTCGTCTCGCGCACGATGGGTGCGCTGACGATGTCGATCGGATAGCCCAGATCGCGCGACATGCGCCGGATCACCAGCAGTTGCTGATAGTCCTTCTGTCCAAACACTGCAACGTCAGGACGCGTCATGTTGAAGAGTTTCGCGACCACGGTCGCCACGCCGTCGAAATGTCCGGGCCTGATCGCACCTTCGAGCATGTCACCCAGTTCCGGTACGCTGACACGCACCATGCGCTCGGCGCCGTCGGGATAGATATCCGCAACCAGCGGCAGAAACAACACGTCGCACCCGTGTGCGGCGAGGCCCTCGGTATCTGCTTCGGGCGTGCGCGGATAGCGTGTGAAGTCTTCGCTTGGGCCGAACTGCGTCGGATTCACGAACACGCTGGCGATGACAACGTCGACTCGCTCGCGCGCAAGTGCGATTAGTGAATGGTGGCCTGCATGCAGATTGCCCATGGTCGGCACGAAACCGATACGCCGGCCATCGCGCGTAAAGCCGGCGACCAGAGCATGCAAGTCGGAAGCGGTGTTGACGATCTGCATGGACGCGCTCAGTAACTGTGTTCGGCGGCAGGAAACTCGCCACTGCGCACGGCAGCGGCGTAAGCGGCGATCGCGCCGATCACGGAGTTCGTACCGGCGAGGAAATCCTTGGTGAAGCGCGGGCGTTTGCCGGACGTGATGCCCAGCAGATCCTGCACCACGAGGATCTGACCGTCGCAGTCCACGCCAGCACCGATCCCGATCGTCGGAATGCGCAACGCCTTGGTGATTTCCGCAGCAAGCGCAGCCGGTACGCATTCCAGCACGAGCAAATCCGCGCCTGCATCCTGCACGGCGAGCGCGTCGGACTTCAGGCGTTGCGCGGCCGCGTCACCCTTGCCCTGCACGCGGTAACCGCCGAGTCGATGGACCGATTGCGGCGTCAGGCCCAGGTGGGCGCACACCGGCACATCGCGTCGAGTCAGCGCATTGATGACCTCGCAAGCCCAATCCGCGCCTTCAAGCTTGACCATCGCGACGCCCCCTTCGCTCATCAGGCGAGCCGCATTCGACAATGCAATGGCCGGATCGCGATAGCTCATGAAGGGAAGATCGGCGACAAGCAATGCACGCTGCAGGCCGCGGGCAACGCAGGCGCTGTGATAGACCATGGCGTCCATCGTGACGGGCAATGTGCTCGCGTGGCCCTGCACGACCATGCCGAGGGAGTCGCCGACGAGCACGAAATCCACTCCTGCCTCATCCGCGCACGCCGCAATGCTTGCGTCATACGACGTGATCGAAACGATCTTCTTTGAGCGGCGCTTGCGCTCATGGAGTTCCGGCACGGTGACCGGGGCGCTGCTCAGGGCGTTCGCATACATCGTGATCGACTGCTCGACTGGCATCGGATTGGCATTATTCCCTGCAGCGCTAATTAACCTCAAGCGGCCTCGTCGAGCGGCGTGCAATCCTGGTCGCCAACGCGTGCAAGCAAATCGCGCACGATACCCATCCCGGGGATTGCCATGTCCGCATCCAGCTCCAACCACGGCATCAGAACGAACGCACGGTCCACGATATGCGGATGTGGCAGCGTCAGGTCGGACTCACTCGATTGATGGTCAGCGTACATGAGTAGATCAAGATCGAGCGTACGCGGCCCCCAACGCGTGCTGTCTCGACGTCGCCCTTGGGCCCGCTCGATGGCCAGCAGCGCATCAAGCAGGGCGCGCGGTTCAAGCGACGTCTGCAGCTCAGCGACTGCGTTGACGAAGGCTGGTTGATCGGCAATGCCCCACGGCGCACTTCGATACAGGCGCGAGTGGCGCAGCAAGCGCGTGCGTGGCAGCTTGCCGAGCGCGAGCAGCGCACGTTGCAACTGACGGGCGGGATCGTCGAGATTGCTGCCGAGCCCAACCCATGCATGCACGTCGGCGCGCTTAATCACCACTTTCGTTGGTATGCACGACCGTATCTGCTGCACCCGTGGGCTTGCGGCGACGTCTGCGCGCGCGTTTGCGCGGAGCCGGGGTCGCGGCGTCGGTCGGTGTAGCCTGGACGGCGGCGAGGCTTGCTGAAAGTTCGTCGTGGCTGGACTCTTGCGCTTGCGTCCACCAGGTCGCCAGCTCCGCGAGCTCCGGCGATCCCTCCGCTCGCAAGACCAGGAAATCGTAAGCCGCGCGGAAACGCGGATGCTCGAGCAGACGGAACGCCCGCTTCTTCGTGCGCTGGGTGAAACGCGGCTGCAATGCCCAGATCTCTTCAATCGTGATCGTGAAACGCCGCGGAATCGCCACGCGCTGCGCCTGTTCACGCAGGACCCGATCCACCGCATGTGTCCACGCCGACGCTACGTCGGCACCCTCGTTGGCAAGCGCCTGTGCGGTGACGCGTACAGGTTCCCATAACATTGCAGCGAACAGGAACGCTGGCGTGACCGGTTTGTCCTCACGTATGCGCGCATCCGTGCTCGCAAGCGTCCGTTCGACCATGCCGCGAAAATGCCCCGCCTTGCCACTCGCGAGCACGCGCGCCGTCGCCGGGAACACGTGTTCGAGCAATCCGTGGCGCTCCAGCGCGCGAAAGCTCGCGAGACCATAGCCGCCAAGAAAGAGTTTCAGCGATTCGTCGAACAAACGCGCAGGCGGCGCTTCGGAAAGAAGCGATCCGAGCGTGGCAAAAGGCGCAGCAGTCTCCGCTGCGATCTCGAATTCGAGCTTTGCGGCAAGGCGAGCGGCGCGCAGCATGCGTACCGGATCCTCGCGATAGCGCAGTTCCGGATCACCGATCAGGCGCAGCACATGGTGTTCGAGATCGGCCATGCCGCCGACCGAATCACGCACGCTGAAATCGGCAATGTCGTAATACAGTGCGTTGATGGTGAAGTCGCGGCGCACAGCATCTTCTTCGAGCGTGCCGTAGACGTTGTCGCGCACCAGGCGGCCATCGACGAGGTGACGGTCACCGCTACCGTCGTCACTGCTGCCACGGAAAGTTGCGACCTCGACGATTTCGCGCCCGAACACCACGTGAGCAAGGCGAAACCGCCGACCGATCAGGCGGCAGTTGCGGAATAACGCGCGCACTTGTTCCGGCGTCGCATTGGTTGCGATGTCGAAATCCTTCGGATGGCCGCCGAGCAGGAGATCGCGCACGGCGCCGCCGACCAGAAAGGCCTGATAGCCCGATTCATGCAGCCGATACAGCACGCGCAGCGCGCCGGGAGAAATGCTCTTGCGCGAAATCGAGTGCTCGGCACGCGGAATGACGCGAAACGACCCTTGAGGCGACATGTCTTGTACGATCTGTTCCGAATTCATCCCTAGAAGACGCTCCGCTGATTGCTGCTAGTTATCATTTCGTTATACTACGCGGCTTCGCAATCCAAAACCGCGCTCCCTTCGTCTAGTGGCCCAGGACACTGCCCTCTCAAGGCGGGAACACGAGTTCGAACCTCGTAGGGAGCACCATTTGCTTTTTTCAGGTAACGCTTACAGTCGTCCTTGACTGCGAGAATCAAGAAGCGGCCAGCCTTGGCCGCACTTCTCAATCAATAACCGCTTCGAGCGGAATTTATTGGAGCAGGTCGGATCTTCCATGGCATTCGTCGTCACCGAGAACTGCATCAAGTGCAAGTACACCGACTGCGTGGAAGTCTGTCCAGTCGATTGCTTCCACGCTGGCCCGAACTTTCTCGTCATCGATCCGGAAGAGTGCATCGACTGCACACTATGCGAACCGGAATGTCCCGCCGTTGCGATCTTCCCCGAAGATGACGTCCCGGCTGGCCAGGAGCCCTTCATTGCCCTGAATGCGGAGCTGGCGAAGGCATGGCCGGTATTGACCGAGCGCATCGATGCGCCCGCCGATGCCAAGGAATGGGACGGCCGCAGCGACAAACTGAAACTGCTGGAACGCTGACCTCGGCTTGAATTCTTCGACCGAATCGTTCAGGCACTCGCAACGCGCGTACCTATCCTCGACCGACCGAACCAATCAACTTCAGGACAAGCGCTGACGCAAGGCTGCGAGCAGCGACCGCGCCGCGTCCTGTGATGCTCCATCGGTCGCGCCTTCAACGCCAACCTTGCTGCCTGCTGCATCGGCACTCACGCGCACTGTCAGATGCACTTTCGCCGTGACCTTGTTGTTGGCGTGGCCCAACGTGATAGCGCGTTTGAACCAACCTGCCCTCTGGGTCGTCTGGCCTGTCGTGTCAACCGTATAAGTACGCGCGGCTTCATCGCGCGCCACCACCGTCGCGGCACCTGAGCGTTCCAGCGCAAGGCCTACGCGAGTCCAAGCGCTTTCAACACTATCGGCAATATGCAGGCCGTCGCCGCCTAACTGGACGCCAGGCTCGATCGATACTGACGGCGGCATGGCCGTTGGCGTGGCAGCAGGCGATGCGCCTGAAGGCGTCGACTGCACCGGCACGGCAGCGATGGTCGGCACCACCAAGGCACCCCTGCTGTTCGGCGTATCCAGATCCGGTGGTACCTCGAGCGGCCGTTCCTGCACGGATTTGCGGTAGTCGGCATCCTTGTGGTCGAGATGGCGGTGCATGAACCCGCAACCACTCAGCAGGGATGCGGCAGCCAGTGTCGCCGGCAGTACGAAAGTGTTCCGTGTCACGAATACCATCCTGTCGTCAGTCATATGAGTAGTCTACCCGACTGCAGGCTCGGGCTCGACCAAGCCTAGTCGGCTCAATACCTCAATGCCGCCTGCATAGTGTCTGGCAGAAAAGGAAAGTAGGGGCAAACGCATATGCGACTCGCCCAAGCCCAGTACCGACAAACACCATTTTAGCGGGATCGGATTCGGTTCCGCGCCGAGCAGCGCATAGAGCGGCGCCAGTCGCAAGTGGGCCGCTTCGGCGCTCACCGCAGCGCCGGACATGGCAGCGTCGCACAGGCCGGCGAACCAGCGCGGCGCTACGTTTGCCGCGACAGAAATCACACCATTGGCGCCGGCAAGCAGCGCACGTCCTGCGGTCGGGTCGTCGCCCGACAGCACGGCAAATCGCGGCAGCTTTAACGCCAGCAGTGCGCTCATGCGTTCAGGGTCGGGCAACGCTTCCTTGATGCCGACGATATTGCCGTGTTGCGCAAGGCGCGCAACGGTCTCGGGCAACAAGTCGCATGCCGTGCGCGATGGCACATTATAGAGCACGACCGGCAAACCCCCGTGTTCGGCGATCTCGCTGAAATGGCGATACATGCCGTCCTGGGTGGGGCGGACATACGCGGGCGTTGCGACGAGGGCAGCATCCACGCCACATGCGCGTGCGCGTTGCGTGTTTACAATCGTCTTGCTCGTAGCCGATTGGCCAGTCCCGGCGAGTAACGGCACGCGGCGATCAACATGCGCGACTGCAAAGTCCAGCAACCTGGAAAATTCCGCGTCATCAAGCGCGGCGGCTTCGCCCGTCGAACCGGCTGCGACAAGGGCGCGTGTGCCCCCTGCCAGCTGATAGTCAATCAGGCGGCCGAATGCGTCGAAGTCGATGGCATCGTCGCGAGCGCTGAACGGCGTCGCCAATGCACAGATGCTGCCGGAGAGGATCAAGACTGGGCCAAGCATTTGCGGAGCGTCGGATGTTACTTGGGGTTGTCCGACCAAGTCCATCGTGGACGCAATCGGCTCAATGCCCGACAACACGCCGTCGCCTGCAGGTCGTGCGGCCAACCACCTCCTTGCGACCCCAGAAGCCCGCAAGTATTCTGACAGCGGCAGACGTCGGCATTCGGCGCCATTGGCCACGAGGCGACGGAATGGTGAAGCAAGCAGGAAAGCAGGCCTTGAGCGAAAGCACCCTACGGCCAGCATCGAACGAGAACTACCTGCTTATCAGCGCATTCAGCGCGGCTACGCAATCGCCGTTGGTCGCCATCAGCAAGCGTATTTCCGAGTGCGGCTGCAATCTTGCCGAGGCGCGCGTGTCGACGCTTGGCAACGAACTCAGCGTGCTCGCACTCGCGCAGGGCGCGTGGGATGCAATCGCAAAACTGGAGAACGGCCTCGCGCGGCTTGATCGCGCCGGCGAACTTCGCCTCACCCACTTCCGCACCAGCGCGAAGCAACAGCAGTCGAATTTGCTTCCGTACGTGGTCGAAGTGGTGGCCGCCGATAAGCCGGGCGTCTTGTTTCAGCTGGCGGAGTTCTTCGCACAGCAAACCATCACGATCGAACAATTGCATTCGACGCGTTACCGCGCAATGCAGACGGGTGCCGACATGTTTTCCGCACAGATCACGATCGGCATTCCGACCTCGACGCACATCGCTGCCCTGCGTGACGACTTCCTCGAATTTTGCGATGGGCTCAATCTCGACGCGATCATGGATCCGATGAAATTCTGATGACGCCAGCTCTGGGCAAGAAAGTCCCGAAACTGAAAGGCTGCCTTCAGGACGGCGGCACGCTTACTCTGGCAGAACTGCGCGGACGACACGTCGTCGTTTATTTGTATCCGAAAGACCACACGCCCGGCTGCACACGCGAGGCGCAGGACTTTCGCGATCTCTATATCGAGTTCCAGAAGCGCAGCTGCGAGATCATCGGCGTCTCACGCGATTCCGTAGTCTCTCACGGGAAATTTCACCAGAAACACGACCTCGAATTTCCATTGATCGCCGATACCGACGAAGTGTGGTGCCAGGCTTTCGGCGTGATCGGTTCGAAAGTGTTGTACGGCAAACACTATGTCGGCGTGATCAGGAGTACCTTCCTCATCAACCCCGACGGCGTCCTCGTTGCAGAGTGGCGCGGAGTCAAGGTGCCCGGCCATGCAACCGACGTGCTTGAACGACTGAAGCAAGAGTGACTGTCATTTCCATCTGCTATTGCCATCCGCCGCCACGCGCGGTATCCATCGCGTGTTGCGCCCCAATCCCATCCTTTCCTATCGAGAGCCGCGCATGACCCGAGGCAAGCGTATCTACGTGCTCGACACCAACGTGCTTATGCACGACCCCACTGCCCTGTTCCGCTTCGAGGAACACGACGTGTTCATTCCGATGACGGTGCTTGAGGAACTCGATGCCGCCAAGAAAGGAACCTCGGAAACATCGCGCAATGCGCGCCAGGTCAGCCGCTTTCTCAACGAACTCGTCGTCGCCGGCAACGGCCGCCCGATCGAGGAGGGTCTCGATCTGCGTCAGCCGCAGGGCATCCAGCTCGATCGCAAGCTGAAATTTGGTCGACTGTATTTCCAGATATCAGCTCACGTCGCTTCCGACAAGCGCGCGACGCGCACGCTACCGGACAATTTGATCCTTGCCTCGGTCGTCGCGTTGCGCGCTGAGCGACCCAAGGAAGCGGTCGTGCTGGTGTCCAAGGACATCAACCTGCGAATCAAGGCGAAGATCCACGGGATCACCGCTGAAGATTACGAAAACGATCGTGCGCTCGACGATTTCAGCCTGCTCTACAACGGCCTCGCTGAACTTCCCGCCGATTTCTGGGAGCGACACGGCGAATTGCGTTCGTGGTCCGAACGCGGCCGGACTTTCTACGAAGTGAAACGACGCAAGGACGAGGACTGGCATCCGAACCAGAGCCTTTATTTACCGGGCGAAGACGAAGTCGAGTTGCGCGTGCTGCGTCTGGAAGGTCCCAAAGCGGTGCTGCAGATCGTCGACGACTATCGCCTCGGCGCCTCGCATTCGGTTTGGGGCATCCAGGCACGAAACCGCGAGCAGAACTTCGCCCTCAACGCGCTAATGGATCCGGACATCGATTTCGTCACCCTGCTCGGCACTGCCGGCACCGGCAAGACCTTGCTGGCGCTCGCCGCGGGATTGGCGCAGGTTATGGATCAGCAGCGCTATCGCGAGATCATCATGACGCGCGCGACCGTCTCGGTCGGTGAAGACATTGGCTTCCTGCCGGGTACCGAGGAAGAAAAGATGACGCCATGGATGGGCGCGCTGACCGACAACCTCGAAGTGCTGACCAATCCGCAGGAAGGCGGCGCCTGGGGACGCGCAGCGACCAACGATCTGCTCGCCTCGCGGATCAAGATCCGCTCGATGAATTTCATGCGCGGTCGTACCTTCCTCGGTCGCTACGTGATCATCGATGAAGCGCAGAACATGACGCCGAAACAGATGAAGACCCTGATCACGCGCGCGGGTCCGGGCAGCAAGATGATCTGCCTTGGCAACGTCGAGCAGATCGATACGCCTTATCTGACCGAGACCACATCAGGACTGACCTTCGCGGTGGACCGCTTCAAGGATTGGGCACACAGCGCGCACATCACCTTGCGTCGCGGCGAACGATCGCGATTGGCAGATTACGCGTCGGAAATGCTGTAAGAACCATCGGGGCTGCGCGAGCGGAGGCTCGCCAGCTCTCAGAAGCGCAGCGACCAGTTCGCCTCGAACTCGAACTGGCTCGCGGTGCCATCGCTGCGCGCTAGATAGGACGGCATCAGCAGGAAATATGGCGATGTTGCATAGCTCGCAGCAAATCCCAGGCTCGCGTTCGGACCGAATCCACGCGACCATCCAAGTGAAATCGTATCGTTCGCGGTGGCGGATGCGAGCGCGCGTTCAAGCAATTTTGAAGTCGGTACAGGCTGCTGGCGCGTGGTATAGCGCATCTGCAACGATCCGATTTCATCGTCACTGAAAGTCCAGCCCACGCTGTACACATTGAGGTCGCGCCACGCGAATACCGGGCTTCCGCTATCACCGAGAAGCGCAAGAAAGCGCGTTGGCAGATTCGAACTGGTGAAGGGTGTAATTGCGTTGTACATCACGCGCTGCACGCCCAGATCGACTCCAAGTCGAGGCGTCAACGCATAACTGAAATTCGCGGTCGCACTGGCAGGAATGTCGAAATCGCCGGGATCGGCGAACACGCCGCGATAATTGGCAAATGCGCTCATGCCAACACGGGACTGATAGCCGAAATTCCAACGCAGACGATCATTGAACGCGTTGCCAACATCAAACCGCACACCGGCGCCATAGGAGCTGTCATTGATCCATGCGGGTGATGGAGTCCAGGCATCCGCGGCCGTCGTGCCCAAGCCGAGGCTGGCGAAGCGTTGATACGCCAGCACGCCGGTGAGTCGCACGGAACCATGATCACCCCAGTCACGTGCGAGCGTCGGCGCAACAACAGTGCGCTGCAACCCTGCCTGTGGCAGCCCGGTCAGATGTGCGATCTGATCAGGCAATACGCTGGGAGAGTCCGTTACGTTGCCCGTCGCAAGGGAGATCGCGAGATGAGTCGCCGCCTCTCTGGCCTGGAACAATGGCACCCTGGCGACGACACCGGAATAATTGTCCAGCACGCGCGGCGCACTGTATGTCTGCGGCAGCACGGCCCAGGAAAACTGCGGAGTAATGCTGCTCAACGCGTAGTCGTGCCAGCGCGATAGAACAGAGGCATCCGAGTTGCTCGGTGCAGATTGCAGCATGCTCGCACGCGCAGCCACAGCCGTCGCGTCATCAAACGATGCGGCGTGTACTAGAAAAGAAAATGGGAGCGCTAGCCCTGCGCTTAGCGCTCCCATCCATCTCCCTGCGGTTGCTGCTGTTGCCCGCTGCATAGCCCCTAGCTGCGGTGATTGAAACAAGTGTGGTGTAATTCGTCTTGGATCATTGGTGAAAACGCAACACAAGTCAAGCGTAGCCCGGTGAATTTTTCCTTACCTGCCGGCATCGGCTCTGGATATGGGTCTTTATCTGCTCTCGATGCTGCGCCTTACGAAAAGGTTTTGTTGCGAAAATGCAACGAATATCAAAAAAGATTGGCCCACCAATCGCCCTGACAATTGCTGGATCGGACTCGGGCGGGGGTGCGGGTGTACAAGCGGATTTGCGCAGCTTCGCGGCGTTCGGCGTTCACGGTACCTGCGCGATCACGGCAGTCACGGCGCAAAACACGCGTCGTGTTGCCGCCATCCACGTAGTGCCAACCACGACGTTGCGCGCGCAACTGGAGGCCGTGCTGAGCGATTTCCGGGTCGGTGCGATCAAGATCGGCATGCTCGCGACGCCGGCACTCACTCGCACCGTTGCCGGGGTGCTGAGCCGCCACCCGCGCATTCCCGTGATCCTCGATCCAGTGCTGGTCGCCACCACCGGTGCGAATCTCGCCAGTGCCGATCTGGAGGCAGCACTCCGCAAACATTTGCTGGCACGCGCGGATCTGCTGACGCCGAATATTCCTGAAGCCGAGCGCCTCCTCGCCCGCACAATCCGGACGACAAAAGACATGCGCGCGGCAGCCATCGGTCTGCTCGATCAAGGTGCGCGTGCCGTGCTGCTCAAGGGCGGCCATCTAAGCGGCAACGAAATTTCCGATCTGCTGTTGACGAAAAACGGCGAGCACTGGTTTCACCAGAAGCGCATTCGCGGCGAAAGCCATGGCACCGGTTGTTCGCTCTCAGCTGCTATTGCGGCCGGCATCGCGCGCGGAGACGAGTTGGAAGTCGCCGTCGAACAAGCGATCGGCTTTGTCCATGCGGCTCTCAAGGCCAGCTACCAACCCGGCAAGGGCGCACTGCGCGTTCTCGATCATCTCGCCGCGGCGCGCTGACAAACCGAAACGAACCGCACGAAATCGCAGGCGCGCGTTGGTTCCGCCTTCAGACCAATCGCTGAATGATTGCGTCGGCAAAACCGTCGGTCGTGCCCGTTCCACCAAGATCCGGCGTGACCCGGTCGCGCGCCTCCAGCGTGGCGCGAATCGCGGCGCGCAAGAGGTTTGCCTTGTCGACCTGTTCGAGATGGTCGAGCATTTGTGCCGCACCGAGCAGCAACGCGCAGGGGTTGGCAATACCTTTGCCGGCAATGTCCGGGGCCGAACCATGCACGGCCTCGAAGATCGCCGCATCCGCACCGATGTTCGCACCCGGCGCGAGACCGAGACCACCGACCAGACCCGCGCATAGATCTGAAATGATGTCGCCGAACAGATTTGTTGTAACGATCACGTCGAATTGTTCCGGATTCATCACCAGCTGCATGCAGCAGTTATCGACAATCAATTCGTTGAACGCGATATCCGGGTATTCCGCCGCTACTTCTCGCGCAACTTTGAGAAACAGGCCCGAGGTCGACTTCAAGATATTTGCCTTGTGCACGATGCTGACTTTCTTGCGGCCTTTGCGGCGCGCCAGCTCGAACGCATAGCGCACGATACGCTCGGAACCACGGCGGGTAATCTTCTGCGTCAGCGTTGCTGTCGCACCATCCTCGGAAACGAGCTGGCCTTCGCCGATATAAGCGCCCTCGGTGTTCTCGCGCACAGTGATCAGGTCGACGTTTTCCGGAAAGCGTGAACGCGTATTCGGGAACGAAATAGCAGGACGCACATTTGCGTAGAGGTCAAAGCGTTTGCGCAACTCGACATTGATTGAGCTGAAGCCCTCGCCGACCGGCGTGGTCAGCGGGCTTTTCAGCGCGATGCGGTGTTTCGCGATCGCATCCATCGTGGCTTGTGGCAACAGTTCCCCGAATTTTTCCTGCGCGGCAAGGCCGGCTTCAACGAAGTCGTACTGCAAGCCAACCGACATCGCGTCGAGCACGCGCAGCGTCGCCTCCATGATTTCCGGGCCGATGCCGTCGCCGCGTATCACCGCAATAGTCTTGCTCATTGAACGAACTCCATGCTGCGCGTTAGGCAATCACGCGCGAAAGAACGGGTGGGAACGATGCAGGCCGGAACTTGGCTGCCTCAAAGAGAAAGCCGCCCTACGCAGCAAGGCGCGACCGCAGGAATTTCCTTGTACAACAAGGATCTGCACGAATGCGACTTGCCTGAACCGGCGCAGGCGCGCATTATCGGCGAATGTCCCGAAGTCATACAACCAAGCTCGCCACGCACTCATGGCTTGCCGCCCTCGTTTGCGCCATCGCCTTGACCGGCTGCGTCAGCGCAACGGCGGCGGATCGCAGCGTGGAGCAGCTGCGAATTGAACTCGAAACCGCTTTGTCAGGCACTGCGCAGACGTCACGGCAGATCGAGCTGAAAGGCAGTGCGCCAGCGCGCTGCGCACCCGCAGTTGCGCGGGTGACGCTTGATGGCACCGATCTCAGCATCGAACTTCATGTGCCGCAGACCGCCTGCGACGACAAGCATTCAACTCCGTTCAATCTGCGCATCGATCCGCTCGTCAGCGCCGGCATTCCACTGCTGTCGGGGCAGATTTACCGCATACGCGTCTATTCTCAAACGGACGCCAGTGCTCCTACCCTGATCGGATTTCATCTGCTTGATACCAATACGGGAGCCAGCGCGCCGACGCCGGAAAATGGTTTCTGGTGGAGTGAGGCAAGCGTGGAGACGGGCGGCGCAACGGCGGGCAGCGGGGCCAGTCTCGAATGGCAGAGTGGTCAACTCGCTGTCGGCTTGTTCGGCTTCGCCGACAACGGGGCGGCAACCTGGTATTTCGGCAGCGCACGACCGAACGGCCGTGTCGCTGCCGTGTCGCTGGTGCAACTCGCAAATGGCGACCCGATGTTTGCGCCGATGGGCAGCAAGCCGTCCGCGCAGGCCGGTCCTCGCCTGGAACTCGAATTTCTTTCACCCACGCGTGCCCGCGCCTACCTGGTGCGCACTGAAAACAATCGCGATGTACAAGTGCGCACCTTGATGCTGGCACGCTCGCATTTCGCTCCGGGCGCCACCGGCAACACCTGGAGCGGACAGTGGGTACTCGTCCCGGACGACAAAGGCGCACCACGCGTGTTCGAATTCGCTGATCCGAGCAGTCAGGATGCGGAAACGTTCCACCT
Organism: Lysobacterales bacterium; assembly: GCA_038237055.1. GTDB lineage: Bacteria > Pseudomonadota > Gammaproteobacteria > Xanthomonadales > Rhodanobacteraceae > Dokdonella_A. The sequence goes on along the minus strand of JBBRZD010000004.1, from coordinate 5,948 downwards.
CGTCGACGCCGGTAGCGATGCGAGCCTGGATTGCCGCATGGGAAGTTCAAGCCAGCGTCCGGACGTGTGCACCTTGTCGGCCAATTCAATGCCGATCGCGGATTTCGACCAGATCGGCATCGACCATCTCAGCGGACGCGGCAGCGATGGGGCACACGTGAAACTCATCCGCGTTCCACGCTGAACGGCTGGAAGCGCAAGAGGCAAACGGCGCAGCGAAGCCGGTCGTTCCTCAGGCTGATGCAGGAGCCTCGGCTTTGCCTAGCATCTGATCGAGAAAGTCGACTGCACGTCGCAAATGCGGAATCACGATTGATCCCCCGACGATCAAACCCACACTGAAGATCTCGAAGAATTCGTCCTCGTTGACGCCAGCCTCGACGCATTGCGCAACGTGATAACTGATGCAGTCGTCGCAGCGCAGCACCATCGACGCAACCAGACCAAGCATTTCCTTGGTCTTCACATTCAGCGCACCCGCCTTGTAAGTCTGCGTGTCGAGCGCAAAGAAGCGCCGGACAACCTGATTGTCCTGGCCGAGGATGCGATCGTTCATGCGCTGCCGGAATGCAGTGAAGTCACCGATGCGATCGCTCATTTCGTTGCCTCCAGAAGTTCGCTCAGACGACCGCCTCGATCGGCTGCGACCAGATCGTCGAAGCCCCCGACGTGCACGTCGTTGATGAATATCTGCGGTACCGTTCGACGGCCGCCGCTGCGCCTCAGCATCTCATCGCGTCGGACCGGATCGAGGTCGACGCGGACCTCGTCATGGCCAATCCCCTTTTGTTTCAGAAAATTTTTTGCCGAGACGCAGTACGGGCAAATCGCCGTGGTGTAGATCTCAACCCGAGCCATGGAGTGCTTCCAATGAAAATCTGTCGGCCAAGATTGGAGTGCGCCCGCGACCGTTGCAAGTCCGGCAGTTAAAATTCTCGGATGAACGAGTCCTAAGCGAGGTGGATCGCCCGGCCTGCAGATATGCCTGAAGGGTGGCAGTGGGAACATGCGCGCGCTAAGGTGGTCGGAAGCCTGTCACTTCCCTGGTGTGGTCATGTTCGGCGCGTTTCCGCAATTCCCCCGTAGCTTCACCGCGCTGACCATCGCCTTGATCACCGGATTGGCGGGTGCGCGCGAACCCGACGTCAAACTGCCGGACATCGGCAGTTCTGCAGCAGCCATCATGTCGCCACGGGACCTGCACGAATACGGCGCTGCGATGCTGCAGGAAATGCGCGCATACGATCTTGTGCTCGATGATCCCTTGCTCAGCGATTACATCAATTCGCTCGGCTATCGATTGGTGGCAGCCAGCGATCATCCGGACATGGAATTCACGTTCTTCATCGTTCGCGATGAGCAGATCAATGCATTCGCAGCGCCCGGCGGCTTCGTTGCAGCGAATGCGGGGCTGATCACGGCGATGCAACGCGAAGATGAGCTCGCAGGTGTACTTGCACACGAAATTTCGCACGTGCAGCAGCAGCACATCCTGCGCGCGTTTGAGGATCAGAAGAAAATGTCGATTCCGATCATGCTCGGCATGCTCGGTGTCCTCATCGCCAGCGCGCACCGTTCGGACGACGCCGGCGTGGCTGCGATCATGACCGGAACGTCGTTGATGCAGCAGCGCCAGATCAACTTCTCGCGTGGCGAAGAAGCTGAAGCGGATCGGGTCGGCATCGATACGCTCGCTCGTGCAGGCTTCGATCCGACGGCGATGGCCGGCGCTTTCCAGACGCTGCAGAAGATGATGCGCGTCAATGGCATGGACGTGCCAGAATTCCTGCTCGATCATCCGCTCGACACCAAGCGAATCGCGGATGCAAAAGCGCGTGCGGCCCAACTCGGTTGCCCGAAGCAGGTGCCGAAATTGTCCGTTTGGCCGATCGTGCGGCAGTCGGGTGAGCTGGATCTGAACCTGCCGGCGCGGCGTGACGCCGACGCGGCCACGCGCCCGATCGACGAAGCGACCGCCGTAGCGGCCACCAACGCGGCGACGACGACGATCGCACCTCAGACAAGCGATGCGAAGACCCTGCCCGCGGTCACCGTCACCACCTGCATAACTCACGGCAATCAAGGCTCCTACTTCGAGCTGATGCGCGAACGAGCTCGCGTGCTGACCGCGGAATCGCCAACGAACATGCGCGCGTATTACGCCAACAATCTGCACGATGATCCCGGCTTCGACACAGCCGCCAATCGCTATGGCTACGCGCTCGCACTTGTGAAAACAGGCCAGTCGAGGGTGGCTATTACCGAGCTCAGGAAACTGGTGGAAAAGCGGCCGACATTTTCGGCATTCCGACTGGCACTCGCAACCGCCGAAGATCAGGCAGGCAACAAGGAAACAGCGCTGAAGCTCTACGAGCAGCTCAACAACGACTTCCCGGGCAGTCGCGCCATCACATTGACTTACTCAGGCGCCCTGCTCGATCAAGCCAACCAAACGAGCGCACGGCGCGCGCTGGAACTGTTGCGTCCTCAGGTGGAACGTCATGCCGATGATCCGGATCTGCAGAAAAGTTACGGGCGCGCCAACCAACTCGCCGGCGACAAGGTACGGGCCGCAGAGGCCTACGCCGAGGCCGCCTATCTGACTGGACACGCCGAAGACGCATTGAACCAGCTCAAGACGCTGTCCAAGCAATCGGACCTGACCTACTACCAGCGCAGCCGTATCGATGCGCGCATTACCCAGCTGACGCCCGTGGTGCTGGCATTGCGCAAACGCGATACCCCGTCCGCCCCTGATTCGCTGACGCCTGAACTATCCTGCTGCACCCGCCGCTGATCCGCCCGGCGCAGTGGCGTAATATTTTGGCAATGCTTCTTGCCCTGTTCTGCGCCATATCTGGCTTTAGGAGCCGGAACGAGCGGTTTCTGTCATTCTGGTGTAACACAACATCGTTGCAATACCGGCGTCATAAAGCGCTCCTATGGCGCTCACCCTGGGTGACAGCGTGCAGAAGCACATCCTGATAGTCGAAGACGAAACCGCAATCCGCGACATGGTCGCGTTCGCATTGCGCAAGGCCGGTATGGAAGCGATGCACGCAGCTGACGCGCGCGCCGCGCAGACCGCAATCGGCGAGCGCGTTCCGGACCTGATCCTGCTCGACTGGATGCTGCCAGGCATGAGTGGCATCGATCTCGCGCGGCGCCTGCGCAAGGACGATCTCACGCGCGAAGTGCCGATCATCATGCTGACCGCGCGCGGCGAAGAGACCGACCGCGTTGGCGGCTTCGATGCCGGCGTCGACGACTATGTGGTCAAGCCATTTTCGACGCGCGAACTGCTGGCGCGTATCCGCGCCGTGATGCGCCGCACGCATGGAGAAGACGCTGAAGGCGTCGTCGATCTCGGTGGCCTGCGCATCGACAGCGCGGCTCATCGCGTATTCTGCGGCGAGCAACCCGTGCACATCGGTCCGACCGAATATCGCCTGCTGCACTTCTTCATGACGCACGCCGAACGCGTATACACGCGCAGCCAGCTGCTCGATCATGTCTGGGGCGGCGGCGTCTACGTCGAAGAGCGAACCGTCGACGTGCATATCCGACGCCTGCGCAAGACGCTCGAACCGTTCGCTCGCGATGCGTTGGTGCAGACGGTACGAGGTGCCGGCTATCGCTTTTCAACCCGCGAGTGAACGAATTGCCGTCCGTTTGTCTGAGCCGCACAGCTGGTCTTGATCAAACCGGCCCATTGGCCGCCAACACGTTCATCGTCATGCTCAGCTCAAGCTTCAGTCTATGCCATTGCGTCTGAGTCGAGCCTGGAGGTCGAGCGCATGGCGCCTTGCAGCGCTGACCGCGCTTGCCCTTGTGCTTGGCGTTTGGCTGCACGCGCTGCCGCAAAGTCTGCTCGCCCTCGCCTCGTGCGTGATCGCATATGGCGTCTACAAGCTCAAACACCTCGCCGGTCTGCTTGCCAATCGGCAACATCTGCAGGCGCAGGATGGCAACGGCATCTGGGGCGAGATCCAGAACCTGATCAGGCGTCGCCAGCGCGATGCCCGCAATGACAAGCGTCGTCTATTGCGTCAGCTGCGTTCTTTTCGCGATGCGGCTGCTGCGATGCCGGACGCAGTCGTCGCACTCGACCTTGAGCGACGCATCGAGTGGTTCAATGCCGCTGCCAGCGACCTGTTCGGACTGAAATATCCGCAGGACATCGGCGGCCACCTGACCAATCTCGTGCGCGCACCGCGATTCGCCGAATGGTTGAGCAGCGGAGCAACCGAATCCCTGGCCGACCTCGCTTCACCGGTCGATGAGAACTTGCGCCTCAGCCTGCGCCTGATCCGCTACGCCGATGAGCGCACGTTGCTGGTCGCGCGCGATGTCAGCCAGTTGATACGGCTGGAGCAAGTGCGACGAGATTTTGTCGCCAACGTATCGCACGAACTGCGCACGCCGCTGACGGTCGTGCACGGCTATCTGGACATGATCGAGCCGGAACAGATTCCGGAGTACGAATCGATCCTGCACGAGTTGCGCAATCAATCGCGGCGCATGACGCAGATTGTCGAAGACTTGCTGACTCTATCGCGACTCGAAGCGCAAAATGAAGTGTCGCAGGAGCGCATCAGCCTGCGCTCGCTGCTTGAAGCCCTGCGCCGCGAAGCTGTCGCTCTCAGCCAGGGTCAACACGAGATCAGCATCGAGCTGCTTGGACGTCACGACATCTCCGGTTCGACCAAGGAGCTGCACAGCGCGTTTTCGAACCTCGTCACCAATGCCGTGCGGTACACACCGGCTGGTGGTCGTATCACACTGTGCTGGGAAAGCAGCATCGAAGGCGCCCGGTTGTCGGTGATCGATACCGGCCAAGGAATTTCACCACAGCATTTGCCACGGCTCACTGAGCGTTTCTATCGCGTCTCAACCAGTCGTTCGCGTGATACTGGCGGCACCGGTCTTGGCCTCTCCATCGTGAAGCACGTGCTGCAGTTACATCACGCACATCTGGACATCAGCAGCGAGCTCGGTGTTGGCAGCACGTTCGCATGCGTGTTCGACGCACAACACCTGCTGGAACCATTGGCGCTGGTCGAAGCGCCATGAAACGCGACGGCATCGCACTGCACATGATTGCCCTCGTTGGCTTCGTCTGTAGCGCGTTTTCCGCAGCAGCGAGCGATCACATGTCCGGCAGTGTGACCTGCGTCGGTTCGGACACCGCAAGTGCTTTGGTTACGCGTTGGGCAACAGCGTTCCAGGTACTGCACCCAAAGGCCCGCATCCAGGTCCAGGGTGCCGGTTCGGCGAGTGCGCCGCTTGCGCTGACCGAAGGCGCTGCCGATATCGGCTCAATGAGCCGGCCGATGAACGCCCATGAGGAAGCGAGCTTTCGTGCGCGCTACGGCTATGCGCCGACGCAAGTGATCGTGGCCCGCGATGCCATCGTCGTGTTCGTTCATCCGGACAATCCGCTCAAGCGCATCACGCTCGCCGAATTGGACGCGATTTATTCGACGACACGCCTTTGCGGAGCCTTGCAACCGAGCCGGCATTGGCGTGACCTCGACGTTGGCGTGACTAGCCAGCTCGGCGCAGAAGCCATTCTCGCGACTGGCCGCAATGCGACGTCGGGAACGTATGAGCTATTTCGCGAGTCCGCCCTCTGCGGCGGCACATACCAGCCCGACGTCATCGCATGGCCAGGCAATGGCGCGATCGTCGCCACCGTCGCGACCAACCGCGAGGCGATCGGCTATGCAGGGATCGGCTACGTCAACGGCTTGATCAAGCCGCTTGCACTTGCTCGGGATAACACAGAAGCAGGTGTCATGCCCGATATCGCAAGCGTGACGGACGGCCGTTACCCTCTGTCCCGCGCGTTGTACATGTACATCAATCGCCCACCGCACCATGCATCGGCAGAACTTCCATCGGCATTCATCGAATATGCGCTTTCCGACGAGGGACAGAGCCTCGTG
>JBBRZD010000003.1:0-31168 GCA_038237055.1 Lysobacterales bacterium | reverse complement strand
GCCGTTGACCGGCGGTTACACGGCAATGCCCGCTCTCGATGCCATTGCGAAACTGGCTAAGGGGCGCAAAGCGATCTTCTTCAACGAAGCGCATAACGTACCGCTCACGCGAACGCTGACTGTCGAACTGCTGTCGAAGCTGCGCGCCGAGGGCTACAACTATTTTGCCGCCGAAACGTTGTATGAAAGCGACCCCGACCTGCAGAAGCGTGGCTATCCAATACCCATTAGCGGTTTCTACACGATGGAACCGATCTGCGCGGAAATGACGCGCACGGCGATCAGGCTCGGTTTCAAGATTGTCGCCTACGAAAGCGAGCCGCCCGGCAATGGCGACATCCGCGAAAACACCCAGGCAAAAAATCTCTACGAACGGGTGTTCGCGCACGATCCGACCGCACGGGTCGTGGTGAGCGCCGGCTATGCGCACATCCAGGAAAATGGCCGCTATCTCGGCGGCAGCAGCATGGCGCAGCATTTTCGCAAGTTAAGCGGCATCGATCCGCTGACGGTCGAGCAGACCATGCTGATCGAGCATCCGCCTGGCACCGAGAATCATCCGTACTACCGTGCAGTGATCGATTCGTTGCATCCAGCCACGCCGATCATTTTCGAGGGCAAGGATGGAACGCCCTGGACACTCAAACCCAAAGCCTACGATGTCAGCGTCTTTTTTCCGCCAGACGATGTGCGCGATGGCCGACCGACCTGGCTTGCGCTGGGTGGTCTGCGTGTCCCCTATTTCGTCAGCGGCTCCCAGTGCAAGAACGAATATCCTTGCCTGATCGAAGCACGCTACGAGAAAGAGGGCGACGACGCGATTCCGGCAGATCGACTCGTGCTGGATCCTACGCACGGCGCCGAAGAGTTGGAGGATCGCCTGACCAAGGGGCATGCAATCACTCACGCGTCTTTGTATCTGCGTCCTGGAAAGTATCGGCTGACGGGCATCAACCAGGACAACAGCGTCCTGTACCATCAGGACATCGTTGTCGACAATTCCACACCCAAAGCCCAGGCCTCGGGCAGGCAATCGACGCAGTCCAATTGCACGGCGTTGCTTGGCGCGACAATCAGCGGCGGACTGGCGTGCAGACCAGCGGAACCGAAGCATGACTGAGAGCGTCCAAACCGACGCCGCACCCATGCCTGTCGGCGCGTATCCGCACGCCCGACACGTTGGCAGCCTCGTGTTTTTGTCAGGTGTAGGCCCTCGCACACCGGGGACGAATACGATTCCTGGCAACGTTCACGCCGCAGATGGCACGCTGATCGCCTACGACATCGACGCGCAGTGCCACCAGGTGTTCGCCAATGTCCGCGCCGTGCTGCAGGCAAGCGGCGCGTGCTGGGAGGATCTCGTCGACGTGACCGTATTCCTGACCGACATGCAGCGTGATTTTCCCGTCTACAACCGTGTCTACGCCGAGTATTTCCCTGATCCAGCGCGTGCGCCGTGCCGCACCACGCTCGGCATCACGGCGCTGCCGACGCCGATCGCGATCGAATTGAAGTGCATCGCCTGGATCCGCGAGACAAGCAAGTCGGGGTAGGCTTGCCGTCTTCCCAGCGTCATGCTGACCTGCGCATGACGCGACCGCTCAAACAACTCCTCGCCCACGACCGTTCCGCACTACACTTCGTGCTTCCTTCTGACCGACGTGGAAGCGAACGCGATGCTGCCTGCCCCCTTAAATCTTGCCAGCTGGATCGACGAACACCGCCACCTGCTGAAGCCGCCCGTCGGCAACAAATGCATCATTGCCGACGACTTCATCATCATGATTGTCGGTGGCCCCAATGCACGCACCGATTTTCACCATGACGAAGGCGCCGAGTTCTTCCATCAACTCGAAGGCGACATGGTATTGAAGATCCAGGAAGACGGCGGCGTGCGCGATATCCCGATCCGCGCCGGAGAAGTGTTTTACCTGCCGCCGCGCGTATTGCATTCGCCGCAACGCGCACCGAATTCAGTCGGTCTGGTGATCGAGCGACGCCGGCTCGCGCACGAACTGGACGGCCTGCTCTGGTTCTGCGAGCGATGCAATCACAAGCTCTACGAAGAATTTTTCCATTTGCACGACATCGAAACGGATTTCTTGCGCGTGTTCGAGTATTTCTACGGCTCGATCGATTTGCGCACCTGCGGTTCCTGCGGCCATCTGAATCCGACTCCGGATCGCTACGTTCGACCCGCTGGGTGAACCTCCTGCCAACGCCAAGCACCGGCGCAGCCGCATCCGCATGTTCAGCAGCCTGATCGAATTGAAACCGCGCGACGTGCCGTTGCGCGTTGCTTTGCGCAACACAGCGGCGATCGTATTGCCGCTCGGAATTGGTATCGCGACTGATCATATCGGCATCGGCCTGGGCGTCGCCGCCGGTGCGCTCAACACGATGTTCACCGATCAGCCGGGGCCCTACCGGTTGCGCATGCGGCGGATGCTGCTCACTGCGCTCGCTGCAGGCGTCTCTTCATTCGTTGGCTGCCTGGTTGGTGCGCACACACCTTTACTCGTCGCTGCTGCACTGTTTTGGGGCATTGGCGGAGGCCTGCTGGTTGCACTCGGCACCGACGCGGGGCGTGCTGGCCTCACCAGCATGATCCTGCTCGTCATCATGGCAGCACAGCCTCGCGGCGCGAGTGCCGCACTCGCGGCTGCGTCGCTCATCTTCGCAGGCGGTGTGCTGCAAACCCTGTTCGCGATCGCCGCGTGGCCACTGCAGCGCTATCGACCGGAACGCATTGCAATCGCGGAAATCTGCCGCCAACTGGCCGCCAGCGCGCGGCGCGCGACCGAGCAGACCCACGCGCCACCGGTCACCCAAGCGTTGCTTGACGTCGAAGCCCTGTTGCACGGAGTCCACCGCGCACGTGGCACGATCATGGAAACGTTTCGCGTGCTGGCCGAGTTGGTCGAGCGCATCCGCCTCGAACTGCTCGCGATCGGCGACCTGCGCGCAACGCTCAGCGAAGGCGAACTCAAGACGACGATTGGCCGCGCGCTCGAATATGCCGCGCGCACGCTCGATGCAATGGCGGATGCGCTCGATCGTGGCGTAAGTCCGCTCGCGGCTGCGGCGGCGATGAAGGGATTCGAAGCCGCACTCGCGGCGCTCGATCAATTGCGCGCGGGCCCTGCGCAACAGCGCGAGTTGCTGATAGCGATCGCGCGCGTGCAGGGCCTCGCCGGTCAATTGCGCGCAGCGTTGCGCAACACCGATTTTGCCGGAAGTCGCGGTGAGTTGCGCGCGCAGGACGCGGAGGAGCGCCTGCCGCGCGCGTTGCGTCCACGCAGCGCTCTGGCGACCCTGCGCGCGAACCTGCGCCTGTCATCGGTCGCGTTCCGCCACGCACTGCGCTGCGGCGTCTGCCTCGCGATCAGCGTCGCAGGTGCGCGGATCGCCGGCCTCGAACATGGTTACTGGATTCCGATGACGGTTGCGATCGTGCTCAAGCCCGATTTTGCTGGCACCTTCCGCGTTGGCGTGCTGCGCGTGATCGGCACGCTGCTCGGCCTCGTGCTGACAACCGCCTTGGTGCACACCGCGTTCGGTGGCGTCTGGGAAGAACTCGTGTTGCTGGCAGTCCTCAGCATCGGCTTCCGCATGCTGGTGACCGTGCATTACGGTCTGGCCGTCATGATGCTGACCGGCCTCGTCGTCATCCTGCTCGCGTTCGACGGCATCGCACCGGGCGAAACAATGGTTGCGCGCGGCATCGCGACCGTCATCGGCAGTGCGTTTGCGCTCGCTGCGTACGCACTCTGGCCGACCTGGGAGCACTTGCGTGTGCGCCCCGCGCTGGCGGCGATGACCGATGCCTATCGAATCTACTTCAGCGGATTGCTCGACACGGACGCCGCCGCGCACGCGGCAGCCCGCACCGCCGCGCGCACCGCCCGCACGAATGCCCAAGCTTCGATCGATCGCCTACGCGAAGAACCGCGCAGTGATCCGCAACTGATCGCACTGGCCGATGGCCTCTTCGCCAACGCAAATCGGTTTGTGCGCGCCTGCATGTCTCTCGAAGCGGTATTGCAGGATGCGCCCACGTTGCCCACCCGGGATCGGTTGGCCGAATTCGGCACGCATATCGACAGCAGCCTCGCCGCAGTCGCCGCAGGCTTGCGCGACGGCACCGCGCCCACCATCGACAATCTGCGCGAACGGGAACGCGCACTCGCCACGCAACTCGGCAGCACCGGCGGTCCCGGCGCCAGCGAGGTGGCTGCGGCGATCATCGAAGCGCTCGATCGCATGACCGACAGCATCGACACGCTCGCCCACCTTCTGCGTTCCGCCGAAGTGAATTCCGCTTGACGCGCAGGGCATTCCGGGCTGGAATTCCTGTCGTTGAAAAAAAACACGCTACACCGAGCTTTTTACTTCGCTTGCGTGCTTGGATGAGCGCCGGCTTCTGCGGAGTTTCGCCGCGCCTTCCTGCGTGACAGTGTGTCCGACAGTCCCCACCGTGTGTGCGGCGCAATCGGCGTAGCGGCTCATATTGATCGCCGGCGTCACGGCTGCAGTCGAAGCGCTCGACCGGCTGACAATAGCCTCGATACGCAGGCGTATCTCACGCGCCAGGCGGATGCCGCTCTGCGCCTCTGAAATGATTGATCGGGCCTCGTGCGTGCGCGCGTTTAAACGCTGCACAAAGCTGCCTTTGCATCAGCGCTTTTTGCCGTCCGCCGTGCTAGCCTCCGCGCCGGCGCGTTGCGCGCGCCTCTGGGGTAGTTCGTTTCGACGTGCACGCAGTCGCCGCGGGCGGGCAACCATCACGTTGCCATGCGCATGCGTTTGTTGTGCCCATCGGGGCTTCCCAGATTCATATCATTCTGGGGAGAAAGCTTGATGACACGCACACTCAACGGCACGGTTGCGAAACGCCGTTCCGAAACCTTCCTGCGTCGATTGCTGCTGGCCCTGAGCCTGCTCGTCGTCGCATCGTTCGCGCACGCGTTGCAACCGGTGACAGCAGAACAGGGCGCGCGCTCGAAGCTTTCGCATTCGTTCATCGCCAGCGATCTGGACGTGCAGCCGGAACTCGAGCAGACCACGACGCTGACAACCGCCGATGCGCAGCACGCGGGCGTGGCGAAATTCCTGCAACGCAACAGTGGCGATTGGGAAATGCGCTGGGATCGTCGTTCGGACCGTCCGAACCTGATCCAGGGAAGCGGCGTTGCGCTGATTCCGGGCCGCGGCAATTCGCTCTCGCTTTCGCAGCTTGGTCTCGCTGCGAACGAGACGATCGACATGGCCGTCGTCGAAACACGCCTGAAGGATTTCATCGACGCTAACAGCGACCTGCTCAAGAGCAAGGGCCTGGAATTCCGCCTCGATCCGAACAGCAGCATCGCCTATGGCAAGGACAACTCGCACTGGTTCGTCGAGTTTGCCCAATACAAGGACGGCGTGCGCGTCGAAGGCGCGAACCTTTTCTTCCGCATCGCTGCGGGCAACATCGTGCAGTTCGGCGCCAACGAAGTCGCGCCGGTCACGATCGATGTACAACCGGTTTCCACGCGCGCGAACGCGCTTGAGCTCGCGTTGAGCGAACTGGCATTCCCGGCTGGAACCACGGTAGAAACGCTGGTCGAACCCGGTGAACTGCTGCTCGTGCCGGTCACGCCGAACAACCAGAATGCGCACGAGAGCTATCGCGGCGCCGCCGGCAGTGGCTACGCGCATCGCCTCGTCTGGCGCTTCGTGTTCCGCGTCATCGACGACCGCACTACCTATCAGGTCTTGTTCGACGCGAAGTCCAACCGCGTCATCGACGTGAAGGATCTGAACGACTACGTCAATGCGACGGTGAGCGGCGGCATCTATCCGACCACCAACTCCGACACCGAAATCGTCAAGCCGATGCCGTTCGCGAGCGTAACCAACGGCGGCGCGAAGGTCACCGACGTGCTCGGCATCTATGACTACAGCGGCGGCACGGCGACCGTTACGCTGAATGGCAAGTATTTCGTAATGAGCGACGCCTGCGGCAGCATTTCGCTGGCGAATTCAACCGACGGCAATCTCGCGTTGGGCAGCAGCGCAGGCACCGACTGCACCACGCCCGGCGTCGGTGGCGCCGGCAATACGCATGCATCGCGCAGCGGCTTCTATCACCTGACCAATATAAATCGCAAGGCGATCACGTTCTTCCCGACCAACTCGTGGCTGCAGGGCACGGTAACGGCGAACATGAACGTCAACCAGACCTGCAACGCGTTCTGGAACGGCAGCACATTGAACTTCTTCAAATCCGGCGGCGGGTGCTCCAACACCGGCGAGATCGCTGCGGTGTTCCTGCACGAGTGGGGCCACGGCATGGATACCAACAGCGGCGGCTCAGCCGGAGAAAACGGCAGCGGCGAAGCGGTCGGCGATACCTTCGCGTTCCTCGAAACCAAGGACGCGTGCATCGGCAAGAACTTCAAACCGGGCGTGCCGTGCCCCAACTGCGCTGCATCCTGCACCGGCGTGCGCGACCTCAATGCGTTCAGCACGCTGGGCGCGGCGACGGTGTCGAAGCCGTCGACAGTCACCGACAACGCCGGGATCAACTGCGACCAGTATGTCGGCCAGGGCGGCACCGCCTGTCCGTACATTTCGCCATCCAGCGGTCAGCCTTACCAAGGTCCGATGGGATACGAGGGCCATTGCGAAAGCTACATCGCAAGTTCGGCCAACTGGGATCTGTCGCAAAAGCTGGTCGCGGCGCATGGCGCGGCCGGTTGGGGCGAGATGGACAAGATCTGGTACGGCAGCCTGACGCCGAGCAAGAGCGCTTACCGTGTCGCGTCCGGCGGCCAATGCAATCCCGCCGCACAAGTCGATGGCTGCGGCGCGAACAACTGGTACACGGTTTATCTCGCCGCCGACGACGATGACGGCAACCTCGCCAACGGTACGCCGAACGCCTGTCGCATCTGGGATGCATTCACCGCGCATGGCATCGCCTGCGGCGCACGTCCTGTCTGCAGTGCCGATGCACCCGACTTCACGATTTCGATCACGCAGGCGAGCCAGAGTATCTGCGCACCCGGGACGACCACCTACACCGTCAACGTCGGCTCGCAGATGTCTTTCTCGGCCCCGGTCACGCTCGTTGCGAGCGGCCTGCCGGCCGGCGTCAGCGCATCGTTCTCGACGAATCCGGTAACGCCCGGCGGGACGTCGACCATGACGATCACCGCGACTGGCGCTGCCCTTGCCGGCACCTCGACGATCACTGTCAGCGGCACCGCAGCCGCCAGCCCGGGCCACGCGGCAACCAGCCAGCTCGTGCTGACAACGGGAGCACCGGCGGCACCCGTGCTGAGTGGTCCGGCGAATGGCGCAACAGGTACGAGCACCGCGCCGACGCTGACGTGGGCCGCAAGCCCGAATACGGCGTCTTACACGGTTGAAATCGCGACTGACGCTGCGTTTGGCACGATCGTGCAAACGGCTCCAAACATCACCACCACAACCTATGCCGCCAGCGGCCTGCTTCCCAATACACAGTATTTCTGGCGCGTACAGGCACTCAATGCCTGCGGATCGACGACGTCCGCAGCTTTCAATTTCACGACCGCGAACGAGATCTGCCACGTATTGACCCTTGCGATTCCGGACAACACCACGACCGGCGCAAGCGACTCGATCACGATCAGCGATGCCTCTGTGCTGACAGGGCTGAAGGTCAAGATCCAGGGCACGCATACGTATGTCGGTGACCTCGCGTTCACGCTGACCCGCGGCGCCGGCAGCTCAATCATGATTGATCGCCCTGGCTACACGGGTACCGGTTTCGGTTGCTCCGGCGCCAACTTCGACGTCACGCTCGACGACGCGTCGGCGACACCGGTCGAAGGGCAGTGCAACGCGACACCGCCTGCCCTCTCCGGCGTGGTCAAGCCCAACAACCCGATCAACGGTATCTTCGCGGGTCAGTCGTTCGCCGGTACGTGGACATTGAAGGCCGTCGACGCTGCATCCGGCGATACCGGCACGGTGACACAGTGGTGCCTGGTCCCGACAACGGCCGCGCCGACGACCTACACCGTGGGCGGCAACGTCGGCGGCCTGACGGGTAGTGGCCTGGTGCTCTCGCTCAACAGCGGCGCGCAGACGCTGCCCCTTGCTGCAAACGGCGCATTTACGTTTCCCACTGGCCTCGCAAATGCCGCCAGCTATGCAGTCGCAGTCGGCACGCAGCCGAGTGGCCAGACCTGCTCAGTTGCCAGTGGCAGCGGCACGATCACTGGCGCAAACGTCACCAACGTTGCTGTGACTTGCACGACCAATACCTACACGGTCGGCGGCACAGTCAGTGGCCTTTCCGGCACGGGCCTCACCTTGTCGCTCGGCGCGCAGACGTTGCCGCTTTCGGCGAACGGTAGCTTCACGTTCCCGACCGCGCTCGCCAGTGGTGCGTCTTACCTCGTCACGGTCGGCACGCAGCCATCCAGCCCGACGCAGACCTGCACGGTCAGCAATGGCAACGGCACGGTTGGTTCCGCAAATGTCAGCAACGTTGCAGTGAGCTGCACGACCAACACTTATACGGTCGGCGGAACAGTCAGCGGCCTTGCCGGCACGGGCTTCAGCTTGTCGCTGGGCGCGCAGACGTTGCCGCTTTCGTCGAACGGTAGCTTCACGTTCCCGACTGCGCTCGCCAGTGGTGCAAGCTACGCAGTCACCGTCGGCACGCAACCCTCGAATCCGACGCAGACCTGCACGGTCACGAACGGCAGCGGCACGATCGGTTCGGCGAATGTCACCAACGTTGCGGTGAGCTGCACGACCAATACCTATACGGTCGGCGGAACGGTCAATGGCCTTGCCGGCACGGGCTTCAGCTTGTCGCTGGGCGCGCAGACGTTGCCGCTTTCGTCGAACGGTAGCTTCACGTTCCCGACTGCGCTCGCCAGTGGTGCAAGCTACGAAGTCACCGTCGGCACGCAACCCTCGAATCCGACGCAGACCTGCACTATCACGAACGGCAACGGCACGATCGGTTCCGCAAATGTCACCAATGTTGCGGTGAGCTGCACGACCAACAGTTACACGGTCGGTGGCTCGGTGAGTGGCTTGGTCGGCAACAATGTCACGCTCACGCTCAATAGCGGTGCGCAAACGCAGATGGTCTCGGCGAACGGTGCCTTCACCTTCCCGACGGCCGTTGCGAGCGGAGCTGCTTACACGGTCACTGTCAGCGTGCAGCCGACGACCCCGACGGAAGTCTGCACCATCACGAACGGCGCTGGCGCGGTTGCCGGCGCCAATGTAAGCAACATCGTCGTCAGCTGCATCGACCGCATCTTCGCGGACGGTTTCGAAGGCTGATGCAGTAACCTCCTTCTCCCCCGCGCAACGCGGGGAGAAGGTTTCCGCCGGGAACGCGGCAGCGATGCCGCGAACCCCGGTTCCGATCAGCAGCGACGGCCCCCGCATGCAGGTAAACTCTGCCGACATGCTGAAGATCGATACCCACGCGCATATATTGCCGCCGTCTTGGCCGAACCTCGCCGAGAAATACGGCGACGACCGCTTTCCGGTCATGGTCCAGGCCGAAGGCCGCCATCGCATCTACAAGGACGGCAAATTCTTTCGCGAAGTCTGGGCGAATGCCTTCGACCCCGAAGTGCGCATTGCCGACTACGCCAAATTCGGCGTCGATGCGCAGGTGATCTCGACCGTACCGGTGCTGTTTTCGTACTGGGCGAAACCGAGCCAGGCGCTCGAACTGCATCGACATCTGAACGATCATACGGCTGAAATCTGCCGCAAATATCCACGTCACTATGCCGGTATCGGCACCGTACCGTTGCAGGCACCGACGCTGGCGATTCAGGAAATGGAACGCTGCATCGATCAGCTGGGCCTGTCGGGCATCCAGGTCGGCTCGCATTGCGAAAACTGGAATCTCGACGCGCCGGAACTGTTCCCGTTTTTCGAGGCTGCCTCTGAACTCGGCGCCTCGATCCTCGTGCATCCGTGGGACATGATGGGGGCATCGACGATGCCCAAATACTGGCTGCCCTGGCTGGTCGGCATGCCGGCCGAGCAATCGCGCGCCGCCTGTTCGCTGATCTTCGGCGGCGTGCTGGAACGCCTGCCGAAACTGAAAGTGTGTTTCGCGCACGGCGGTGGCTCGTTCCCTTACACGATCGGCCGCATCGAGCACGGCTTTCGCATGCGCCCGGACCTTGTCGCCACCGACAACGCACGCGGCCCGCGCGAATACCTTGGCCGCCTCTACTTCGATTCCTGTGTGCACGACAGCGCCGCCTTGCGCTATCTGATCGACGTGGTCGGCCTCGACACGGTGATGCTCGGCACCGACTATCCCTTCCCTCTCGGCGAGCAGGAACCCGGCAGCGGCATCGCTGCGCTCGGCTTGCCGCCCCCGCAACAGGCCCGCTTGTTCCATGGCACTGCACTGGAATGGCTCGGCCTGCCTTACGCTCGCTTTGCCAACGATACGGAGTGAACCTGTGAAGCTGATCCCCTGCCTTTTTTGCCTGTCCGCTACCCTGTTTGCTTCCGCTGCCATTGCCCAGGACAAGACCGACTACACGCTCAACGACGACCAGGTGCATTTTCGCGTGCCGCCGGGCTGGACCGCGGTCATGGAGAAGTCCGATGGCAATCCGCAGGCCATCGCGTTTCAAGTGCCGGACGCCACTGCAAAGGGTAGCGATGACTCCGCCAGCGTGACCGTGAAGTCGCGCCAGATGAAGACAGCCGAGCAATTTGACGCCGTAGTGCTGGAGGAACGGCAGCACGCAAAGGAACAAGCCGGCTACGCATTCGACGTATCGAACACCAACGGCGCGATCAACCAGTATTTCGTCATGCGCGGCAAGACCAAGTACCTCGTGCGCGACAGCTTCCATCGCTCCGGCGGCTTCGCAATCTCCGTGCGATGCCAGCGCCCTTTGCTTGAAAAGACGCCAGCCGAATGGAGCACCGAATTCGACAGCGCCTGCAATAGCGTGACGGCTTCGTTGTCGCCATAACATGCCGGTCGCGAATTCAATGGATGAGAACGTCGCATTGCAACTGGATGCGCGCGACTCGCTCGCTGCATTTCGTGATGAGTTCCTGATACCGCGCAATCCCGACGGCTCCGAGCAGATTTACTTCTGCGGCAACTCGCTCGGCCTGCAGCCACGTGCTGTGCGGGCGGCACTGATCGACGAACTCGATGACTGGCACGGCCTCGGCGTTGAGGCGCATTTCCGCGGCAAGCACCCTTGGATGCCGTACCACGAATTCGTGCGCGAAGACCTCGCGGCGCTGGTCGGCGCGTTGCCGAACGAAGTTGTCGCGATGAATTCGCTGACCGTCAATCTGCACTTGATGATGGTCAGTTTCTATCGTCCAAGCGTCGAGCGTCATGCGATCCTGATCGAGAAGAGCGCGTTTCCGTCCGATCATCATGCGGTCGCCTCGCAAATCCGCTTTCACGGCTTCGATCCGGCGACATCGCGGATCGAGCTCGAAGGCGATGAAGCGAACGGAACGATTTCGCAGGATTCGATCCTGCGCGCGATCGACGAACATGGCGAACGCATCGCGCTGGTTCTGTTGCCCGGCGTTCAATACCTGACCGGCCAGGCTTTCGATCTCGCCGCAATCACGACCGCCGCTCATGCAAAAGGCTGCAAGGTCGGCTTCGACCTGGCCCATGCCGTCGGCAACCTGCATTTGCGCTTGCATGATGTCGGCTGCGATTTCGCGGTGTGGTGCAGTTACAAATATCTGAATGCAGGGCCAGGCGCAGTCGCTGGATGCTTCGTGCACGAACGTCACGCACGCGCCGACTTGCCGCGCTTTGCCGGCTGGTGGGGCCACGACCCGGCTTCGCGCTTTCGGATGGGTCCGGAATTCACTCCGACGCCGGGTGCAGACGGCTGGCAACTAAGCAATCCGCCGATCCTCGCGCTCGCGCCATTGCGCGTATCGCTCGCCATTTTTCAACGCGCAGGCATGAGCGCGTTGCGCGCGAAATCGGAATCCCTGACGGCCTATTTTGAAGCCTTGATCCGCGAGCAAGTCGCGGATGTGCTCGACATCGTCACGCCGAAGGAAGCGTCGCGCCGTGGTTGCCAACTCTCGCTGCGCGTGAAAGGTCCACGCGATGCAGGTCGCTCGCTATACGACCACCTGCATGCATCCGGCATCGTCGTCGACTGGCGCGAACCCGACGTGATTCGCGCTGCGCCTACGCCGCTGTACAACCGGCGTATCGACTGCCTTCGGTTTGTGCGCGCAGTACGCGAGTGGACCGCTACGCGCTGATCCGGGTGCGCGAAGCACTAACGCGATAGACCACAAATCAAGAAGGGGGATTGCAATTGCGCCCCCGAATCGCGCACCTTCGCATCCTTGGGCAGCAAGGCTAACGTGCATGGTCATCTCCAAACCCCCGGTCACGATCATCGGCGCCGGCCTCGTCGGCACGCTGCTCGCCACGCTGCTCGCGCAGCGCGGATTTTCCATCGACGTGTTCGAACGTCGGCCAGATCCGCGCAAGGCCGGCTATGCGGGCGGACGTTCGATCAATCTTGCATTGGCGGAACGAGGCCTGCACGGCTTGCGAATTGCCGGTCTCACCGATGAAGTGATGCGTCTGGCGGTGATGATGCGCGGACGCATGGTGCATCATCGAGACGGCCATACCGAACTTTTGCGCTACGGCCGCGACGACAGCGAAGTGATCTGGTCGATCAGTCGTGGCGAACTGAATATCGCGTTGATCGATGCGGCTCAGAAAGCCGGCGCCCGTCTGCATTTTGATCGCCGCCTCGTTGCCGCGGATTTCGGCGACGAAGAAGTCTCTTTGCGTTTCCACGATGACAGTGCCGATATCGCGCAAGAGCACGTTGCTCCTTCCGTGATTGGCGCCGATGGCGCCGGCTCCGCCCTGCGCGCAGTGATGAATGCGAAGACTCCTCTAGGCGAGCGCATCGAGGAACTCGGCCACGGCTACAAGGAACTGGAGATTCCGGCGCTGGGCAAAAGGGGTCAGGTTCATTTTTTCGATCACCCCAGCGATAACCCTGCGTCAGTCGGGAAAAATGAACCTGACCCCTTTTCGCTCTTCGCGATCGAACGCAACGCGCTGCATATCTGGCCACGTGGCAACTACATGTGCATCGCGCTGCCGAACGCGGAAGGCAGCTTCACCGTGACGTTGTTCATGCCCTGGCAAGGCGACCCGAGTTTTGCAACCGTATCGACGGCCGACGAAGCGCGCGCGTTTTTCGAGCGCGACTTCGCCGATGCGTTGCCGCTGATACCGCAGCTGGAGCAGGATTTCACTGCAAATCCGGTGGGCGTACTGTCCACGCTCTACCTCGATCGCTGGCATCTGAAAGGGCGCGCGCTGCTCGTAGGCGATGCCGCGCACGCAATCGTGCCGTTTCACGGCCAGGGCATGAATTGTGGCTTCGAGGATGCGGTCGAGTTGGCAGATTTGCTCGACGCGCATGCCGACGACACCGCGTGGGCGTTTGCTGAATTCGAACGTCGGCGTCGCCCGAACGCGGAGGCCATCGCGACGATGGCATTGGAAAACTATGTGGAGATGCGCGACTCGGTCGCCGATGCCGCCTTTCTGCTGCGCCGCGAACTCGGACGCGTGCTGGCCGAACGCCACCCGGATCGCTTCGTACCGCGCTATTCAATGGTCACGTTCACGCGCATACCGTATGCGCAGGCGTTTGCGCGCGGCGCGATCCAGGACGCACTCCTGCATGAACTGACGAACGGCAAGCAGAGCATTGCCGAAATCGATCTCGCGCAGGCCGATGCACTCGTCCAGTCGCGGCTCACCTCACTCGAATGAGCGCTGCACCGGACGAAACGAGTGCCAGAATTCGCGACCTGTTCGCGACGTATCAGCGCACGCACTATCGCGTCGTATTGCCCGACCATGCCGGCTCCACGATCCAGATCGATGCGCCCGCACCGGGTCCGATCATCGACTGGATCGGCAGGGACGATTTCGCCGCCTACATGACCTCGTGCAATCCGTACTCGCAGGAGCTGACCGATCGGCAGAACGACGAGCGCCTCGCCGATCTGCGCGAAAGGCTGTACACGGCGGGTGCGCGGTTTCTCGAAGGCATAGCATCGGCTCCGAATGAGTCCTGGTTTGAACCCAGCATGCTGGTGACCGGCATTCCGCTGAAAGCCGTCGATGCATTCGCGCGCATGTACGAACAAAACGCTATCGTAGTCGTACCAGCACGAGGCATCGCACGCTTGCGCGTGTATCGCGCCGCATGGCACCCAACGCTTATCGATAGCCCAGACTTCGAATGGTCATCGCCTGAAACCGGAGCCTAGTCACGCCGCGGTGAATCAATTTGGGCGCGCCACAAAAATTCGATGTCACCTTCTTTTCGTTTCTTGCGTATTTCCATGGAACAATCAGTGCGGTTACACACGCATACCCTTGCCAACGCATTCGAGTGAGATGGCGAGTCGCGCGCTGCAGTTGACCTTGTCCGCCGCGCATTTCGATGAGATGACGCACACCTTGCAATAACGGGTACATGCATGACGATCGAACGCCAGCGCCAGATTTTTTCCATCCTTCGCAGCGCGCTGGATTCGAGCGCACCGCCATCGCCTGCACGACTGCTGGAGCTGTGCGACGGTGACGAGACACTTGCTGCCGACGTGCGCGCGCTGCTTCACGAACGTTCGCCAGGCCTGCTCGACAGCGACTCGAACGAAATCGCCGGGCGTCTGATTGAAGCGGCCCAGGAGCCACAACCGGCCGAAGGCGCATCGATCGGCGGTTGGACCATCCATCGCGAGATTGGTCGCGGTGGCATGGGCGCCGTATTCCTCGCCGAGCGCAGCGGTGACGGCTATGTGCAGCAAGGCGCGCTCAAGCTGATCAAGCGCGGGATGGATTCCGACGATGTGCTGGCGCGCTTCCGCGTCGAACGCGGGATTCTCGCCAGCCTGGTCCACCCCCACACAGCGCGCCTGCTCGATGGTGGCGTCAGCCAAGACGGCCGGCCGTACTTCGTCATGGAATATGTCGAGGGCGACACGCTGCAACGATGGGTGACACAGACGCAAGCGAAACTCGACGCACGCATCGCCGTCTTTCTGCAGTTGTGCGAGGCCGTCGCCCACGCGCACCGCAACCTGATCGTGCATCGCGACATCAAGCCCGACAACGTGCTGGTCGATGCCAGCGGTCACGCGCGCCTGCTCGATTTCGGTATCGCAAAGCTGCTGGAACCAGGCGGCAGCAACGATCGCACCGTCACCCAGCGACGTTTCGTCTCGCGCGCGTATGCCGCGCCTGAGCAGATCAGCGGCGCCGTCGCGACCACCGCCACCGACATCTACCAGCTTGGCGTGCTGCTGTTCGGGCTGCTCACCGGCACGCGTTTCGACGAAGCGCAGACGGGCAGCGCCGTGTCAGCGTGGCTGGTGCGTGCGCAGGCACAAGCGGACGCCGCAACGCGGCTGGCCGTTCCGGCATCCGAGCTGCGCGGTGATCCAGGCATCATCGTCGCGCGCGCGACCGATGCCGATCCGCTGCGCCGCTACACGACAGTCGAGGCTTTCGCCAGCGATGTTCGCGCGTGGCGCAGCGGCCGACCGATCAGTGCACGCGCTGACAGCAGCGCCTATCGCCTGCGCCGCTTCGTCGGTCGCCATCGCATTGCGACAGGCCTTGGTGTTCTGGCGCTGTGTGCGATCTTGGCCGGCTCGGCGCTTGCGCTCTGGCAAGCACGCAAGGCTGCTACCGAAGCACGCCTGGCGCGTTCGGCGCAGGCATTCCTGACCAGCGTATTCGATGCATCGGCACCCGACGCCGCGGCCGGCGAACGCGTGACCGCGCGCGAGCTGCTCGACCGCGGCAGCGAACGCATCGAACACGAACTCGGCGACCAGCCTCGACTGCGTGGCGAGATGCAGCTCACACTCGGCGCGCTGTACCGACAACTGGGACAGTATCCGCAAGCTGAGCATCTGCTCGAAGCTGCGCGCGCCACGCTTGTCGACGTCGTGCCGGGGTCGGACAGTGCGATCCGCGCGCAGATCGAGTACGCAGTGACCGAGCGCGAACTGGGCAAGCTCGATGAATCCGAACACGCTCTCGCCGCGGCACTCGCGTTCCAGCCGGAGCCCAAGCTGCGTTCGCAGGCGCTGGCCGAACGCGGTTTGCTGCGCGAGAAACAAGGGCGCTTCGACGAGGCGATCGCCGACGCCCGCGCCGCGCTGGCGATCGACCTCGGCCGCGGCGCGTCGGCACGCGGCGAGCAGGCGCGCGATCACCAGGTCGAGGCTCTCATGCTCGCCCGACGCGGCCAGTTCGATGAATCTGCGCACCTGTCAGAACAGGCGCTTGCCGGCGCACGCGCCTTGTATGGAAAGGAAGACACGCGCGTTGCGCAGATGCTCAACGACTATGGTGTCGCGCTGACGGAGAAAGGTCGCTCGAAGGACGCCGAGGCTGCGTTGCGCGAGGCGATCGACATCCGCCGCAAACGGCTCGGCAACGATCACCCCGCGCTCGCCGAAAGCCTGCAGGTGCTCGGTGCCGCCTTGCGCGCGCAGGGCCGCCTCGACGAATGCCAGGCTGCGCTCGAGGAAGCGGTGAAGATCCAGCGTGCCGCGTTCGGCGACCACCACGTACTCGTCGCCAACACACTCAATTCGCTCGGCATGCTCGATTTCACGCGACGCCGGCCCGCCGACGCCGAGCGCTATTTCCATGAAGCGCTCGCGATCTACCGTGAGCGCGGCGAAAGCGACAGCGCGCCCGCCACCGCCACCGCCAACAATGAAGCGACCGTGCTGATACAGCTCGGCCGCTACGACGAAGCAGAGCCGCTGGTGCGCCACTCACTCGACGTGCACCTGAAGCTGGTCGGCGAGCAGCACCCGTTCGTGATGAGCGACCTCAACACGTTCGCGCAACTGGAGATGCGCCGCGACCACTTCGACAGCGCGATCGAACATGGGCGGCGTGCGGTGCGCATCGCCGACTCCGCGTCGAGTCCGGCACGCGAAGGCGCCTACGTGCATCTGTCGTTCGCGAACGTTCTCAATCGCGCGGGCCACGCGGAAGAGGCGCTGACCCAGGTCGACGGCGCAATCGCTGCGCTCGAACGCATGAATGCTGCCGACGACCCGCGCATGCCGGCCGCGCGCGCCGTGCGCGCGGATGCGCTGCTCCGCCTTGGCCGTATCGACGAAGCGCATGAACTTGCCGACAAGGTGATGGCCGAACGCAGCGCACACATGCCCGGCGACATCAGCGGACTCGCGGCGACGCATGTGCTCCTTGCGCGCATCGCCGACGCGCGCAAGCGTCCGGCGGATGCAGCCCGCGAACGCTCAACGGCAGCTGACCTGCTGGCAAAGATGCCGACACCCGATCCGGACCTGCTGCGCCAACTCGGACCTGTGTCGCTGCCGAGAAGCCAGTAGGACGGGATCCAACCGCGCCGCTGCGATTCCTGCCGCCGATGAGGGTTCAGGCGCGGCAGGCTGCCTGACGCCCACCGGTTGCAAGTGAATTGAAAATGTCCCGATCCCCCGCTGGCCTGCGTACTCCAGACTGCCATCCCGACAAAGAGTATCCGCACATGTACCGCCCCATTACCGCATGGCTTGCCTGCTTCGCGCTGCTGTCGCTCGCGCATGCCGCAGACCACCATATCGACGCCACGTTCGGCGGCCCAGCCATTCCCGGATGGACTCGCTTGTTCGAAATGGGCGCCGGGTTGCAGGACGAAAAGGCCGTCGCATTCGCGCGCACTGCCGACGGCGGCTATGTGGTCGCGCTCGAAGCCGCCGGCGGTGCCGCCAATGGCGGAAACGGCAAGAGCATCGGCCTCGCCCGCCTCGATCCCAACGGAAAACTTGTCAATAGCGGCTTTGGCATAAGCGGCCGCGTCTTCAAGGACGCGTTTCTGACCAGCGTCACCGACATGACCATCGACGCTCTGGGCCGCATCATTGTCGTCGGCGCCACGCCCGGACCGGGAGGCTTGAGCGATTTCGGCGTAGTCCGCTTCAACCCGAACGGCAGCGACGACACCACCTTCGCTGGCTTTGGCGCCACGACGTTCGGCTTCGACAACGGCGGGGACAATTTCGATGACGCCCCGACCTCGGTACTCGCCGATCCCGACGGTCGCATTGTCGTGGCGGGCAGCCTCGACTTCGGTAATTCTGATCGTCGCTTCGGCATCGTTCGCTTCAACGTGAACGGCTCACTCGATTCGACATTCGGCAGCCTCGGCAGCGCAGGCAACCAGCGCGGCACGGCCACCACGTTCAAGAATGGCAAGGCCGCCTATGCGAGTCGCATTCTCCGTATCGGGGACGGCTCCTACGTCATCACCGGGACATCGGTGTATTCGGCGACGGACACCGACTTTGCCGCACGCATCATCGACCCTTCGGGCTACCAATTGGCGGGCTTCGACGGTTCAGAGACGTTTCCGATCGATGAGCCGGGACCTGGCGGCTCGTTCTACGACGGTGTCAACGATGCGATCCTCGTCGATCCGACCACGATTCTTCTGGTCGGAAATGCCAGCGGCAAGTTTGCCGCGACGCGCATCACAGTACTCGACGACACTTTTTTGAATTGGGACGCAAGCTTCGTCGGCAGCGCGATTCCGAGCCGTCCCAACCGCTATGTGGGCGATACGTTGAGCTCGGCTTGTGAGTCGGCTGCGCTGAGCAGCGACGGCCACATGCTGCTGGTCGGCGGCACGTCGAGCACATCGGTGGTCGGTTGGACGCTGGATTCGCCGAGCGAACCGACTGGAAACAGCCTGACCTATATCGGCCTGGTGACGCGTCTCAACCCCGATGGCAGCCCGGACAGCGGATTCGGCGTCGGCGGCACCTTCTTGTACGCCGCCCCTACGAGCGGGAATTCTCCCAGCAACTACACCGGTTTCAAACGGGTGCGCTTCGATGGTAGCCATCCGGTCATTGTCGGCAGCTCCGTCGATAACACATCGAGCGTCTCCGACTTCGATGGCGTCATCACGCGACTGCAGTCGGACGTGATCTTCGCCAACGGTTTCGAGGCGCAACCGTAGCTGCGCGGTCCGAACTCACGCAGGGTGTTGCCGCGCGCATGACACCATGCATGCGCGCGGCCTGCCTGCCTCACGCGATCCCTAGATCTGCGCCCCCTCCAAACGCGCAGCTTCGCGTTTGCGCGCAACGACGAGCCCACCTCCTGCAGCGACCTCGATAGATCGCATGTCCCGATCTTTGGTCGGCTTGCGTACTACACAACGTACCGCTCAACCAAGGAAGCTGCCATGTCATTCAAATACGCACCGCTGACCTCAACCCTGTTTGCCATTGCCTTGTCCATCGCACCACCGGCGTTGCTCGCCGGCGATGGCGATGTGGATCCGACCTTCGCGCCAATGAGCAACTGGGTTCCCGGCTGGGAACGCCTCGATTTCAGTGGGCTCAACGAAAAGGGTATTGCTGTCGCGCGCAATGCCGACGGCACGCTCATCTTCTGTATGTCCGTTCCGGGGGGCATAGCCGGCGCGAAAATCGGGCTGGCCAAATTCGATTCGAACGGCGAGCGCATGGGCAGTTTTGGCGTGGCCGGCCAAGTGTTGATCGATGCCGGGCTCAGTCGAGTCGCCGACATGACGATCGATGCGCAGGGGCGCATCGTGGTTGTCGGTGCAACGCCTGGGCCAGCCGGCCTGGAGGACTTCGGTATCGTCCGCTTCAAGGCGGACGGCAGCATCGATACCACCTTCGCGGGTGACGGCGGCACCAGCGCCGGTTTCGAATATATGGCCGGGCCAGTGCATAAATACACCAAGGATCGACCCACATCGGTGACGACCGATGCCAACGGCAGGATAGTCGTGGCCGGCACCACAATTAACGAAAACGGCGTCGGTGTGAAGTGGGGGGTCATCCGCCTGAATGCCGACGGATCCTACGACGCCCGCGTGAGCGATCTGTTCACGGCGAACCAGGACGCCGTCGGCAACAAGATTCTGAGTCTGCGTGGCGGCTACTACCTCGTCGTCGGCAGCACCTTGATCTCACCTACCGACGCTGATTTCGGTGCACGCATCATCTCGCCGTCGCTCACCGTGGCTTCCGACTTCAGCGACTCGGGCGCATTTGCATTCGACGTGCCGGCTGGCAATAGATCACTGATCGACCTCGCCTCCGATGCTGCGCTTGCGGGCCCAAATCGGGTCGTCCTCGCCGGCGTGGCGAGCCAGCGTATCGCCGTGAACCGCATTCTCATCCAGCGCGATGGTGGCGGCAACCCGACATCCCTCGCGCTGGATACGAGCTTCGTCGGCGGCGGCCTGCCGACCTATCTCTACAACTACGTGAGTCCTCTCGACGTCACCGACACCGACAACAGCTACGGCACTGCACGCACGCGCTTAGCCGTTCGCAGCGACGGCAGCATCGTGCTCACGGGTCGCTTCAACAACACCAGCGACAACAGCTACAGCGCCATTGTCACCCGCCTGCTCGCCGACGGCTCGGAAGACACCGACTTCGCACCCCTCGTCGCGACACGGTTCTACAAAACGCCCACGAGCGGCGGCGGCCTGAGCACTGACAGCGGATTCAGCGACCTGGTGATCGATAGTGGCCGGCCCGTACTGGTCGGTACGTCACTGGACAGCACGAGTGACACCGATGGCATCATCACAAGGCTGCAGTCGGACCTGATCTTCGCCGACAAATTCGAGTAGAACGGCGGAACAAGCGAGCGCTGCCGCGCCTCGCCGAAGACCACCCCGCTTCCATGCAGGGAACCAGCGGCAGATGCCGCATGGTGTTGCCGCGCGCATGCCGCTAGCATGCGCGCGGCATGCCCTCTTCCGATTTCCACGACCGCCCCGCCCTGCTCGAAGCGCATGCGCTCGCGTTTGCGCGCAACGACGAACCCATTTTCGGGCCGCTCGATTTCGCGTTGCACGCCGCTGAAGTGGTCTTGATAGAAGGCGACAACGGCGCCGGCAAGTCCACGCTGTTGCGCGTTCTGTCGGGCCTGCTTGCGCCGACCTCAGGTGTAATCCGCTTGAACGGCGAACCGTTGACGCTGGCGCGGCTCTCACCGCAAGTCGCGTTGCTCAGCCATCAATCCGGGCTGAAGCCGGAATTGACGGCAATGGAAAACCTGCGCTTCGCCGCAGGCTTGCACGGCATGCGTAGCGGCCTTTCGCCTGCGACCGCGCTGGCGGGTGTGGGTCTGGAAGGCTATGCGGACGTGCCGACTCGACAACTATCTGCCGGCCAGAAGAAGCGCGTCGCGCTCGCGCGCGTGCTATTGGCGCCGGTCGGCTTGTGGTTGCTCGACGAGCCCTATGCGAACCTTGATCTCGACGGCATCCGTCTGGTCAATCGCCTGCTGGAGAATCATGCGAACCGTGGCGGTGCTGCGCTGATTACTTCGCACGGCGCGTATGCCTATACATCGGGTACGCCACGCCGGATTCCTTTGCGTCAGAGCGAATATGACGGATCGCCTCCGATGAGCGCCGCCGCATCGATCGCGGAACCGCGAGGTGAGGCATGAAGTCGGGCTCGACCTCCGCCGCCTGCGCTGCACTGATCCGTCGCGACCTTACACTCGTCTGGCGTCGGCGCGGCGATGCGCTGAACCCGATCCTGTTCGCGCTGATCGTCGTCTCCCTGTTTCCGCTCGCGCTCGGGCCAGAGCCGGAGAATCTTCGGCGAATTGCCGCCGGCGTGGTTTTCGTCGCATTGCTGCTGGCGGGCCTGCTTGCACTCGACACCTTGTTCCGCAGTGACTACGAAGACGGCTCGCTGGAGCAGCTGGTGCTGTCGCCGCACCCCTTGTCGCTGCTGCTCGCCTGCAAGATTGCAGTGCACTGGCTGACCACTGCATTGCCGTTGATCGTGATTGCGCCGCTGCTGGGCGAGCTGCTGCATATCGCCGAGCCGGTGCGCTGGGTGCTCCCGGCTTCGCTGCTGCTCGCAACGCCGCTGCTGAGCCTGCTCGGTGCCGTGTGCGTCGCTCTGACGGTTGGCATGCATCGCTCCGGCATGCTGGTCGCGTTGCTCGTTCTGCCGCTTTACGTGCCGGTGTTGATCTTCGGCGCAGGCGCCTGCAATGCGGCTCAGGCAGGCTTGCCGTTTCTCGCGCCGCTGCTTTGGTTGGGCGCCGCGCTGGTCCTTGCGCTGGTATTGGCGCCCCTTGCATGCGCGGCAGCGCTTAGAATCTCACTCTCATGAACGCGCTCATGCTCTGGTTCCACAAATTCGGCGCGCCGCCGACCGCATACCGCGTCGCGGGCAAGATCGCACCTTGGTGCTACGGCATCGCGCTGGCACTCGGCGCGGTCGCGTTGTACGGCGGTCTTGTGCTCGCACCGCGCGACTACCAGCAAGGCGATGCCTATCGCATCATCTTCATCCACGTGCCGTGCGCGTGGATGGGTCTGTTTGCGTATCTGTTCATGGCCGCGAATGCTTTCGTCGCGCTGGTCTGGCGCATCAAACTCAGCGAAGTGCTGGCGATGGCGAGTGCGCCGATCGGCGCCGCGTTCACGTTCATCACGCTCGTCACTGGTTCGATCTGGGGCAAGCCGATGTGGGGCACATGGTGGACCTGGGACGCGCGGCTGACCTCGGAACTGTTCCTGCTGTTCCTCTACTTCGGCGTGATCGGCCTGCATGCGGCGATCGAGGATCGTCGACAGGCAGCCCGCGCAGCCGGCTTCCTCGCGCTGATCGGTGTGATCAATCTGCCGATCATCCATTTCTCGGTGAACTGGTGGAATACGCTGCATCAGGGCCAGAGCGTGCGCCTGATCGGTCCGTCAAAAATCGATTCGGGCATGTTGTGGCCGTTGCTAGCAATGGCGCTGGCGACACATCTGTGGTTCTTCGGCAGCCTCTTGGTGCGCACTCGCGTGGGCCTGCTGGAACTGGATGCCGGAAAGGACTGGGTCCGCACGATCGCGCTCGCTGAACCACCCCGGCGCATGGGCGATTAGCGACCCCCACCTCTCGCGTCCAGATCGGGATTTTCGCGTCCATGTCCGGTATGACGCTAAACCCGCGTATCCCCTTGTGAAGCGGCCCCTGTGCCGCATTTATCGCAAGGAGAAAGCCGTGATACGTTTTATTGCTGCAAATGTATGGCGCGGGCGGGCCTTTGGCGCTCTCGCCGCAATACTTTCAATTGGCGCCATCTGCACCGGCGCTCATGCTGCCCCTTATGTCCCCGATCCAACCTGGATCGGCGGCCTGATGGGCGCTGATAATTTCGCGAGCGGCTACGACTTCAGGCGTGGCCAAAAAATCGCGCAAGGCGACAACGGCGATGTGATCGTCGCTGGCGTCGTTCCGGGTGCGGGTACCGCCTCCGGGCACGCGAAAATCGGTCTGGTGCACTACAACCACGCCGGCGTTCGCCAAGCCTGGAGCAATGCGGGTGCCAATGGCTATTTTGGCAATCAGTACGTCATCGCGCCTTGCGACAGCGCAGGCTGGTGCGGCGACGTCAAGGACGTCAAGGGCATCTATCGGTTTGGCGATCGTGTTTACGTTCTTGCCGACACCGAGAGCTTCCACATTCGACCGGTTGGCAATCCGCCGGTGCCGCAGGTGTTCGCCGTTCCCGCGGCCGAAGTCTACGTATTCGGTACCGATGGCTCGCTGCAAAGCGTGACCACAGTCGATGCCGATGCTTATGCAAACGACAACTCGCGCACGGTCTACGGTGGCGGCGTCGCCGTCTACTCGAACCAGTCGCTTCCGGAGACCCTGACGCTCGTTTATGCAGGTACCGGGATCGTTGATGGCGTGTACCGTCCACGCTACGCCCGCTACAAAGTCGAAAGCACCGGCACGTTGACGAGCCAGACCGATGTGATGGAACCCGCGTTTGGCGGCGTTTGTTCGTCCGGCGACTACTGCCAGCTCGCAGGTATAGCCATTGGCGGGCGGTCATTGGGCGGCACGGTGCCGCGTATCTACGTATCCGGGTCGAGGTGGCATCCTGGCCCGGATCCGGGAACGATAGGCTGGCCAGCCGGATGGGATGCATTCGCCGCGAGCGTCAACCCGGGCGGCACGCCGGTGACGAGTTTCGCAACCAATGGCATTTACACCACCGAAGGTATCGGCGCCCAAAGTGGAGGGCAGAAGATCGCTGCCAGCGCAGGATTCGGCACAAGCGTCAACGATGACATATTCCTGCTCGCCGACGTGGAACTAGCATGCCGCAACGGTATCGCGATCCTCAAGCTTGAAGGCGACGGCACAGCCGTGAACGCCTTCGGCAACTTTGGCAAAGTATTCTACGGCGGTAGCAACGAAACCAACGCTTTTGCTTGCTCGCAAGGATGGCACTTCACGACCATCCGCGCGGACTATCCGACCGACATCGTCTATTCCGGCGGTCTCCTCGGCGTGGCAGGGCTGAATATTTATGGCAGCGGCACTATCTGTGTCGTGGGACAGCCGTGCCCTGAAGACAATGTAGACGGTGAAGTCGCCGTAATCGACCCCAGCACCGGAGCGATCAATTCGTGGCGCGGCTACGCATATTCGGACACGGTCGGCGGCGCCCGCTCGCGACATTCGGGCTTCTGGGGCATTTCCAGCGCAGGTGACGGTACATTCTCGGTTGCCGGCGACGTGCGCTTTTTCGAAACAGCGCCAGCGGATCGCCGTGGCAAGCAGATGTTCGCGACGCTACGGGTCGCGCCGTTCAGCGATGTGATCTTCAAGAACGGTTTTGACCTCACCAATCCATAGCAACCATTGCGTCGCGCGCAGGAGCAGTTCCTGCGCGCGACGTTTCGCCGCCACGATAAAACACGTTTGAACGGGCAAATTTGCTAGGCTGCATGTTTCCCCATGTCACGCGGATATCTTTCGTGAGTGAATTTCTGTCGATGGGCGGCTACGGCGCTTATGTCTGGTCGTCCTATGCCGTGTTCATCATCGTGCTCGCGCTGGAAGCAGTGGCTCCGCTCGCACAGCGCAAACGCCTACTCGCCGATATCCGCGGCCGCCTGAAGCGGCGCGACGCGCGCGAGGCCAAATCATGACGCCCACACGACGGCGGCGCCTGATCGTGATCTCGCTTGTGCTTGCCGCCGTCGCGATCGCCGGCGGTCTCACCGTGCTCGCTCTGCAGCAGAACATGACGTATCTGTTTTCGCCCAGCGAGATCGAAGCGGGTCGCGCACCGGTCGCATCGCGCTTTCGCCTCGGCGGTGTGGTACTGGAGAAATCCATCAAGCGCGCGAGCGATTCGCTCAAAGTCGATTTCGTGGTCACCGATCGCTTCAAGGACATGCCAGTGGAGTACACCGGCATCCTTCCCGATCTCTTCCGCGAAGGTCAGAGCATCGTCGCAAGCGGCGCATTGCAGAACGGTCGCTTCGTTGCGACCGAAGTACTGGCCAAGCACGACGAAACCTATATGCCGAAGGAAGTCGCCGACGCGATCGCGAAAGCCAAACAGGCGCATCTCGATCACGCGGATGCGACGACACCCACGGGAGGCAATCCTTGATTCCCGAGATTGGCCAGTTCGCACTGATCCTCGCGCTTATGCTGTCGCTCGCGCAGTGCGTGCTGCCGATCCTCGGCGCGCAGCTCGGCAACCGCGCGCTGATTTCCGTTGCGCGACCGGCCGTTGCAGGTCAGGCCGTCTTCGTCGTGCTCGCGTTTGCGATCCTGACGTATGCCTTCATCACGCAGGATTTTTCGGTGCGCTACGTCGCCGAAAATTCAAACTCGCTGCTGCCCTGGTATTACAGGTTTTCCGCCGTCTGGGGCGCGCACGAAGGTTCGTTGCTGCTGTGGGTGCTGATCCTCAACGTGTGGACGGTGGCGGTCGCCGCGTTTTCGCGTCGCCTGCCGGATGAATTCATCGCACGCGTGCTTGGCGTGCTCGGCTTCATCAGCTTCGGCTTCCTGTTGTTCACGGTGCTGACCTCCAATCCGTTCCTGCGCGAACTGCCGATACCGCTGGATGGCAACGATCTCAATCCGGTGCTGCAGGATCCGGGCTTGATCATGCATCCGCCGATGCTTTACACCGGCTACGTCGGTTTCTCGGTCGCGTTTTCGTTTGCGATTTCGGCGCTGCTCGGCGGCGAACTCGATGTGCGCTGGGTGCGCTGGGCGCGGCCGTGGACAAATGTCGCCTGGGGATTCCTCACCCTCGGCATCGCGCTTGGAAGCTGGTGGGCGTACTACGAACTCGGCTGGGGTGGCTGGTGGTTCTGGGATCCGGTTGAGAATGCGTCCTTCATGCCGTGGCTGATCGGCACTGCGTTGATCCACTCGCAAGCCGTCACCGAAAAACGTGGCTCGTTCCGTGCCTGGACTTTGCTGCTCGCGATCCTCGCGTTCTCGCTGTCCCTGCTCGGCACCTTCCTCGTGCGCTCGGGCGTCCTGACCAGCGTGCACTCGTTTGCGAGCGATCCCAAGCGCGGGCTGTTCATCCTGACTTTCCTTGCGATCGTGATTGGTGGCTCGTTGTTGTTGTACGCAGTGCGTGCACCGAAGGTTTCCGGCGGCGAACCGTTCGCTGCGGTCTCGCGCGACACCGCGCTGTTGATCAACAACCTGATGTTTACCTGCATGGCTGCAATGGTTCTGCTCGGAACGCTGTATCCGATGCTCGGCGATGCGTTCAACCTCGGCCGCATTTCCGTCGGACCGCCCTACTTCGGTTTCATGTTTGTGTTGCTGATGCTCCCCGTCGTGCTGTTGTTGCCGTTCGGCCCGATGTTGCGCTGGCGCGCCGGCAATCTCGGCACTGCCGCGAAAGCATTGCGACCCGCATTCATCGTCGCAATCATCGCAGCCGGTGCAACATGGCTCGTTGCGCGCGACCTCCCGTGGAAGGCGATCGCTGGTGTCGCTGCATCGCTCTGGGTCGGCATCGGCATCGTGCTGTACGCGATCTCGCGCTGGCGTAACGCACCGCGCGGTCAGCGCTACACGCCGGAAATGCTCGGCATGATCTGTGCGCATTTCGGCGTCGCGGTGTTTCTTGCCGGTGTGCTGATCGTCGAGGCGACCAGCGTCGAGAAGGATGTGCGACTCGCGCCGAACCAGACCATCGAAATCGGAGCGCTGAGCTTCCGGTTCGACGGCGTCACGCAGGCACAAGGCCCGAACTTCACTGCGCAGCAAGGCACGCTCAGCGTGCTGAAGGACAATGTTGTCGTCGCAACCTTGCATCCGCAGAAACGCATCTATACGCGCAACCAGCAACCGCAAACCGAATCTGCGATCGATCCAAGCCTGTTCCGCGATATCTACGTCGCACTCGGCGAGCCCGTGGGAGACGACGGTGCATGGGCAGTACGCGTCTACGTGAAGCCGTTCGTGCGCTGGATCTGGCTCGGTGCGTTGTTCATGATGCTGGGCGGATTCATTGCAGCGGCCGACCGGCGATTCCTTGCGCTTCCTCTGCCTGCAACAGACGCCAAAGACAACACCAGCTTGGCCCGTGCCGCGCGTCCAACACCATCCCCACCCAACCCTCCCCTTGAAGGGGAGGGCTTTGCATGAATGCGCGACTGCTGCCGTTCGCCGGTTTTGTACTCTTGCTCGCCCTCCTCGGATTCGGTATCTGGTGGAGTGGCACGCACGACCTGCGAGAAGTGCCTTCGCCGTTGATCGGCAAACCGGCACCGGCGTTCTCGCTGCCATTGCTCAACGATCCGACGAAACACCTCGACAGCAAGGAACTCGCCGGCCAACCGTATTTACTCAACGTTTTCGCGAGCTGGTGTTTCGCCTGTCGCGACGAACATCCGATCCTGATGCAGGAAGGCAAGCGGCTGGGTATCAAGCTGGTCGGCTTCGACTACCGCGACGAGCCAGCCGAAGGTCAGCGCTGGATCGCGCAGTTCGGTGATCCGTACGACGTAATCATCGCGGACGTGCCCGGCAATGTCGCGATCGACTTCGGTGTGACCGGCGCACCCGAAACCTTCCTCGTCGATGCCGAGGGCATCGTGCGCTACAAGTACATCAGCCCGATCACGTCCAAGGTCATCACCGCCGAACTACTGCCACGTATCGCCGCGATGCAGAAGGGGGCACGATGAAACGCGTCCTGAAGAGATGTCTTGAAACCCTTCCCTTCAAGCCGCGCTATCGCTCTGAAGCCCTCCCCTTCAAGACGCGAGATCGCTCTAAAGCCCTCCCTTTCAAGGGGAGGGTTTGGGTGGGGATGGTGTGCATGATCCTTACCCTGCTGTGCTCATTCGCATACGCCACCGTCGACCCACTGCCCTTCAAGGACCACGCCGAAGAACTTCGTTTCCAGACATTGGCGAAGCAGTTGCGCTGCCTTGTCTGCCAGAACGAAAGCCTGAGCGATTCCGGTGCGCCACTCGCCGCGGATCTGCGTCGCGACGTGTTCCAGCAGATGCAAGCGGGCAAGAGCGACGACGAGATTAAATCCTGGCTCACTGCACGCTACAGCGATTTCGTGCTGTACGACCCACCCTTGCGCGGCGGCACCTGGCTACTCTGGTTCGGTCCGCTGCTCGCGCTCGCCGCCGGCGGCGGTGTGGTCTTCCTCACCGTGCGCAAACGCGCGCGCATCAACACCAGCGCCAGCGTGCGCCCAGCAAGCGACGTCGAGGACGACTGGTAATGGCAATGTTCCTTCCGATTGCGGCGCTGATGATCGTCGCAGCACTCGCGTTCGTCCTCATGCCGCTGTTGCGCCATCGACGCGGCGTCCGTGTCGACGGCACCGCGCGTCAACAGCGTGCGCTCGATGAAGCGCTGGGTGCAGGCGTCATCGATGCTGACGAATATTCAACGAAGCGCGCCGCGCTGCAGACGAATGCGAACGCGGCGACGACCGATGTGGGGAGCATTGCTCCCTCGCGCACCGCGTTCGTAGCGTTACTGCTGGTCACGTTGCTGTTGCCGGCATCTGCGATGCTGCTGTACCGCTTGGTCGGCGCACCGCAGGCGCTGGATCCGGCGAACCTCGTTACGCGCACTGCGCCGCCTGCCGATGCGGACCACGGTCCGGAGATGGCTGAAGCCATCACCGCGCTCGCGAATCGCCTGAAAGAACATCCGGACGATGCCGAAGGCTGGGGCCTGTTGGGTCGCGCCTATCTGGCGATGAATCGCGCCGCAGAATCACTCGACGCGTACAAGCATGCGCATGAACTCGCCAAAGACAACCCGGCAGTCACCGTCGAGTACGCGCAGGCGCTGGCCTTGCTCGCGCCCGGTCACCGCATCGAAGGCGAATCGCGCAGCCTGCTCGAAGGCGTACTGAAAACCGATGCAAAAAATCAGCGTGCGCTGTGGCTGCTCGGCATCAGTGACTACCAGTCTAAGCAGTACGATGCGGCGATCGCGCGTTGGAAGACCCTGCTTCCGCTGCTCGATGCCACCTCGGATGTCGCTGACAGCGTGAAGAACCAGATCGCGAATGCAGAGGCGTTGCGTGACGGCAAGATGCTTCCGCCGCCGATGGAAAGGCAACCGAAAAGCATCGCGGCTGAAGCCGCTCCCACAGAAGCTGCAGCGACCGAAGCTGCTTCCGAAAAGCCCGCACCGGTCGAGAGCGCGCCGCGGCTGACCGTGAACGTCTCACTCGATCCAAAGCTGAAAGACCAGATCGATGCGAATGCTACTTTGTTCGTGTTCGCCCGGGCCGCCAGCGGGCCGCCGATGCCACTCGCGATCCAGCGCCTCAAGGCAAGCCAGCTGCCGTTAACCGTCACGCTCGACGACAGCATGGGCATGTTGCCGACGATGAAACTGTCGATGTTCCCGCAGGTCGTGATTGGCGCGCGCGTGTCCAAGTCCGGCAACGCATTGCCGCAAAGCGGCGACCTGCAAAAACTGTCGACGCCTGTCGACGTGCATGCGAAGGAAGCGATCACACTGATGATCGACCAGGTCGTTCTCTAGACGGCGAACTGACCAAGCAGATTGCGTGCGCTTGAAACAACGCGCAATGAAAACTTGTCGCACGCTGCACGTCAGCACACGATGGCGGTTGGTGCTCCGTCCTTGTGGATCGTCGCCTTCATCGCCTTCTGCACTTCGCTCGCGATGTCGTCGGAAGCTCATTCGCAGGTTTCGGACCAGACATCGTCGGGGTAAACCAAGTACGCGGAGACCCAAAGCGTAGCTATCTCGATTGATTCATTGCGGCGGAAGGCCGCGTATACCCTTGGCGAAAAACTCAGATATCGCACGTTTCAAGGGATTCCCGAGCGCATGCGGGCAAGGAACAGCTTCAGGCGCACGCAAAAAAAACGGCCGGGCTATGAACCCGACCGTTCGTGAATCACCCAATAATTTACGGCGCCGCTACGTCGAAGCCATCCTTGAAGATGATGTCGGATGCATCCAGGCAAACCGTGCATGTTCCGGAGAACCCCGGTGTCGGGATAAGGCTCCAGCTGACGATCGAACCGATATCGCCACTCGCTCCATCGACTGCCGTCAACGTCCAGTTACCCAGGGTGGTCTCGCCAGCCAAGACCGACAATGGCGTCGCAGGTGCTGCGTCGGTGACACCCCATGGATCGGCCGAATTGCCTGTACATGTGCTTTCCGGATCAGACTGACCGTCGGCAAACGTCACGTGGATATCGTTGTTGTTGCAGCCAGCAACCGTGGCGGGTACACCCGGTCGATCCAGCAAGGTCACCGTCGTTCCCGTCGGACTCGTCAGCGTGATGGTTAGATCGCCGACCCAGGTATGCGGCAGATCCACATGGACCGCAAGGCTGGTGAGGTTGAATGCCTGCGTGACATTTATGACCGAGCTCGCACCGGCCGGGGAATTGTCCGGAACCGCAACCGGCACATCAGTCGGCGGGAATGTGCCTGGTGCGCCGATGTTCGACGCGATCGTTCCAGACGTATTGCCATCGTCGGAGGTAACATCAATCGGCAACGTGAACGGCGTGACGCAGGTCGCCGCGGCATCGGCCTTGATCTGGAAGTGTGCCGTTGCCGTACCACCTGCCGTGATGGTGCCCAGAGTCGCGGTCGACACGTCGTAGGTGATGCCCGATGGTGCGGGACCAAGGGTCGCGACTACATTGTGGAAATCGCCGTTCATCACGTTGATCGGCACATCGATCAACACCGTTTCACCCGGCTCGAT
>JBBRZD010000002.1:0-37750 GCA_038237055.1 Lysobacterales bacterium | reverse complement strand
CGGCCGCGTCGCCACGCCCGATTCCATTGCGGCCTTCGCGACTGCCGGCGCAAGTTGCACGATCAGGCGCGGATCGAACGGCTGCGGAATGATGTAGTCAGGCCCGAAGCACATCGTCTTGCCGCCGTACGCGCGCGCGGCGACCTCGCTGGCCTCGCGCCGCGCGAGTTCGGCGATCGCGTGCACGCAGGCGACTTTCATCGCTTCGTTGATCGTCGTTGCACCGACATCCAGCGCGCCGCGGAAAATGTACGGGAAGCACAACGCATTGTTGACCTGGTTCGGATAGTCCGAACGACCGGTCGCGATGATTGCGTCGGGGCGAACGGCGCGCGCTTCTTCCGGCAGGATTTCGGGCGTCGGATTGGCGAGCGCAAGAATAATTGGCCGCTCGGCCATGCGCGCGACCATCGCGGGTTTCAAAACGCCGGGTGCGGACAGGCCGAGGAACACATCGGCGCCATCGATGATTTCGTCGAGTACGCGCGCGCTCGTATCGCGCGCGTAACGCGCCTTGTTCTCGTCGACTTCCTCGAAACGGCCTTTCCAGACCACACCCAGACGATCGGCAACCCAGATGTTCTCCATCTTCACGCCGAGGCTGACCAGCATGTCGAGGCACGCAAGGCCGGCCGCGCCGGCACCGGTCGAAACCAGCTTGATGGAGCCGATATCCTTGCCCGCCACGTGCAGCGCAT
Source organism: Lysobacterales bacterium (assembly GCA_038237055.1). GTDB lineage: Bacteria > Pseudomonadota > Gammaproteobacteria > Xanthomonadales > Rhodanobacteraceae > Dokdonella_A. The sequence continues at coordinate 37,052 of JBBRZD010000002.1, read as the reverse complement.
TGACCAGCGCCGCGCCGACGATGATCGCCGTGCCGTGCTGGTCGTCGTGGAATACCGGAATCTTCATGCGCTCGCGCAACTTGCGCTCGACGTAGAAACACTCGGGTGCTTTGATGTCTTCGAGGTTGATGCCTCCGAAACTCGGTTCGAGGCTGGCGATGATGTCGACCAACTTGTCCGGGTCGTTCTCGTCGATCTCGATGTCGAACACATCGATGCCGGCGAACTTCTGGAACAGCATGCCCTTGCCTTCCATCACCGGCTTGGCCGCGAGCGGGCCGATGTTGCCGAGCCCGAGCACCGCGGTGCCGTTGGTGATCACCGCAACGAGATTCCCGCGCGCGGTGAGATTCGCGACCTCGGTCGGATCGCGCACGATCTCTTCGCACGCGGCGGCGACACCCGGCGAATACGCAAGCGAGAGTTCGCGCTGCGTCACGACCGGCTTGGTGGCACTGACCTTGATCTTTCCGGCCGGCGCGCGACGGTGGTATTCGAGCGCGGCCTTTTTCAGTTCTTCGATGGTCGACATGATCGCTGCGGCAGGGGAGAAGGCCGCAGGGAACCGCATGCGGCAACGCGCCTGACTATAGCATCGCGCAAGTCGTGACCAGTCGGCTCAACCAGGCATTGGGCTTCGTATCGCCCAAACGAATTGGTTAACTGCGACTCGACGCGATGCAGAAGTGCAAATCACGCAAGCGCGTCCGCAGCTACGCGGTTCCGCGCTCGCGCAGGAACGCTTTAACTCGCTTGCCCGGCTTTTTTCAGGTCGCGCATTTCGTTGTGGTCCTGCGTCACTTGCGCAATGTGGCGCAACGCGATTTCGCGGACTTTGGGATCTTCGGATTTCTCCACTGCATCGCGGAAACCGTGCAGGATCCGATCCTCGAACTCCTCCAGCGACGCGATGTACGCATAGCCGGTATCGGACGCCAGCGTGGTGCGCATTTCACTGTACGCCTTGAGGATGGCGCCAAAAAAAGTGCCGCCGTCGGCAACGCTCTCGCCCTGCTGTGCCACTTTGCGCTGCAAATCTGCCGCAATGGCTGCCTTGTGCAACGCCATGCGCGCAAACAACGCCTTCAGGTCGTCCCGCGTGACCTTTTCCGACGCTTCCTTGTAGAACGTCATGCCGTCGTTCAGCACTTCGATCAAATCGTTGAGGGTGGCCGTATCGTTCATGGAAACTGTCCTTTAGTGTCAACTCCGTAACAGTTTTCCATTCTCTGGCTGAACGCGGGGTTGCCGCGTTTAGCCAGACAACCCCGTTCTTCAGTCGCCACAGCCCTCGAATCCGTCAGCAAACAGCGCGTCGCAGCTACTGCCGGTGCTGGCCGAGACCAAGACGAAATGTCCGTCAGCGTCCTTGGTGCTGAAATACATGCGGCAGATATTGGGCTGTTGCACGCTTTCGACCGAACCAAAGTTTCCGACGTCCCCTTCAGCCAGCGGCGCGCCATCGATCGTCAATGCATTTGCGTAGGCGAATACGCCGGCTGGAGCAGACCATGTTGCGCCGTTGTCGGTGGACGCGACCGACCAGACCTGTTTGTCTGTACGGGCGTATGTGGTCGCATTGCGGAACGTGTAATACGAAGCAAGTGTGCCGTCGCTCTGGCGCAAGGTGCGCCCGACGTTATGCACGTAGGCAGGAATACGCGGATCCGCCACGGTGCCGCAAACGGACGTGTTCAGGAACCAGCAGTACGGCGTGCCGACGAAGAGGTCTGCTTCGCCCAGCTCGCCGATGTGGATGGCGGGACCGCGTCGGTGTAATCCAGCTGGCCGATGCCGCCGCCCCTTCCACCGAACGTGCCTGGTTCCGAATCAACGCGCAGGTACAGCTTGCCGTCGACGAGCCCGAATGTGCCCACATGGTTGCCGGCCAACGGCGAATTGAGCGGGCCCTGGTGCAGGGCGTAAGTGTTGCTCGCCACGCCGCCGAAATCGTTGACGCTGGTGTTGTAGTTGTAAAGGCCGACATCGGGGCCGCCATTGTTGGTGACGTTTTCGGTCCATGCGAACAGCTTCCAGGTGCCACTTTCGTCGTTGAATGCGGCGCGCACGAAGTCCAGCGGCGGATCAATCGAAGAGCCGAAAGACGTCCAATCGGCGCTGCCGATTTCGTAGTGGAGGGTGCCGTCGTTGGTGAAATGCAGGCCATCGGTCGAGGTCGCGTGGGTGAAATAGGGCAGCGCCGATGTGGTCGGAAAATTGGTGTCGTCGTTTGCCAGCACCCACAGGTGATAAAGATGCGTGGATGGCTCATACGCGATCGTGTTGCGCAAGGAGCTGCCACCCGGCGTCAAATCCGCTCCCAACCGCGTGCCGTCGAGCCGCACAGGACAGGTGCGATCCTGGAAGGTGGGCGTGGCCGCGAATGCTGCCGATGCGAGCGCGCATCCGATCAAGGATGCAAGCGGACGGAGGGTATTGCTGAATCGAGTGGACATGGGGCTACCTGCTGGAAAGTAAGTGGTCTCAAGAACCGCGGAAGACCACAAAGCATGTAGCGTGCCAGCCGCAGGGGTCGGCAGACATTGCAGTCGTGCTTTGAACATCGCGTCGGAACGCTCTCGGATCCCGACCGGTGGCGCTGGCGGCGCAGACGGCGACGGCGTTGCGGCGGCGCGCGCCTTCTGGGTCAACTCGCGAAACTTGCCGAACATCGCCGCGACGCCAGCATCCGGGCCGGTCCAGTTGATCGTGAAGCAGAATGTGACCGGCACGTCGCGCACGATCATCTGTCCGGCCACGTTGAGGCAGTGGAAATCCTCCCAGTCGATGCTGCCGCCTTTGCCGTAGGCGACGGTGTCGGCCGGAACCATCAGCGGCAAGGCATCGGCCATGGCCTGGATGCGCTTGAATTCCCGCAAGGTTTCGGCCTTCTCGAATAAGCGGCAGCTCAGCGCCTCGCGATACCACGCAGCCATTTCCGCAGCGGTGCTGGCCATCGTCTCGACATCGTTGAGCGCAGCGCGCGGCGGATACGGTTTCCAGCCCTGCTCCAGCCGCTGCATGCCATCCCAGCCGAGATCGACACCGTGCGGCGCACCCGCAATGTAGGAGAAAAAGCGTCGTGTCGAATCGGGAATCTGCGTGTGCACGAGGCCCGCCTCGGCGATCAGGTCGCGCACGCGCGCGGACGTCGCCGCCGCGAGCGCGATGTCGGTACCGATGTTGTCGCTGTGGGTGACCGGCTCATGCCGATCGATCGAAGTCAGGGCGCAATTCCCATGCCATGAGCGAAAGGCACGCGCCTTGGCGTGCCTTTCGGTCTATTTTTCCGCGCCTTCGCGGGCGATGAAATGTCAGGGCGCTGTCTGATAACCAAGATAGTCGAGACTCGCCTGCAGCATCGCCTCACTGCCAATGCTGAGTGCGCCTTCATCCAGGAAGAACTTGGGCGAATGGTTGGTCGGTGCGGTCGCCGGATCTTGTCCTGCCGGTGTCGCGCCGACGAAGAAATACACGCTTGGCGCAGGCACGCTGAGCGCGAGCTGCGGAAAATCCTCGGATGCGGTCCAGCGCTGCGCTTCGCTGACGTGATCCTTGCCGAGGGCCTTCTCGAGACTCGCCCGAACGCGGACCGTCAGCGCAGGATCGTTGTAGTTCACCGGATTGCTGCCATCGGTCGGGATCTGCGCGTCGATGGTGGCGCCGTTCGCGGCGGCAACATGCTCTGCGATGGTGTTCAGACTCGCCAGCGCCTGCTTGCGCATGTCCGGGTCGAACGTGCGCACGGTCCCTTCCAGATGCGCGGTATCGGACACGATGTTGAAGCGCTGGCCACCATTGAACACACCGAACGTGATCACGGCCGGGTCCTTGTTGATATCGAGCTGGCGGCTGACGATGGTCTGTGCGCTGGTCACGATCTCGGCCGCGGTGACGATTGCATCGACGCCTTTCCAAGGCGTTGCGCCATGGCTCTGTCGGCCATGCACCGTGATGCGGAATGTGTCCGAACTGGCCATCATGCCGCCCGCGCGCACCGCGGCGGTGCCGACCGGCAGCGCGCTGACCACGTGCATGCCGAACACCGCGTCTGGCTTGAAATCCTTGAATACGCCGTCCTTGACCATCAAGGGTGCGCCACCTTCCTCACCCGCAGGCGCGCCCTCTTCGGCTGGCTGGAAAATGAACATGACTTCGCCGGGCAGGTCCTTCCTGATCTTCGACATCGCCTCGGCAATGCCGAGTGTCATCGCGGTGTGTGCGTCGTGGCCGCAGGCGTGCATCACGCCGACCTGCTTGCCCATGTATTCGCCCTTGGCCTTGGACGCAAATGGAAGGTCAACTTCCTCGGTGACCGGCAACGCGTCCATGTCTGCACGGATTGCGAGCTTCGGCCCCGGCTTGCCACCCTTGAGGATGCCGACCACGCCGGTGTGCGCGATATCGGTGCGCACGTCGAGACCGAACTTCTTCAGTTCGGCTGCAACGAATTTGGAGGTGCGGACTTCGCGGTTGCTGAGCTCTGGATGCTCGTGCAAGTCACGCCGCCAAGTGGTGATTTGCGGCAGCAGAGGCTGGATCATCTGCGCCGTTGTTTCCTCCGCGCAGGCCGCGCCGGAAGCCAACACGATGAGTAGCGAAGCGGCGATCAGGGTCGTTCTCACGGGCAGTTCTCCGGCAAACAGGAACACGCATGGAAACGCATCGTCGTGCACGGTGCAAGCCCCGCAAGCACTCCCATGGCAGACCTCTGAACAATTTGTCATCCCGGCGCAGGCCGGGATCCAGTTCGTGGGCACCGTATTGCGAAACTGGATTCCGGCCTGCGCCGGAATGACGACGCCTATTTGAAGGAATGAGGGCTACTGGTTGTTCTGGATGGGACGGAGAAAAACCTACAGTCCCAGCAACAGATCCTCGGCCTTCACATGATCGAGCCTGATCTGGTTGGCGAACAGCGAGAACGCAAGGATGCCGGCCAAACCGTGCGCATGCTGCACCCAGGGCGGCAGGTAACGCGGCTGCGCGATGTATCCGTTATCGAAGCACGGCTCCAGAGCGATCACATCGTGCAATGCAAGCTTGCCTGCAAACAGGTTGCGGCACAGCCCCATGCGCTGGTTCTTCAGCGCCCAGTGGAAAAACGTGTGGACGGATAGAAGTCCGCGCAGGTAAACCGCATCCTTGGTGAATGCCGAGCCGCCAGTCACCGGCGCGCCGCGAAACACGCGCTGCGCCGACGAAAAACTGTCGGTCTCCTTCTGGCCCGCGTCCATGAAGAAACGAAAAACGTCGATGAAATCGGCACCCTTTATCGCCATGTCGATGCCTAGGATGCGCAGGGAAATCCGCTTCATGCGCGCGATGTCGATCGACCCGGACATGAGTTCGGCGAATACGGCGAGGCCTTCCTGCGTCGCAGTGGTGCGGGGCGACGAGCGCGCCAGCGATTTCAGGTTCGGTTGCGCGCGTCCGTTAAGCGCGGTCAATGAATGCACGAACGCCTCGTGCGCAAGCAGTTGATCGCGGTCGTAGTCGGAGAAGCTGGTTGCAGAGCGCAAGCGGATTCGCGTCGCGCCCGCCGCCGCTTTCGCGATCAGGTCGGGATCGATTTCGACCTTGACCACGTCCGCTCCGAAAAACGCGTCGAGCTTCAGTTGCAAATCGACCTGCAACGTTTCCGCTGAAATTTCGTTCTGAAGCTCGTCGAGCGCCGCACCGCTGTTGTATTCGTCGGCGATCGCGATGAAGTGATGCGCAGCATCGAGATTGGTCAGCGTCGCCCCCGGAACGCGATCGTCGGGGCGACCATAGAGTTTGGCCGAATGGTCGGTGATGGCTGGCGTGCCCATCGCCTCAAGTAACTCGGTCGCGATCCGCCAGGAATCGGCAGTGCGCCGGATGTAATCGCCAAGCGGAAGCATCGGGTCGGCTGCAGCGACAATCGCGGCGAGTTCTTCGCGCGTCGTCGAGAAATCCACTGCCGGATAGTTGATCGTAGGCAGCTTCGCGTTGCCGGCTTTCCATGCTGCAATGAAGTCGATTTCGATCGAGGCTGGCCAGCTCACTGTGTCGAGCAGACGGATGCCGCGCGTCGCCGCGACCAAGCGCTGGTCGAGCTCGGCATGATGTTCCAAAGGTTCGCGACGTTCGACCATTCAGGCAATGAGTTCCTGGGTGCTCACGACGATAGCAGACTACGTGGCCGGATCAACGGACGAGCCGCGAGCGCCGATTGCCGGGTTTGCGAACGCGGAAGGCGCAGGAAACCGCTCGCCGCGATGACATCGGAATTTTTCCACTCTCTGATTCAACGAGCGTCAACGCTCGCCGTATTTTTCGCTCAGGCGCTTGCCCAGCGACTTGGTCAGAACACGCGTTTCGCTCTTGCGGCGCAACTGCGCTTCAAGCGTATCGGCCGCCGCGGCCAGTTCATCGCGCAGCTTGAGATAATTGTGCCAGCGGGCCGGATCGAGACTGCCGTCGGCGAGCGCAGTGCGAACGGCGCACCCAGGTTCGCTGGCATGGCCGCAATCGCCAAAGCGACACGAGGTCGCAAGGTCGTCGATGTCGGCGAATTGGCTGCGATCGAGCTCTTCCTCGCCGGTGAGTTTTATCTCGCGCATACCCGGCGTGTCGATCAGACAGCCACCAGACGGCAACTGGATCAGCGCTCGATGCGTGGTCGTGTGACGACCGCGACTGTCGTGCTCGCGCACGGCGGCGGTCGCCATGCGTTCGCGACCGAGCAGCGTGTTGGTCAGTGTGGATTTGCCGACGCCCGACGAGCCAACCAGCACGGCGGTATGTCCAGGCCCGAGCCATGCCAGCAACGGCGCGACGCTGTGCGCGGATTTCGCGTTCACCGCGAACATTTCCAGCGGCGGCGGCACACGCTGGCGCAGCTCGGCAAAGATGCCATCCACATCGCTCGTTTGATCGGCCTTGGTCAACACCACGATCGGCAGCGCGCCACTCGATTGGATCAACAACAGATACCGCTCGATGCGAGCGGGATTGAAATCGCCGTCGAGCCCGTTCAACACAAACACAGCGTCGATGTTCGCCGCGATGATCTGGCGCTGATGACTTTCGCCGGCAGCGCCCCGCCGCAGTTCCGTGCGGCGCGGCAGGAGGCGTTCGATCACCGGCGGTGAACCGGCCTCGACCAGCACGAAATCCCCAACCGCGGGGCGTTCCGTCGGATCGAAGTCGCGTTTGAGGAAACGTGCGGCGGGCTGCGCGTTGAACATTGTCTCGCCATCGTGCAGCTGATAGCCGGCACGATGCTGCGCGACGACGCGCGCGATCGACCACGCCTCCGGCGCGTCATTGGGCAATGCCTGCGCGCGCCAGCCAATGCGGGCGAGACGATGTTCGATATCGGCAGTCAGCAGCATCGGGGGATTCTAGCTGCGATCGGCGCAACTTCTGATAATTTGCTGGGGCGATCGATTATGCGCACCCGGTCGCGTGCAGCGACGCAGCGCCGCTGCTAGCATCGCGGCTAGTTACTGAGCCAGCGGGAATTTCGATGGAAAATCAGGTGGTCGCGGTCAGCGGCCGACTCGATCAGGTGCGCTACGACATCCGCGGTCCACTGAGCCGGCGCGCGCACGAACTGGAAGCCGAAGGGCGCTCGATCCTGCGCCTTCACATCGGTAACCCGGGCCTGTTCGGTTTCCGCGTGCCGCAGCACTTGCGCGATGCAATCGCGAATGCGCTGCCGCAGAGCGAGGCGTATTGCCATCAGCAAGGTCTGGCCGAGGCGCGTGAAGCGGTCGCTGCACAGCATCGGCGCAATGGCGCTGACGCCGCCATGGAACGGGTATTCATCGGCAACGGCGTCAGCGAGCTGATTGATCTCAGCTTGCGTGCCCTGCTCGATCCTGGCGACGAAGTACTGATCCCGGCGCCGGACTATCCGTTGTGGACCGCGGCGACGCGCCTCAACGGCGGCGAACCGGTGCACTACTTGTGCCCGCCGGAACGCGCGCACCTGCCCGATCCGGATGAGGTTGCCGCGCTGATCACGCCGCGCACAAAGGCGCTGGTCATCATCAACCCAAACAATCCGACCGGCGCGGTGTATCCACGCGCGGTCCTTGAAGCTCTGGTCGACGTCGCCGCTCGCCATGGCCTGGTCCTGCTTTGCGACGAAATCTATGACAGCGTGCTGTACGACGATGCCCGTTTCGTGCCTCTCGCACCGCTGGCAGGTGACGTTCCGTGCATCAGTTATGGCGGCCTGTCGAAGGTGCATCTGGCATGCGGCTACCGCGTCGGCTGGGCATCGATGACAGGCAATGAACGTCGCCTCAAACCCCTGTTGCATGCGTTCGATCTGCTCGCCAGCTTGCGCCTTTGCAGCAACGTGACTGCGCAATGGGCGATCAAACCAGCGCTGGAAGGGCCGAACGAAATCGGCGCGCTGACCCGCCCGGGTGGTCGCCTGCATGCTGCGCGCGCAGCGATCTGCGCGGGCGTAGCGCGTAGCGAATTCCTTTCACTGGTCACGCCGATGGGGGCGTTGTACGCATTCCCGAGCGTCGATCCTGAGCGTCTGCCGGAGTTCGACGACGCCGCGTTCGCGCTCGATCTGCTCGAACACGAGCAAGTGATCCTGGTGCCGGGATCGAGTTTCAACATCGCCGCGCGCAATCATTTCCGCGTCACGATGCTGCCGGAACCAGATGTGCTGGCGGAAGTGTTCGACCGTATCGAAGGGGCTCTGCGACGCTCGGCCGCGACGGCTGCAACAAGGCGTCGAGTCGCATGAGTCGCGTGTGACGACGCTTGCGCCTGTCGCTGGCGAACCTCGTCGCTTCCTCGCGCTCGGCGACTCTTACACGATCGGCGAAGGGGTGTCGGCCGACGAACGCTGGTCGGCGCAGCTTGCGCGCCGGCTGCGCGCGCGCGGTATCGCCATCGACGAGCCGGAGATCATTGCGCAGACCGGCTGGAGTACCGACGAGCTGATAGCTGCAATGGACGCAGCACAGTTCTCGCCACCGTACGCGCTGGTCACCCTGCTGATCGGCGTCAACAATCAGTATCGGAGCCGAGATATTGCAAACTACCGCGATGAATTCTCCACCGCACTGGAACGCGCGATCACGCTGACCGGCAACCGCGCCGGTCGCGTCATCGTCGTTTCAATTCCGGACTGGGGGGTGACGGGCTATGCACGCTCGCAGATGCGCGATGCCAACAAGGTGGCTGCAGAAATCGATGTGTTCAATGCAGCCGCCCGCACCATCGCGACTGCGCGGGGCGCCACCTTTGTCGACATCACCGCCATCTCACGCGAAGACGGCGGCGCAACCGCGATGCTGGTGGAAGACGGCCTGCACCCCTCGTCGGCCCAGTACGCGCTGTGGGCCGAGGAAATTCTGGGCCCGGCGACCGATGCGCTCGCCCGGGCTTGAGGCCGCGCTTGGCATAGCCGCAGGGACGTTTCTGTCAGGCCTGCCACAGGTCGACCCGGAACTGCATCACGCTATTTGGTGAAATTCTCCGCAACTTAACGCCAGCCAAACAACTCGATGGGTTGTGTTTGCTAAGTTCCGTCCTCCACGGGGGTGGGCTGAGCGTTCGGCGACCCTATTGATGTCGTGAAAGGGGAACCACCTCATGCCGTTCAAGCGAATAATGCTCTTGATTTCTCTCGCTTTTTTGGCGTTTTTCGCCAGCGCCGTGGGTGCTACCACACGCTCAGGCATCGATATTCAAGCGTGGGAACTGGATTCGCCGTCGGAGCTGGCCTCTACCGCCATGCCGCTTTCGGGCAATCTGCTGGTGTCGTCCGAGTACGCCGCGCCGATCGAGATTTCCCCCACTCGTACGGGCCTGCGCAAATTGTTGGCGGATTTCGCGGTGACCTTGCGCAATATCCGCTATCGCCGCGGTGGCCATGAACCGGCGACCGGCTTCGACTGCAGCGGTTTTGTCCGTTACGTATTTCAGCACACCTTGAAGCAGGATCTGCCGTCCGATTCGGCCAGCCAGTTCCTCGCCGGTGCGAAGGTCGATCGCAAGGACATGAAGACAGGGGATCTTGTCTTCTTTCGCATCGTTGGCAAGCGCATCTCCCACGTCGGCATCTACCTCGACAACGGCCGTTTCATCCATTCGCCGTCGACCGGCAAGAGCGTCAGCATCAGCAACCTGGATGAAGCCTACTGGGCCAAGCGTTTCGCTGGCGCCAAGCGGCCTAAAATTCTTTCCTGACCGCCCCTTCACGGCATCTCGCAAACCTCCCGGGCAGGCAAGGGTAGTCGCCCGGCGGGTTGTTGCACATGCGGCCTGCGAAGCGTGCGGTTGATCGCTGCACACCAAGCCCTTTCATGAACCATCGTCAGCTCGGCAAGTCCGGTATCCGCGTGGCACCGCTCGCGCTGGGCGGCAATGTATTCGGCTGGAACGTCGACGAAGCGACTTCCTTCGCCGTACTTGACGCGTTCGTCGATGCGGGCCTCAATCTGATCGACACTGCCGACGTGTATTCGGCTTGGGCGCCCGGCAATCAGGGCGGAGAATCGGAAACCATCATCGGCAAGTGGCTTGCCACAAGCGGCAAACGCGATCAGGTGGTGATCGCGACCAAGGTAGCGAAGTGGACGCAACATCGCGGCCTGTCGCCAGCCAATATCGAAGCCGCCGCGAACGAATCCCTGCAACGCCTCGGCATCGAAACGATCGACGTCTACTTTGCGCACGAGGACGATCCGGGTGTGCCGCTTGAGGATACGCTCGGCGCGTTTGCACGGTTGATCGAACGCGGCAAGGTACGCGCGATCGGTGCTTCCAATTACAGCGCCGCGCGTTTTGCACAAGCGCTGACAATCAGCGCGCAACATGGACTGCCGCGCTACGAAGTGCTGCAGCCGGAATACAATCTCGTTTCGCGCAAGGGCTACGAGGCAGAACTGGAATCCGTGGTGCTGCGAGAGCAGGTCGGCATGGTCTGCTACTACGCGCTCGCAAGCGGTTTCCTGACCGGCAAGTACCGCAACGAATCCGATCTGGAAAAAAGCGCAACGCGCTCCGGCGCGGTTAGCAAGAATCTCAATGGGCACGGCCTGCGCGTGCTCACTGCGCTGGACGATATCGCACGCCGTCATTCCGCGACCCCAGCGCAAGTGGCCCTTGCGTGGCTGATCGCGCGCAAGGGCATCGCGGCACCGATCGCGAGCGCGACCAGCGTCGCGCAGGTGCAAGAGTTGGCCGGCGCAACGCGCGTGCAATTGTCAGTTGACGACCTCGGGCAGTTGGATCTGGTCAGCGCCTGAGCCAAGGCATCGAGTCACACCAGCGGTTTGCGACACTGGCCCGAGAAACGCATGATCCTCGCGCGCAGGACGCCGGGGCGCGGACACCGCTACCGCTCGCGGCAGCGACCTGAACTCCGCGCCTCACCTGAACCCGGTCACATCAATCCAGGCACGATTAAGCCGGTCAGAAGTGCGGTCCTTCGAAAACGTACACCGACACGGTGCCAGTCGCGGTGCCACCGCGGCCGTCGGACACCGTGTATTCGAAATAATCCTGACCGAACCAGCCGTGTACGGATTGGTAGTGCACGGTGCCATCGGAGTTGAGGCTGACGACGCTGGTTGGAATCGGGCCGGTGTGATTCACCGAAATCACCGTCAGTGGATCGCCATCCGGATCGGATGCAGCCTGCAGCACCGGGATGTCGATCGACGCGCCCTTGAGCACGCGCACCGAAAGCGGGCCGGCAACCGGCGCATGGTTTGGCGTCGACACCGTGATGTGCACAGTCGCCGTCGCGCCGCCGCCGTGACCATCGCTGATCGAGTAGGTGAAGCTGTCCAGGCCAAGGTAATCAGGCGCCGGTGTGTAGGTGACGCCGCCTGCTGTGAAAGCGGCACTGCCATGCGCCGGCTGGGAAACCGTGGTAACCGTCAAGGCATCGCCATCCGGATCGCTGTCGTTGACCAGCACCGCGACCGGATTTGCGCTCGAGTTCTCAGCCACTGTTGCATTGTCATCCTGTGCAACAGGCGGATGATTTGCATACTGCTTGGGTCCGAGCGTCGTCGTGCTCGTCGCTTTCTCGAAGCGATACACATCGACCGTCCGCTTGTGCTCGGCCGGATTGCGCAACGCGCGCTCGATCCACGCCGGCGGTGCCTTGACCGGTTCCTTGACCCACTCGATGCCCGGCTTCGCCGGCTCCGGTGTTGGCGGTGTCGTCGTGGTTTCCTCGATGGTGAGGAATTCGATATCGACGCGACGGTTTTTCTGCCGGCTTGCCGGCGTGTCGTTCGGATAGGTCGGATTGAGCTCGCCAGCGCCCTGCGTGTCGATCTGATCCGCATCGATACCATGTGCCACCAGATAGCGCTTCGCACTCGCGGCGCGACGCTCGGACAGCTTCTGGTTATATGCGACGCTGCCGACCGAATCGGTATGACCGATCACATTGACGCGGCTCACGCGACTGGACGATTTCAGTTTCGCGATCAACTCATCCAGCGCCGCGACCGCATCCGGACGCAGGTCCGAGTGATCGAAATTGAAGAACGCATCGCTATCGAGCTTGACCTCGTTGCGCACGACTTGCGGTGCCGCAGGCGCGGGTGCGACCTCGGCAGCACGACGCTCGACCTGCACCATCTTGAACGGTTCGCGTGCGCGATAGTTCTGGCCAATGTCGTAGCGCAACAGCAGCCAGCCGCGCGTGTCGTTCTTGTTGGTCTCGAAATCGCCGCTCTTTCGCAGTGCTTCGCCGAGCAGCGAAACGCTGAACCCGGTATTTGCAATGTACTTGTCGAGGCCGAGCGAGAGCGTCCACTGGTCCGAACTGTATTTGCCGCGCTCATAGTCGAGGCCGCCGCGCACGCGCAACAGCGGCTCATCGAAATATTTTCCGAAACGCAGGCCAACGCCGTTGTCGTACGGATGCTCGAATGCCTGGGTCAGCGTGTCGATCGTCTGCGTCTGGGTGTAGTCGCCGTTCGCATCGCTGCCGCTGATCTGGGTCACGTCGGTGCTCAGCGTTGTGCTGGCAAGACGCGAACCCGACGTCGCGTGCATCAGATAGCCGTCGACCGAGAAGTCGTTCTTCTCCCAGCCCGCGCCGAGCGAAACCTTGCGATCCTTCCAGACATTCTGGTCGACCGCGCCGAACACTTTCATCACGCTGGCACTTTCGGGGTGCTCGATTGCCGCGTCGCTGCCACCGCGCAACCAGTGATAGTCGATCTGCACGCCGCCCGCACCGCCCTGGCCGAGCCAGAGCTGGCCGAGCCAAGCGTGTTCGTCGGTCTTGCCGAGGATGCCGAGGACTTCACCGAGTACATCGCCGTGAGCATCGATGCCCAGCGAGACGCGCGCATTCGCGCCAACGTAGGTGACAGGAATCATCGCATCGCCTGTCGGCGGAGGCGTGGCCGACGGATCGGCCTGCGCGAAAGCGGCTGAAGACAAGGCCAGACCGATTGCCAAGGCCAGCAAATTGCGATGTTCCATGATTCCCTCCCATACCCATGAATGCTTCCACTCGCTTCCGCGCCAGGCACTTTGACGTGCTTTTGCCGAAACAGCGGTATCCAGACTTCCCCTTGCGGCGCGGAGTATTGCCCATAAGTCACGCCTTACCAAACTCGTCGCGGCCTGCGCCGCGTATCATTGACCCCTTTCGCCTCTTCGGACCTCCCCATGTCACTCAATCCAGCCACGCGCACCCGCATCGAAGCGTTGCTCGCCAGCAACCGCGTCGTTCTCTTCATGAAGGGCTCGCGTCAGGCACCGCAATGCGGTTTTTCAGCCGCGGCAACGGATCGATTGAACTCACTGCTCGACGACTACGCGACCGTCGACGTACTCGCCGATGAGGAAGTTCGCACCGGCATCAAAGCCTACGGCAACTGGCCGACGATCCCTCAGCTCTACGTCGACGGCGAACTGGTCGGCGGTTCGGACATCGTGCAGTCGATGTTCGATACCGGCGAATTGCATCGCGTGCTCGGCGTCGCCGAGCCGGATCGCACGCCGCCAATCATCACCGTCTCCGATGCCGCGGTCGCAAAAGTCAGCGCTGCGCTGGGCGATGCCGGCAATGAGAAACTCTTTCTCGTCGTCGACGGTCGCTTCCAGCCGCAATTCCAGCTGCGCGAGCCTGGCGCGAACGATATCGTGATCAATGCGAACGGTCTGGAAATTCATTTCGACGTCGCCAGCGCGCAGCGCGCACGCGGCGCAACGATCGACTGGACGCAGACACCGCACGGCGAAGGCCTCGCAATCTTCCTGCCCGCAGCGCCGCCGCAGGTCAAGTCCCTCGATGTGCGCGCGCTAAAGCGTCGCATCGATGCCGGCGACATCACCCTCATCGACGTGCGTCCTGCGCCGGATCGCGGGCGCGCGCCATTCGCGGGCGCGGACGTGCTGACTCCGGATTCGCATGAACGCCTGACCGCATTGCCGAAGGACACACCGATCGCGTTCATCTGCCATCACGGCAATTCCAGCCGCAACGCGGCCGAACATTTTCACGATCATGGTTTCCGCGATGTCTACAACGTCGAAGGCGGCATCGAGGCGTGGGCGATCGAGATCGATCCGACCGTGCCGCGCTACTAGGCTCCAGTTTCAGGATACCCACATGCAAGCGTGATTTCGGCAAGAACAATCACGCTTGTTATTCTAGATCTTCCTCGAAGCGCAGATGCTTCACGCTGCGCCCGTTGCGACGCACGAGTTTCAGCGCCTCGATGCCGATCTTGATATGCGCGTCGACGAAGTTTGTGGTGATCGTGCGGTCGCTTTCTTCGGTCTTCACGCCTTCCGGAATCATCGGCTGATCCGATACCAGCAGCAGTGAACCGCAGGGAATGTGGTTGGCGAAGCCGGCCGCGAAGATCGTCGCAGTTTCCATGTCGATCGCCATGCAGCGCGTCTTGCGCAGGTATTCCTTGAACGCGACGTCGTGTTCCCACACGCGGCGGTTGGTGGTGTAGACAGTGCCGGTCCAGTAGTCGTGGCCGAGGTCGCGGATCATCGTCGAAACTGCACGCTGCAGCTGGAACGCGGGCAAGGCCGGCACTTCCGGCAGCAGATAGTCGTTCGAAGTGCCCTCGCCGCGGATCGCCGCGATCGGCAGCACGAGATCACCGAGCTGGTTCTTCTTCTTGAGTCCGCCGCACTTGCCCAGCAGCAAGCAGGCCTGCGGCGCGATCGCGCTGAGCAGATCCATCACGGTCGCCGCATTCGGGCTGCCCATGCCGAAATTGATCATCGTGATACCGTCGGCGGTCGCGTTCGGCATCGGTCGGTCGCGGCCGTTGACGGGCACGCCATGCCAATCGGCGAATAATTCGACGTAGTGACCGAAGTTGGTCAGCAAGATGTGCTGGCCGAAGCCATCGAGCGGCGTACCGGTATAACGCGGCAGCCAGTTGGTGACGATCTCGTTCTTGTTCTTCATCACGCGATCTTCGCAGTTTCCGAATGGCGGCTGCAATGCATTCGTGGCCGGCAGCAGTACCTCGCTCCAGCGGGCACCACGGCATTGCCTCAATCGAAACCGTTGGCAAAGATCACGTCGGTGCAAGCCGTTACCTGCGCCGGATCGATGACGACGTTGAACGCCGTGTTCGCCGGAAACGGGACCGGCGAGCGGATCAACCAGTAACCGAGCGGCGTCGAGGAAACGTTGTATTCGACCATGAAGTCGGTCGTCGCAGGCGGCGCGTGTACGTCGATCACGCGCGTGACGTGCACGTCGGCGCAAGGCACCTGATTGATCAAGGGGTGATCGATCAGCTGCACGGAGTAGCCCATGTGCGTTGCAACGCGAAAGGCATTGGAACTGGGTGGCTGCACGTACACGTTGTAACCGAGTCCAGTGGTCAGGGCGGCCTGGTCCGCGTTGGCGACATACCAGCGTCCCGCGCTGCCGACGCCATCCCAATACACGGCGGTCGGATGATTGTCGTAAATACTATCGGCGGTGTAGTTGTGGCGCACCAGCAGGATGCGGTCGGCGAGTCCATTCGTCAATGAATTGTCGATCTGCGTGGCCCAGGGCCCACTGTTCGCGGCGGTCGCGGTCTGCGTGAATGTGCCGCTGCCCGGCACGAACACGTTCCATGTCTTGCCCGGAACGACAGCTGTGGCATTGTTCTCGTTGTAGATCGTCCAGCCCGCGAGGCTGCGCCAGACACCGAAGTTCTCATATGAATTGGCCGAGCCCGCCGCTGCGCGTCGCGTTGCAAACAAACGCGATGCATTGGTCAGTCCGTGCGGATCGAGCGTGACGATATTTCCGCTGGTATTGGCGCTGGAGGCGACTTGGACGAAACCTAGATTGCCGGTTTCATAAGCGCCAATGTCGGCGCGCGCGCCACTAACGCGACGCATGCCGTCGACATCGAGCGTTGGCAGCCTGTTGTCGATGATGCCGTCGGCGAGCGCGTTGCCATCGGCAGCGTCAATCGCCGGTGAACCGCCACCTGGACGCGGACGCGTCGCCGCATCGAGCAGTGCCGGTGCCGTGATCGTGTGTGCGCCGAACGTCGCCTGGTTTGAAGGCGCGTTGATCAGGTTGTAGTCATTGGCGAGACCCGCGGCCGCGGGCGCTGTGAAAGCAAGCCCCTGGTTGCCGGCGACGATGACGTTGTTCCACACCAGCCCAGTGAACGCGGGTGACAACGTGGGAATCGTTTCTGCGACGTACACGCCGTCATCGCACTGATCGAGCGTGTTATTGAGGATCTGCATTTCGAGGGTCCCGCTGGACGCTTGCAGCGCGATTCCCCGAGCTGAAGAACCTACCGTGCAATGAACCGCGTTCGAGTAGGCACGCGCCAACAGCATGCCAGCGCTCGCGCCCGGTTGTTGCAGGAACTGGATGCCCGCAGCGGAGGCATCGCGCAAATGGATGTCGTTGCCGAACAGGCGCACATACCCGTTGGCCGAACCCACGCCAGCATCGACGACAATACCGTTCTTCTTCTGAAGACCATTGCCGTGTGCAATGCGATTGAATGCCGCATAGCCATTGAGCGTGCTGTTGCGCGAGATGAATTCGATCGAACCGCCATAGGCCGGCGGATCGCCCGACACCCGGTTGTTGTAGGCAGTGACCGTCGCGGTTCCACTGTTCGCGCGAACGTGCAGGTACACCGGACTTGACGCGGTTTGCGTCAGCTGCAGATCGCTCAGCTGATACGTCGCCGTCCCGGATGCGTTGTATTCGAGCGAGACGAACCCATCGACGAAGCGAATGCCCCGGATCGTCACGCTGACGTTGCCCGCGCCTGCCGGCGCGATCGCCTGGATCGAACGGCCCGGCGCGAAGCGCGGCTGGTAGGTCGCACTCAAGGTCGTGGCGGGAAGCAGGCTGAGGCTGTGTGCGCCAAGATCGAGGTTCTCGTCGATCGGCGTATTGGTCGCGATCGCGATCTGGTCGCCACTTGCGGAAGCGTCGACGCAGGCCTGCAAGGTGCCGGCACATCCGCCAGTGCCGGGCCAGGTCAATGCGCTGGCCTGCGCGGATCCTGCGATCAACAATGCAACGGATGCGATGGCGCTGATCTGCATATGCATGGTGTTCCTCATTGGCTTTGCAACGTCTGCAATCTGGCGCGAAATCCATGAAACAACGAATGACCTGTGCAAGTCCATTGCGTTGTCGACGCATGCCAGCGCAACTTCACGTTAAGTACGCGTAAGTACGCAATGCGAATGGGCCGAGTATCAGCGCATTTTCGGATCAACGCGCTGGTGGCTCGTCGCAAAGTCGCACGCCATCCGATAGCGCACCTGCAAGCACGACAGCTGCCGATCAGCGATCCACGTTCGCCGACGACGGACGTTTGCTCGCGCTGTGCGGGCACATCGGGCACGCCGGCAAGCCACTGATTCATCGGACGGGCACGTCCGCACTGGTCGGCTCCGTTCAGTCGCGTAGCGCATACTCGACACCTGTCCTTCTGGTGGAGTCGCCATGCTCTGGACGATCGTTGTCGCGTTGTTGATATTCCTGGCGCTCGCGTTTCGCGGGCTTGGCTTTCTCGCCTGGGTCGTAGCCGCCGGCATCTGGCTTCTCGGTTGGCGTATCACCGGCATCGCTTCGCCGCGGTTGTTCGAAGGCTGCGCAATCGCACTGATTTCACTCGCCGCTCTATTCGGCCTTCCGCCATTACGCCGGATTCTTGTGTCGCGTTTCGTGATGCCGACCTTCGCGAAGGTGCTGCCGCGAATCGGCGATACCGAGCGCATCGCGCTCGAAGCCGGTACGGTCTGGTGGGACGGCGACCTGTTCGGCGGCATGCCGCAGTGGCAGAAGCTGCTCGATTTCCAGGTCCCGCCGCTGCGAGCGGATGAGCAAGCATTCCTCGATGGTCCGGTCGAGGAATTGTGTCGACGCATCAGCGATTGGGACATCTACCAATTGCGCGATCTGCCGCCAGAGATCTGGGACTTCATCAAGCGTGAACGTTTCCTCGGCATGATCATCCCGAAGGAATACGGTGGCCTCGGTTTCTCAGCGATCGGTCATTCGCGCGTGGTTACGCGCATCGCGAGTCGTTCGGTCACCGCTGCGGTGACGGTGATGGTGCCCAACTCGCTCGGCCCCGGTGAACTGCTGCTGCACCACGGCACTGACGCGCAAAAACAGAAATACCTCGCACGCCTTGCGCGTGGCGAGGAGATTCCGTGTTTTGCATTGACCGGCCCCGAGGCAGGTTCCGATGCCGCCGCCACGCAATCTGAAGGCGTGGTCGAGAAACGCATCGTCGACGGCGAAGAAATTCTCGGCCTGCGCCTGAATTGGAAGAAGCGCTACATCACGCTCGCGCCGGTCGCTACGCTGATCGGTCTGGCCTTCCGTCTGAAGGACCCGAACAAGCTGATCGGCGACAAGGAAGACCGCGGCATCACCTGCGCCCTGATCCCGCGCGCGACAGCCGGCATCGAGATCGGCGATCGCCACGACCCGATGGGCATACCGTTCCAGAACGGTCCGATCGTCGGCAAGGATGTGTTCGTTCCGCTCGATGACGCAGTGATCGGCGGTCGCGATCAGATCGGTCATGGCTGGCGCATGTTGATGGAATCGCTTGCCGCTGGCCGCTCGATTTCCTTGCCCGCGTTGTCGATTGGCGCGGCACAGCTGGCGACGCGCATCTGCGGCGCGTACGCGACCGTGCGCGAACAGTTCGACACGCCGATCGGTCGCTTCGAAGGCATCGAGGAACCGCTCGCGCGAATTGCTGGCCTCACTTATCTGATGACCGCAACGCGCAATCTCACATGCGGCGCGCTCGATGCCGGCGAAAAGCCCGCGGTGATAGGCAATATCTGCAAGGCGTATCTCACCGACGGCATGCGCCAGGTTATCAGTGATGCGATGGACATTCGCGCAGGTTCGGCGATCCAGCGCGGCCCGCGCAACGCGCTCGCGCGTGCGTGGGACGCGGTGCCGATCGGCATCACGGTGGAAGGCGCGAATATCCTGACGCGCTCGATGATTGTCTACGGCCAGGGCGCGATTCGCTGCCATCCGTTCGTGCAGAAGGAAATCGAAGCGGTCGCGAAGAATGATCTCGCTGCGTTCGATCGCGCGATCTTCGGTCACGTGAATCTGTTCGTTACGCGAGCGATTCGCACCAAGCTGCTCGCCTTGAGCGGATCGCACCTTGCAGGCGTGCCAAGCGGCGAAGACACGCGCCGCTACTACCAGCACCTGTCGCGCTTCTCGGCCGCGTTCACGATTGTTTCCGATACCGCGATGGGAACGCTTGGTGGCTCACTCAAGCGACGTGAAAAACTGTCCGGCCGTCTCGCCGATGCACTCGCCTATCTCTATCTCGCGAGCTGCGTATTGAAGCGCTACCACGACGAGCCGAAGACGCGTCCGAACTTTGCACTGGCATGCTGGTCGGCGGAACTGTGCCTGTATCGCATCCAAGAGGCGCTGCTTGGCGTGCTCGACAACCTTCCGATGCGCTGGGCAGCAGTGTTGCTGAAATTCGCGATTTTTCCGCTTGGCGCACGCTTCCGGCCTCCGGCGGATCGTCTGGGTAGCGAAGTCGCGCGCGACATTCTGGAGAACCGCGAAGCGCGTCGCACGCTGACCGCCGATGTGTTCGTGCCGCCTGCCGATGAACCCGGCCTCGGTGCACTCGAAGCCGCGCTCGACAAGGCGGTGCGCGCGATTCCAATCGAAACCAAACTGCGTGACGCTGTGCGTGCCGGAAAACTCGATCGCGCGCCGGGCTATCTGCTCGACGACCTCGGCGTCGCAGCTGGCGTGATCACCGGCGCCGAATACGATCTGCTCAACGAAGCACGCGACGCACGCGACGAGGTGATTGCAGTCGACGCATTCGATCCGGAAATCTACAAGACCTTGCATTGACTACGCTGCCGGGGTCGATCCTTGGACGCCCGAACTGCGAGCACGCACCGTCTCAGCTGCGCGTCGACGGCATCGCCGCATCGACGCGTTCACCGGGCTGATATTGCACAACGCGATTTCGACCTTGCGCCTTGGCTCGATACAACGCCATGTCGGCGTGTTCGATCAATGCTTCCATCGTCTGCGTGTCTCCGTCGAGGCGGCCTATGCCGATACTGACAGTCAGGTGCAGCTCCGCGTTGTCCTGTTTTACAGGCGTGTCAGCCAGGTACAAGCGAGACCCAGAAACCGCACCGAAGAGGCTTCCCAGTATCGCGCGAACGTGCAATCGCCATATCCAACATCGCGAGGATCGCTCGCGTGTTAAACGCGCCAGTAAGCGCATCGTGCTAGGCGAGGCAATATGACTTCCTCGCCCGCGCGGCAATGCACGGCCAGCACGATCTGAATTGCCATCCTGCCGGCACTTTCCGACAGGTCTAAGATGCACCCATGGATCGCGCGCTGATTCTCGTCGCCAGTCTGTGTGCACTAACCAGTGCGCCGCGGGCCTTGGCGGCTGAGGTGTTCCGTTGCAACAGCAAGAGTGGCGTCAGCTTCCAGGACACGCCATGTCCTCGTGAGCAGACGCAGAGTGTCGTGCACCTGCCTGCCGATCTGGAACCTGCTTCGACGCCGAAGATAGGACCGATCGACGAGGACGCAGCGCCAAAGGCGGTACCCGTCGCTCCGGTGCACGCACCGCCGCATACGCCGCTACCCGCGTTCTATCTGTGCACACGTCAGGACGACAGCGTCTATCTCAGCGAGGACGGCATCGGAGGACGCAGCGCCGTGCCGCTCGGAATGCTCGGCGTGCCCAATCGCAGCCTCGCCGACGCGTACAGCGCAAGAAATGGCATCGGTGTCTCCGCACCAGGGCTGCGCCCGATTCCGCACATTCCTGCGTCGCAGGCACCGCTCGCAGGAAGCTACGTCTGGATCGACGACGTCTGCCACTTCGCCAATCCTCGCGAAGCATGTAGCTATCTGCGCAGCGAACTCGACACGGTGGAATCAAAACTGCGACGAGCGTTCAGCGACGACGAGCCCCAGCTCAAACAGGACGAAAAATCATTGCGCGAACGCTCGCGCGGCTGTTGACGTTTTCACGATTCCGTGAACGATCACGCACTGGTCATTTTTGTGACACCTCACCCGAGACCAACCCCCACCGCGGCTTGCGCGCGTTGGTCCACAGACTTATCCCACAAGCTGTCCACAGGCCTTGTGGATAACAATTGGTGCTCGTCGCGGGCTTGACTTATCGCAGCGCGAATGCAGGCTGCGGCGCGTGACGACGCTCGTGATCGAGCAGCCATTGCTTGATCGCCAAGCCACCGCCGAAGCCAGTCAATTTGCCGGTGCTGCCAATCACGCGATGGCAAGGCACGATGATCGGCAGCGGATTCGCACCATTCGCGGCGCCGACCGCGCGACTCGCTGCGGGAGTACCGATGCGGCGCGCGAGTTCACCGTAGCTGATCGTCTGCGCATACGGAATGCGCACGAGTTCGTTCCATACCATCTTGCGGAACTCGGTGCCGGGCGCTGCGATCGCAACGTCGAACTCGTGCAGCCGACCGGCGAAGTAGGCATCCAGTTGCTCGATGATAGCGCCGAGAAAACGCCGATCGCGGCGCCAGTGCGACTGGATTCGCTCACCCTGATCTGCGCGCGGATCGCGCGCTTGCGCGCAAACGGCGGAGCCGGCCCGACGGGCGAGCGCGCCAGCGCGAGTAAAATCGATATGGCGCAGGCCGTTTTCGTCCGCAACCAGCAGCAGGAGACCGATCGGCGTGTCGAGATAGTCGTAGTCCATCGCGACGGCGCCGATATCATCGGCGGCAACGACATCGAATGGCATCACGTTTTTGTCCCTTTTCATGAACTCCTCCACAGCAACATCACTGCGTACGCACGCCACGGTCGCCATTCTTCGCTCAAGGTTTCCAATTCGCGCGTACTCAGGGTGCGCCCCTGCCCCGCCGCGCGGCGCAGGATCAGGTCTGCGGCTGGAAATGCATCCGGCTGCGCGAGCGCACGCATCGCGATGTAGTGCGCAGTCCAAGGACCGATACCCGGTAGTGCAACGAGATCGCGCTCGAACGCAGCGAGCGTTTGCTCCGCACGGAACGCGATGCGCCCGTCGATCACCGCGCGTGCCAATCCGCGGATCGTCGACGCGCGCGCACGCGTGATGCCCTGCGTTTCAAGCGGCGCATCAACCAGCGCCTGCGCTGTCGGAAACAGCGACGTCAATCCGATTGCCTCGCCCTCGCTGAATCGCGTGCCATAAGTTGCAGCGACGCGGGCGGCGAGTGTACGTGCCGCGGCGACGCTGACCTGCTGACCGAGCACCGCACGCACCGCTAGCTCGAAACCATCCCAGGCGCCGGGCAATCGCAGACCCGGCCAGCGTCGGATCAGCGGTTTCAACAATGCGCTGCGTCGGAACGCGGCGCTGAGCGCGCGCGGGTCCGCATCGACATCGAACATGCGCTTCACGCGCGACGCAATCGTGCCGAGCGCACTGCTTTTTGGATGATGCACGCGCAACGCGAGTGCAGTTTCGCCTGGCATCGGTGCCACCGCGAACCAGCCTGGCACGCTGTCGATCACGACGCTGCGCCGGTAGCCATTTTCGTCGGCAATCTCCACGCCGGTAATCGTGCGACGTGAATAGAATTCGAGCAGTTGTGCAAAGTCGTACGGCGCGCGGTACGGCAGACGCAGCTCGATGAAGCCGAGATTCGGGATGACCAGCCTTCGGCTGTTGTGAAGCGTCCGGGATTCGGGATTCGCAAAGCGTTGTGCGATGGGCTTCGCCATTGCTGCGCCGCGAACGCTACGAAGCTCACGCGGGGGTTTGCCGTAAGTGGCGCTGAAGGCTGTGTTGAAACGACGCAGGCTCCCATAGCCCGCCGCCTGTGCGATCGCCGTCATCGGCAATGCGGTTTCGGTAAGCAACTGCTTCGCAAACAGCAGGCGCCGCGTTGAGGCTACATCGAGCGGACTCGCTCCGAGCTCCTCCGCGAACACGCGTCGCAGATGTCGTTCACCCACGCCGACACGTTTTGCAAGTTCCGGCAGCGAACCATCGTCTAACGCGCCTTGTTCGATCAACCGCAACGCGCCGGCGACGAGATCGCTCTTCGCACGATGCAGTGGCGAACCCGGCGCCGCTTCAGGACGACAGCGCAGACACGGCCGGAAACCCGCGGCTGCCGCCGCGGCGGCGCTGTCGTAGTAGCGAATATTCTCAAGCTTCGGCGAAGGCGCCGGGCATACCGGGCGGCAATAGATTTTCGTCGACGTGACCGCGATGAAAAACAAACCGTCGAATCGCGGATCGCGCGTCAGGCGTGCGCGGTCGCAGGCGCGAGTGTCCAGCCTCGAGGTGTAGGTGGGTTGCTGCATGCGGCCATGCTAACGCAATCGCGATACCGAACTCGCCGTTTTCGGCTGTTGATGCTGAAGCAGGGTGTGGCTGCTATTCTTGGCGAATGAAAGTTGCGGACATCATTCGTCAGTTGCAGAACGATGGCTGGCAACTCATCGCGACACGCGGCAGTCACCGCCAATACAAACATGCGGATAAGCCTGGACGCGTGACAGTTGCTGGCAAACCCAACGATGATCTCGCGCCGGGATCGCACAACAGTATCCGCAAGCAAGCTGGCCTGAAATAGGAGTGCGATATGCGCTACGCCATCGTTATTGAACGGACGGAAAACAATTTGTCCGCCTACGCGCCGGATCTGCCGGGCTGTGTCGCTACAGGCGCGACGATCGAGGAAATCGAAACGGAAATGCGCGAGGCAATCGCCTTCCATCTCGATGGATTGCGCGAAGACGGCCTGCCGATTCCTGTTGCGAGCAGCCGTGTCGACTATCTCGAAGTCGCGGCCTGACGGCGGGACACGCGCTCAAAACCCATACCGCAAAAAACCCCCGTCCACCGCAATGCATTCCCCAGTGACATAGCTCGCCGCGGGCAAACACAGAAACGCGACCGCCGAAGCGACTTCCTCCGGCTCGCCAATGCGCCCCATCGGCGTGCGCAGCAGTACATCGTCTAGATAATCGGGATCGGCGAGCGGGCCTTCGGTGCGTTGCGTGCGGATGTACCACGGCGCGACCGCGTTGACGCGGATGCCGTCCTCCGCCCATTCGCAGGCGAGGTTGCGCGTGAGTTGATGCAACGCTGCTTTCGCTAGACCATACGGCGCGCCGGTGCGGACATGCGTCAGACCCGAAACGGAACCGACATTCACGATCGCCGCATTGCCGTGTTCGGCGAGGTGCGGATGCGCAAGCCGGCACATCTCGAATGCACTGAACACGTTCGTTTCGACCATCGCGCGCAATTCGTCGAGCGCATAGTCGAGCGCGGGTTTGGATACGTTGCCGCCGACATTGTTGATCAGCAACGACAGTTCCACGTCGAGATCGGCGATCCAGTCGAACACTTCGAGGCGCTGTTCGTGATTGGCGACGTCGGCGTCGCAGATGAGGATCTCGCATTGCGGAAATTCTTCGGCCAGTTCCATGCGCGTCCGTTCGAGATGGATCTCGTCGCGTGCGACCAGCAGGAGGCCTGCGCCGAGCGAGGCCAGCTCGCGTGCGCAAGCGAGACCGATGCCGCGGCTGGCGCCGGTGATCAACGCGGTGCGGCCGTCGAGCCGCCAGCGTGACGGATTCGTCATCCGGACTTTCTCCTGCTTGTTCGAATCGGAGCTGCGGCGCAGACTTTACCGGATGCCGCCGCCACTGGAGTAAGCGATGTTCCGTTCCGATCTGATCAAGGCGACCGTGATTGCCGCTGGCATGTTCGCTCTCACCGCGTGTGGGGGCCAGAAGGCCGCCGATGCGAATGCTGACGCGGCGAAAGCGGCGGCGACTGAAAAACCCGTCGTGACAAAACAGAAGACCGTGTTCGACGACCAGTTGAGGGCGCTGGACAAGGCGAAGGCGGTTGAGAAACAAATGCAGGAGGACAAGGAAAAGCAGGACAAGGCGATTCAGGATCAGGGCGGTTGAGTCGTTCGCATCGATATTGTTCAGCTGCGTCTTGAACAAGCAGGCTGCGAGCATGACGACCATTCGCCGCAGGTGACTCGGAATTCGAGAGATGGTGCAGCGCACCTTTGCGGCGTGAACATGCGCGACTAGTCTCGCCCTCAGCCGCTATTTCCAGCGTTTCAGCCAGGAGGCTGAGGTGCAACCAACCGATATCCGCAATCCCGCGTATTTTCACAAAGTTGTCGATTGCCAATGGGCCTGTCCCGCCCACACGCCGGTACCCGAATACATCCGCCTCATCGCGGCCGGGCGCTATTCCGACGCGTACATGGTCAACTGGAAATCGAACGTGTTCCCGGGAATCCTCGGGCGCACCTGCGATCGTCCATGCGAGCCGGCGTGTCGACGCGGTCGCGTCGAGGAAAGCGGCGGTGGCAAACCCGAGCCGGTTGCGATCTGTCGCTTGAAACGCGTCGCGGCCGATCTCAAGGACGACATCACGCATCGTCTGCCGAAACCGCCCGCGATCAAGAACGGCAAGCGCATCGCTTGCATCGGTGCGGGTCCGGCCTCGCTCACGGTCGCGCGCGATCTCGCGCCGCTCGGCTATCACGTCACCGTGTACGAAGCTGAAGCGAAAGCCGGCGGCTTCATGCGCACCCAGGTACCGCGCTTTCGTCTGCCGGAAGAAGTCATCGACGAGGAGACCGGTTACATCCTCGGACTCGGCGTCGAGTTCATTAGCGGCCAGCGCATCGAGTCGATGAAGTCGTTCCTCGCGCAGAACCACGACGCAGTCTTCGTTGGTTGCGGCGCGCCGCGCGGCCGTGATCTCGACCTGCCCGGGCGTCGTGAAGCGGCCGCGCACATCCATATTGGCATCGACTGGCTCGCATCGGTGTATTTCGAGCATGTCACCAAGGTCGGCCGCCGCGTGATTGTGCTCGGTGGCGGCAATACCGCGATGGACTGTTGCCGCTCCGCGCGCCGGCTTGGCGGCGAAGAGGTCAAGGTCATCGTGCGTTCGGGCTTCGACGAAATGAAAGCGTCGCCGTGGGAGAAGGAAGACGCGACGCACGAAGGCATTCCGATTCTCGACTACCGCGTGCCGAAGGCATTCGTGCACGACAACGGCCGCCTGACCGGCATGACGTTCGAGAAGGTACGCGCCGAACGCGATGCGAACGGCCGCCGCAAGCTGGTTCCGACAGGCGAAGCCGATGAATTGGTTGAATGCGACGAGGTGCTGATCGCGGTGGGCCAGGACAACGCGTTTCCGTGGATCGAACGCGACGCAGGCATCACGTTCGACACCGAGTGGGACATGCCCGTCGTCGACAAGATGACGATGCAATCGAGCCTGCCGCACGTGCTGTTTGGCGGCGACGCTGCGTTTGGGCCGAAGAACATCATCTGGGCGGTCGCACACGGGCACGAAGCGGCGGTCTCTATCGACAAACTGCTCAATGGCGAGGACGTGCACGATCGTCCGTTGCCGGCGGTCGAGCTGATATCGCAGAAGATGGGCATCCACGAGTGGAGCTACGACAACGACGTCTCGCCCGACGAGCGTTACAAGGTGCCGTGGGCGGATGCGAGCAAGACCTTGAAGAGCATCAAGCTCGAAGTCGAGCTCGGATTCGACGCCGAAACGGCATGGAAGGAAACGCAGCGCTGCCTCAATTGCGACGTGCAGACCGTGTTCATCGACAAGCTGTGCATCGAATGCGATGCCTGCGTCGATATCTGCCCAATGGATTGCATCACCTTCACCGCCAACGGTGACGAAGACGAGCTGCGCCAGCGCCTGTCCGCGCCCGCCGAGAACAAGGAGCAGGATCTCTACGTTTCCGGTGCTTTGAAGACCGGTCGCATCATGGCGAAGGACGAGGATGTCTGCCTGCATTGCGGCCTCTGCGCCGAGCGCTGCCCGACGAGTGCGTGGGACATGCAGAAATTCCTCCTCGACACCACGGAAGCAGGGCCGGGTTGCCGCAGCGCCGTTTCCGAGCAGAAGTCCGCCGCATGAAGCCAATCAGCGCAGTCAACGACTTCGTCGTCAAGTTCGCCAACGTCAACGGCTCCGGCTCCGCTTCGGCTAACGAACTGTTCGCGAAGGCGATCCTGCGCATGGGCGTGCCGGTCAGTCCGCGCAATATCTTCCCGTCGAACATCCAGGGCTTGCCCACCTGGTATGAAGTGCGCGTCAACGAGGCGGGCTGGCTTGGTCGTCGCGGTGGCGTCGACCTGATGGTGGCGATGAATCCACAGACCTGGGATGCGGATCTGAAAGAGATCGAGCCCGGCGGCTATTTGTTCTACGACTCGACTCGCGCATTGCCGAAATCGAAATTTCGCGAAGACGTGCAAACGATCGGTGTACCACTGACCGAAATCTGCAACCGCACCTACACGGATCAGCGCCAGCGCCAGCTGTTCAAGAACATCATGTACGTCGGTGCGCTGTCCGCGCTGCTGGACATGGATGTCGAGATCATCGAGCGCCTGATCGGCGAACAATACAAGGGCAAGGAAAAGCTGCTCGACGCAAACAAGGAAGCGCTGCATCTGGGTCGCGACTATGTGAAAGAGCACATGGTGCATCCGCTCGGCCTGCGCGTGAAACATGCCGATGCGGTCGGCGATCGCATCTTCGTTGACGGCAATACCGCAGGCGCATTGGGTTGCGTCTACGGCGGCGCCACCGTGTGCGCGTGGTATCCGATCACGCCGTCGTCTTCGCTGGCCGAGGGATTCCAGAAGTACTGCATGAAGTACCGCGTCGATCCCGACACCGGCACGAACAAGTTCGCGATCGTGCAGGCCGAAGATGAGATCGCGTCGATCGGCATGGTGGTTGGCGCTGGCTGGAACGGTGCGCGTGCATTCACCACGACGGCGGGACCGGGCGTCTCGCTGATGACCGAGTTCATCGGCCTCGCTTACTTCGCCGAGATTCCGGTCACGATCATCAACGTTCAGCGCGGCGGTCCGTCCACCGGCATGCCGACACGCACGCAGCAATCGGATCTGCTCTCCTGCGCCTATGCCTCGCATGGCGACACCAAGCACGTGTTGTTGTTTCCTGAAGATCCGCACGAATGCTTCGAATTCTGCGCGCAGGCGTTCGACTACGCCGATCGCTTGCAGACGCCGATCTTCGTCATGAGCGATCTCGACATCGGCATGAACCAGCGCCTGTGCGCACCGTTCGCCTGGGATGAAACGCGCGAATACGATCGCGGAAAGGTGATGACGGCGGAAGAACTCGAAGCCGGCAAGGATTTCGGGCGCTACAAGGACGTCGATGGCGACGGCATTCCGTATCGCACATACCCCGGAACACATCCGAATCGCGGCGCGTACTTCACGCGTGGCACGTCGCGCGATGCTTATGCGCGCTATTCCGAACGCGGTGCGGACTATCTCTACAACATGCAGCGCCTCCTCGAAAAATTCGCCAGTGCCAAGGCGCTGCTGCCGCAACCATTGTTGCGTCCTGCCGCGCAACCGACACGCTTCGGTGCAATCCATTTCGGCTCGACCGCACCTGCGATGGATGAGGCGATCACCGTACTGGAAGCCGACCAGCTGCATCTGGACACCTTGCGCGTGCGCGCATTTCCATTCGCGGACAGCGTCGCCGAATTTATCGCATCGCACGATCGCGTGTTCGTGGTCGAACAAAACCGCGACAGCCAGTTGCGCTCGATGCTGGTCAACGAATTCGGCATCGACCCCGCGCGCCTAGTTCCGGTGCTGCACTACGACGGCACGCCAATCACCGCGCGTTTCATCGCCGGCGCGATCGCCACGCACCTGGGCGCAGCGGCGCATGCGTCGCGCGACCAAAACAAGGTTGCCTGAAGGAGTACGTCGCGCATGATGATGGGCCTGCAATCGCTGGTATCCCTCGCCGTCACGTTGATGATGCTGGCAGCGCTCGTCCTGCTGTGGCGAAACAGCAAGTCGGCATGGCTGATCATTTCGATTGCCGCCGAGGGCGTCAGCCTGCTCTGTCGCGGTGCGCTCTTCGCGGCGCCCGAGCTTTTCAGTTCTACGCCCGTGCTTTCTTCTGTATGGACTCTCTCAGGACTCGCGTTCGCCACCGGCTTGCTTGGCTACGCCATCGAAACGACTCAACGGCACTGATCCGATGACCTATATCGCGAAACCCAAACTGCACCACCCTGCATTGTCGTGCAATTCGATCGGCTTCACGCGCCGCGACTACGAGGGCAAGATCTCGACGCTGTGCGCCGGCTGTGGCCACGATTCGATCTCTGCCGCCATCATCCACGCCTGCTGGGAATTGGCAATCGAGCCGCACCGTATCGCGAAGCTGTCGGGCATCGGCTGCAGCTCGAAGACGCCCGACTATTTCCTCGGCCAGTCGCACGGTTTCAATACCGTGCATGGGCGCATGCCCTCGGTGTTGACCGGCGCAAACCTTGCCAATCGCGAACTGATCTATCTCGGCGTTTCCGGCGATGGCGATTCCGCCTCGATCGGCATCGGCCAGTTCGTGCACGCGATTCGGCGCGGCGTGAACATGGTCTACATCGTCGAGAACAACGGCGTCTACGGCCTGACCAAGGGGCAGTTCTCGGCAACGGCGGACCAAGGCTCCATATCGAAGAAGGGCGTCGCCAATGCCGATTCGCCCATCGATCTTGTCGGCCTCGCGATGCAACTGGGCGCGAGCTTCGTTGCGCGCGGATTCTCTGGCGACAAGCACCAGCTGATTCCGTTGATCAAGGCAGCGATCGCGCACAAGGGCGCCGCATTCCTCGATGTAATCAGCCCCTGCGTCGCGTTCAACAACCACGCTGGCAGCACCAAGAGCTACGAATACGTGCGCGAACACAATGATGCGGTGAACCAGCTCGACTTCATCGCCGCGCGCGAAGAAATCACCGTTGAGTATGCGCCCGGCGACGTCGTCGAAGTGGAACAGCACGACGGCAGCAAGCTTCGCCTGCACAAGCTCGATGCCGCCTACGACCCATCCGACCGCATTGCCGCGATGAATTACGTGCATGCGCATCAGGCGAAGGGCGAAGTCGTCACCGGCCTGCTTTACGTCGACCCCGATTCGCACGACCTGCATGAACACTTCAACACGATGGCAACACCGTTGAATACGTTGTCGGCGAAGGACCTCTGCCCCGGCATCGCGGTGCTCGAGAAGGTGAACGCGTCACTGCGCTGAGGTTTGAGCGCTTGATACAGCCATCGGGGAAGTGATCATGCCTGCGATGGCTGGCATCACCTCAAGATGATTACTGCCTCCAACGTTGCCGCAATCGTTTCTTTTCAATGCAATTCGCAGAAGCACTGCGCAAACATGCTGTAACGTTTGCCGCGCAATGATTCGACGACTCCGACGACCTGCTGCATGTCAGCATCACTGAAGATGCCCGCAGGTAGCGCGAAGCCGGCGAAGCGCGCGACATGGGCGAACGTTTCGCTATTGCTGAAGCTCAGCGCAATGCGTTCCCACGTGCTCATTTCTGGCTCCACATAGCGCACCGAGTAATCGCTGCCTAGCTTCGCACGCGCGGCGGCAGCGGCGATCGCGTCGTTGAGGCCACCGAGCTTGTCGACCAGACCTCGCTCCTTCGCTTGCGCGCCGCTCCATACGCGGCCCTGCGCGATGGCATCGACCTGCGCTGGCGTCTTGCCGCGCGCTTTCGCGACCTTGCCGATGAATTCGTTGTAGCCGCGCCGCATGACGCTGCTGAGAATCGCTTCGAGCTGCGGCGACAGCGGACGACGTACGTCGAGGGTTCCGGCCAGTGGCGTGGTGCCGACGCCATCGGTATGGATGCCGAGCTTTGCGAGCGTTTCTGGCACGGTCACGACTAGGCCGAAGATGCCGATCGAACCCGTGATCGTATTCGGCTGCGCCCAGATCTCGTCGCTGTCCATCGAGATCCAGTAACCGCCGCTGGCAGCGACGTCGCCCATCGAGATGACCACCGGTTTCTTCGCCTCGCGCGCCAGTGCAAGCTCGCGGCGGATCAGTTCGGACGCGTTCGCATCGCCGCCGGGTGAATCGACGCGCAGCACGATCGCCTTGACGTTGTCGTCCTCGCGTGCGGCACGAACGAGCTGCGCAGTCGACTTGCCGCCAATCATGCCGGGCGGTTGTTCGCCTGGGACGATCTCGCCCTGCGCAACCACAACGGCGACTTGGGAACCAAAGTGCGGCAAGGCATCGGCGGACAGACTGGCGAGATAGCGCTTGAAATCGACCTGGCGGAATCCTTCGCTGCCCTCCGCTTTGCCGAGCGAGCGCAATTGCGCGCGCGCCTCGGCACCCGTCGCGAGCTGGTCGACGAGTTTCTGATCGAGCGCGAGCTGAGCGAGATCACCCGCATGCGCAGCGACGCGCTCGTCGTAGTGCGCGATGTCGTCACTGATCTTTGCTGCGTCGATCTTGCGCAACGCGGCGACATCGGCGAGGTATTCCTGCCACAGGTCGCCCATCCAGTAACTGTCGGCTTCCTTCGCCGCATCAGAAGCCTGATTGAGGATGTACGGCTCGGCGGCGGACTTGAACGTACCCACCCTGATCAGATGCACTTGCACGCCGAGTTTGTCGAGCGCGTCCTTGAAGTAGCTGCGGTAGTTCGCGAAGCCTTCCAGCATGACGGAGCCGTCTGGATCGAGCAGGATGCGATTGGCGTGTGCGGCAAGCAGATACTGGTTCTGGCCCATGCCGCCGGAAACCGCGATGACTTCCTTTCCGCTCGCCTTGAAGCGATCGAGTGCGGCGCCGACCTCGCGCACGGTGGCGAGACCCGCGCCATCGATTTCGTCGGGGATCAACACGATGCGCTCGATGTGGCTATCCTTCGCGGCCGCATCGATCACGCGCAGGATGTCGCGCAGCTGGACTTCCCTGACTTCCTTACCCGCGAGATTTCCGAGCGCGCGCTGGGTGGGATCGGTGCGGTACTGCTCGACGATCGAACCTTTCGGATCGAGAACGAGGGCAGTCCGCGGGGACAGCACCGGACGCGAGCCAAACAGTGCGCTGATGAACAAGATCAGCACGAACACAAAGACAAGGTTGAACAGGAGCCGGCGCGCGAAATTCAGCGCGTTCCAGATTCCACGAAAGAAGCGGCCGATTACGCCGGGTTGTTGAGTCGACATGAATTTCTCCTGGACACGGCGCACCGGCGACGTGCTGTACTGAGCCGCAGCCTACCCGATTGATGGCGCAACCCGCATGTCGCTTGCGTCATGTCTGCGCGGGGATGCGTGCGAGCTTCCAGAATCGCCGCGTCAGCAACAACGCAGCCACGCTCAGGCCCGCGATCAGACCTATCCACATGCCGCGTGCGCCGAGCCCGTGGCGGAACGCGAGCCACCACCCCACCGGCATGCCGACGCCCCAGTAGGCGAACATCGTGATCAGCATCGGCATGCGCGTGTCCTTGAGGCCGCGCAACGCGCCGTTTGCAGCGACCTGCAAGCCATCGGAAAACTGGAACAGGCCGGCCAGCACGAGCAGTTGCGCTGCGAGCGCGATGACGCCAGCGTCGTCGGTGTACAGCGACGCAATCTGGTGCGGCAAGCCGAGCATCAGTCCGGCCGAGATCGTTTGTGCACACAGGGTGAGGCCGATGCCGACCAGACCGGCTTCGCGCACGCCATGCGCATCGCCCCGCCCCACCGCATGACCAACGCGCACCGTGGTCGCCATTGCGAGCCCGAGTGGCACCATGAACGTGACCGACGCGAAGTTGATCGCCACCTGGTGGCCGGCGACGACATCGGTGCCGAGCGTGCCGAGCGCCAGCGCGACCGCCACGAACAAGCCCGCTTCCATCAGCAGGGTCACCCCCATCGGTACACCGATATGCAGCAACTCGGCGATGACCTGCGGGTTGGGCGCTTCGAATCGGGCGAACAGATGCAGATCGCGATAGTGGCGACGACACGCGACATAAACTGCGAAGGCGATCGTCTGCAACCAGAGGACGAGCGCAGTCGCGATGCCGCTGCCAAGTGCACCGAGGCGCGGCACGCCGAATGCGCCATACATCAGCACGTAACCGATGGGTGCAAGCAGGAACAGGCCGAGCGCACTGAAGTACATGGTCGGACGTGTCATTCCGGAACCTTCGCCAAGCCCGCGCAGCGCGAAGAACACGGTCAGCGCCGGTGCGCCGAACGCGATCGCGTGCAGGAACCGGTTTACGTCAGGCACCAAGGCGGGATCGACGCCGATCCTCGCCACCAACAGCTCGCCGCCGAAACGCATGCACAGCCCGAGCAGAAGACCGAGCGCGAGCGCGAGCCAAAGGGCTTGGCGGAACAGCGGACCGATCGCGTCACGACGTCCTGCTCCATTGAGCTGCGCGATCGATGGAGGCAGCGCCATCATCACGCCGATCGCGGCCACGATGGCGAGCGACCACACGCTGGTACCGAGCGCAACGGCACCGAGGGTATGCGCGTCGAGATGACCGGCGAGCAGTGCATCGATCACGTTCATGCCGATCGCCGAAAGTTGGCCGAACACGAGCGGCACCGCAAGACGCAATGTTTCTTGCAGCTCACGCGCGAGGCGTGGCCGCTGGCGATGTAAAATGGTCGACATCTGAAGAACCTGTGCGCGCAAGTCTGGGAGTTTGTCGGATTTTTGGATGGTTGAGGCGAAGAGCCGGCCGCGCGAGGACAGAGTTTCGCCGATTCGCCGGTCCATAGTGCGTCTATGGGCCAGGAAGCGGCGAAGCTATGGACCGCGCAGACGGAATTGCCATTGCCATCCAAAAGTCCGGCAGACTCTTCGTCGAGCGCCCGGAACGTCGCGCATCTTGGAGCCTCGATCACCGCATGAGCAACGATCCCTCGACAGATATTCCGGTCGACATTCCTGTTGTGGTTGTGCCCGCATCGCCTGTACCTGCAGCTGCGCATACGGCGCGGCGCGGCAAGACCTGCGCAAACTGTGGCGCACCGATGCATGGTCCGTTCTGCTACGCCTGCGGCCAGCCCGAGAAGGGCATGATCCGGCACCTGGCAAGCGTGATGGCCGATGTCGCCGATACCGTGTTCAACATCGATTCGCGTGTTTTCCGCAGTATCGGGCCGCTGTATTTCCGACCGGGGTATCTGACCGACGAATATTTCGCCGGCCGTCGCACGCGCTACGTCACGCCATTCCGTTTGTTCTTTTTCATGTGCGTCGTTTCGTTCTTCGCGATCCAGGCCAGCGTGAATTTCGACGGACTCCAGTTCGACCTCGGAAACAACGGCAGGGGCATCAGCCATTCGCAGAGTGCGGCCGAGGTGCAGAACCGCACGCAGAAGGCATTGAGCGGCATCGAAACCGCAAAGTCCGCGCCCAACATGCCCGACGTCGCCAAGGTGTCCATGGACCAAGCCGAAAAAGACATACGCAAGCAGTCCGAGGCGCGCCTTGCCTATCTGAAGGCGCGCGACGACGCCAAGGCCAAGGGTGCGAAGGCGCCCGCCGATCCTGGCGAAAGCGACACAGATGCGCTCGATTTCGAGGGCAATTTGTGGGATCCCGCCGCGCACCCGATCGCCATTGCGTGGCTGCCGGCGTTTGCGAATACCAAACTCAACGACGCGATGGAGCACGCCAAGGAAAACCTGATCACGGCACGACGCGATCCACGCCATCTGATCGCGAGCGTGTTCTCCGTGCTGCCGCAGACGCTGTTCGTATTGATGCCGCTGTTTGCCGTGTTGCTGAAGATCACCTACATCTTCAAACGCAGGCTCTACATGGAGCACTTGATGGTGGCGCTGCACAGCCACGCGTTAATATTCATGTCGCTCCTATTGCTCGCGATCGTGCAATTACTGATCGGCTGGGCGACAACGGGTTGGCCGGCGGTGCTGCCGCTGCTGACGTTGCTGCGAGCCGTGATGTGGACATGGCTGCCCATCTATCTGTTCCTGATGGCCAAACGCATCTATCGGCAGGGCTGGTTCATGACGACCATGAAATTCGGTTTCGTCGGCATCTGCTATGTCGTGATGCTGAGTTTTGGCTTGGCCGGCGCTATCCTGGTCGGTCTGGCAACGGGCTGAGTTCCCGCATAGTCCATTTTGCGTGAATCTCCGCGAAGTGCTTCAAACTCTCTCAACGCGGATCGTTTTCCGAGCGCGGTAAACCTGCGACGAACTCGGCGCGTTGTTCCGGCGTCATCGCGAGCAGGCGCGTGCGCAACTGGGCACGTTCCGCTGCCGAGATGGACCGCACATGACGCCGCAAGGCATGTCGATCTGACGGCTTGAGCTCAAGCCACATCGCACTCACGGCGGCGCGCTCGGCGGGTGACGTGTCGCCCATGAAGCGCGGCCATCCGGAATTGCGTTGCACCGTTTGCGCACCGGCAGCGAACGCGGCACGCTCGCCGGGCGTCATTTTTTCAAAGCGCTGACGCAATGCCTGGCGCTGCTCCGGGGGCAACGCACTGAAACGTTGGTAGGCGTCGCGCAAATCCTGCTTCCGTTCCGGCGCCAGTCTGCTGAAATTCTCGAAACGTGTGCCCAGTGCCGAGCGCTGCTCCGGTGTCATCGCAGCCCAGCGCAGCAGACGTTGTTCGATCGCCGCGCGGTGCGGCGCACGCGCGTTTTGCCAACGCTCGGCAATTCGCCGCAAGCGTTGCTGCTGGGCGGGTGAAAGCTGCTCCCATTGCGTGCGCAGCGGCGCCAGCACTTGTTGTTCCTGCGGCTGCAGTCTCGCCCAGTCAGTTGCAGACATGCGAGCCTGAGGCGCATCGATCACCGGGGCTGAAGCCGGCTGCGCGGCCGCTGCGCAGACCGGCAGGCAGGCAGCCAGCAGCACCGCGATCACTTGCCACGACTGCTGCGGCTTTGCCGCCTTGTCTGAAATTGCGAAGTCAGCCATCGCCATCCTGCTGTTGGGCGTCGAGCCACGCATAGAAATCGAGGTTTTCATACAGGTCGAGATTGTCGTCACTTGCCAGCGCATCCGCATCCCCCACCTGTTCAACGGTCACTGGAAGGGACGCTGGAGGCGGCGCACTGCGCTGTCCGATTCCGAAGGCAAGCAGCAGGACCAACGCCGCGCCAGCGAATCCGGTTCCGACGATCCAGTGCGACCACATACTGCGGCCCTGCGCAAGCGCGGCTTGGCGAGCGCGATTCAGGCGCGACAAGGTCCCCGCATCGAGTGATTCGGCGGATTCGTCAAGCAGCGCAATCGCTCGCTCAACCCAGGGATCGTTCGACCGCGGGGGTTCGCTCGAACGCGAGGGCTCATTCGGCCGCATATTCATCGATGCGCCTCCAGATAACCGCGCAGGTTGCCCAGTGCGCGAAACAGATGGGTTTTGACGCTGCCTTCGCTGCAGCGCATCGCCGCGGCCGTGGCCGCCACGTCGAGCCCCTCCCACATGCGCAACAGAAAGGCCTGACGCTGACGCAACGGCAAGGCACGCAGGGCAAGGTCGAGGGCTTTGGATGCTTCGCCATCGGCGAGACGCGCAAGCGGACCGGGTTCACCGGGATCAGGTGCAGATGCGATCGGATCTTCGTCATTGTCATCGCTGCGTTCAAACCATCCCAGCCAGCGACCGCGCACGCGCTGGCGACGATGCCAGTCGTTGATGCGACT
>JBBRZD010000001.1:0-50906 GCA_038237055.1 Lysobacterales bacterium | reverse complement strand
TCAAGCCTCAAACATTCATTGCCGCCAAAGAACAAGCGTTGGCGTCATGTCTATCGTCCTAGCCTCAAGTGCGAATTCAATTTCGAAGTGCAGCACATGATCAAATGGGGAGGCACCGGCGCAATAGCCTGCACAGCTTGAGTGCCAAGCGGAACTGCAAGTGAGCTATACCGCAACTGAGGCAACGCGAACGCTACCAGATTGAGACCCTGCATCGTGCGGGGTTCTCAAAAACCACTCGCCTCACACGCCCGCCGTGCGATTGAAATCCCCGATTGCCGCGGTCAGCTCGGTAACGGCAATTCGCTCAATCTCGGTCAGGTACGGATTCCAGACGTCCATCAACACGACCACGCGCGTGTGGGCACTGCGGTTCCAGGCTTCATGCATGAACGTGTCGTCGAAGCTGAAACAGACGCCTTCCTTCCAGCGATGCGTTTCGCCACCGACGACCAATGCGCAGTCGTCCGGCACGATCAACGGCAGATGCGTGACGAGGCGCGTATTCGTCACGCCTTGATGCAGCATGATGTGCGATCCGGGTGTGAGTACCGAGAAGCAGACCTCCGGTGCATGCTCGCGAATGCGGCACAACGGCACCGCATCGAGTGCGGCGGCGGTGCGCGGACAACGCAGCGCATTCGCTTCATTACGCTCACCGTGGCGATAGAAGAAGAACGCATTCCAGGCCGGATTGTCTCGCTCGCTGCGTAGATAGTCCTGCAACATCTGCTGGTCCCCGGCGTGACCGAGAAAGGGTTCAAAGCCGCTGCCGTCGGCCATCGCACTGAGCATTTCCTCGCGAATCACCGCCGTTTGCGCCTCAAGCGCGGCATACCATGGAAACAGATCGCGATCGAACGAAGGCTGCGTCGGCAGATCCGGGAAATACATGAACTTCGGCCGTTGACGCGGATCCGGATAGTCGGGTTTCAAGTTGCCAAGATAGATCGCCAGGCTTTTCTCGACCCGCACAAGCGCCGCCGCGCCATGGCGTTCACGCAAGGGTTGCAGCAACTGCAGGAACAGATCGCGACAGCCATTGGCTACGAACCGCATCGCATGCTGGACGAGGGCGCGCAATGGCGGCGTGGTCGTCGCATCGCTGAGCCACATTCCCGCGTTTTGTGCGGCCGTAATTGCGCCGAAGTAAATCGGCAACGCCTCGGCGGGACGCCCCAGCGCCTGCAGCACTTCGCCCAGGCGCAGGCGCGAAGCGAAGATGTCGGGTGCTAGTTCAGCGCTCCGCTTCATCGCCGCATAGGCTTCTTCGAGATGCCCCCGCTCGCGCTGCAGCGTGCCAAGATTGATCAAGGTGACGGCATCATCCGGGTGCGCGCGATTCGCGCGCTCGAGCAGCGCCACTGCTACATCGAACTGGCGTCGGCCATGCGCGCAGATTGCAAGATAGTTCAATGCATCGCTGTCATCCGGCGCATCGCGCAACAAGGTGGTGAAAGCGTGCTCGGCCTCGGCCACGCGGCCTGGATCGGCCAGCCCGCGCGCCGCATCGCGGCGCACGGCGATGTCGGACTGCAACAGCGTAGGTGATGTCATGGGAGAGGATCAGATGTGTTCGATGACACATGCTATCAAATCACCGCCGCCGCGCTTGCGGTCAGTCGCGGCTAGAACGTGCGTCAGTCGCAAGAGTGCCGGCGGCACGCGGTCAGCGTGTCGCTCAGCGGTCAAGCCATCAGCTTCGCGAATTCCGGCGCGAGCGCATCGCAATACAGCTGCCAATGTCCTGCGGGGAAGGCCGTCTTCAATCCGCCGAGTCCTCGCGCCATCACCGCAAACTGTTCGCCCGGCTGCAATTCATCGACGCCGACGAACTGCGCGAGCTCACCCCCGTTGCGACGCACATCCTCCAGCAGCGCATCAGCGGCGACTACCAAACGACGCGGTTCTTCGAGCTCACTGCCATAGGCGAGATGAGCACGCGCGCGCAGCATCCACGCCGTCGCAACGCCAGGTTCATCACAGTGGAAACCTTGCACCCAACCGAACGCGAGCCAGTTCAGCAACGCGTCGCGCGGATCGCGCTCGACAATCAGCAGACGCGTGCCCGGCATCGCGCGGCGAATCAGCGCCAGCAGATGCGCATCCCAGCGCGGCAGCCAGTCGATAATCGGGCGATCAAGCGGAACATTGCCGGCACGCAAAGGAGCCAGATAGAGTTCGCGCAACTCAGCGCGATCCGCCTCGCTCAGTTCGCCGCAATAGTGCTGGAAGCGCGGTTGATTGAAATCATCGTTGCGCACGAGCGCGCTCGCGCGATCGCGCAAAACGATCAGTTGCGGTTGATCGGCCAGCAGGGCCGCGACTCGCTCGACGCCGCTGCCCGGCGCGCCAAGGAGCAGAATCGGCGCGTGCGACCACGCAGCGCCGACTGCTTCGGCAAGTGCCATCTGCAAATCGGGATTCGGCACTTCCAATGCCGGCATCGATATCAGATTTCCGCGTTGCGCTTCGCTGAAGCAGCGCACGGCTTCACTGGCAGAACCTGCGAGATCGTGCGCGCGACCCAGATAGTTCCAGCATTGGCGCGTCTGCGCTTCACTCAATACTGCATATTCACGCATTGCTTCCAACGCCGCGCGCGCGCCCTCGGCATGACCGTCGCGCAACAGTCCGCGAACCCGGATCAGCTGCATCTCGGCATCGTCGCGCACGGACAGAACAATGCGCGCGTGCGCCTGTGCGGCATCGACATCGCCCAGATATTCGGCAACGGCCGCCTTCCGGCCATGCGCAAACAGGTTGTCTGGCGAGCGCTCAAGCACATCGTTCCAGCCGCTCGCCGCCTGCGGCAGACGGCCGATCATGGTCAGCAAGTCTGCGCGCGCGCTGCGCAGATCGACATTGTCGGGCGTGCGCGCGATGGCGTCGTCATAGACAGAAATCGCTTCGTCGTGGCGTCCCAGTTGCGCCAGCGACCAGGCCAGCGCGCGCACTGCCTCTGTTTGCTCAGGGTCGATCATCAATGCGGCGCGGTACGACGAGACAGCGTCGTCGAAGCGATCGTCCGCGCGCGCGGCATCGCCCAGACCGATCTGTGCGTTCGTTGCGAAGTCGGGAACGCCGAGCAGTTGGCGAAACTCCGTTTCGGCGTCGTCAATGCGCCGTGCCTTGACCAGCAACGAACCCAGCCAGCTTCGCACCTGGTGCATGTCGGGTTTCAGGCGCAGCGCATTGCGAAAGGCCTGCTCTGCAAACGCCGGTGTGTCGCGCTTCGCGAACGCCTGCCCGAGCATCATCTGTATCATTGCGTCGTTCGGCGCGAGATCTGCGGCGCGACCGAGGTGGCGCAACGCAGCGTCGTGATCACCGCGTTCGAGCAGGAGCGCGCCAAGCCCGGCAAGCGCGTGCGGCTCCTCGCCGACCTTCAAGGCGATGCGGAAATGTTCTTCGGCGCGCACGTGGTCGCCGCGCAACAAGGCAATCTGACCCGAGCCGGCATAGGCGCCGGCAAGGTTCGGGTCGAGGCTGAGCGCGCGCGCGAAGCCCTGCTCCGCCGCATCGTGATTGCCCGCGCGAAACGCCAGCGAGGCAAGACTCAACTCGATGTTCGCGTCGTCCGGCGACAACGCGCGCGCGCGAGCAAGCAGATGCGAACCTTCACTCGCATCACCCAGTTGATAGCGCAACATGCCCAGCAGATGCAGCGCATCGGAATCGTCGGGGTTTGCGGCAAGCTGCGCGCGATAGCCCTGTTCGGCTTCGTCGAAACGGCCTTGGCGGTGCAGATCGATGGATTCTTTGAGCATGCGGATTCGGATTCGGTGCGAAGGGGATAGCGAAGAGATTTCAGCGCGAAGCGCTGGGCGACCGCCGCAACACGCCGCTTTCGGCCAGGTTAGCCCTAAATTATGCCGCATCCGGCCATGCTAGGCTTGTGCCGACGCGCTTTCGTGCGCACACCCCTCGCCCCATTCCTCGCATCCCCCTGCACAACCGACGTGGGCGAAAACCAAGATCTTGTCACCCTGATTCGCGCCAGTACGCCCCTGCTGGTCATTGAATCCAGCGAGGAACCCCGCGTCGTCGAAGGCTTTCGCCATGCCATTGCGCAGGCGTTGCGGCCGCTCTATCGCTGGAGCATCACCGATGGCCTCAAGCGCCTCGATCTGGATCGCGACGAGGAAGCCGAGG
Organism: Lysobacterales bacterium; assembly: GCA_038237055.1. Taxonomy (GTDB): domain Bacteria; phylum Pseudomonadota; class Gammaproteobacteria; order Xanthomonadales; family Rhodanobacteraceae; genus Dokdonella_A. Next base: position 46,751 of record JBBRZD010000001.1, on the reverse strand, counting down.
ATGCACCCGACGCCAGCCTGACGCTGCAGGCGATCAAGCAGAATCGTCAGCCCGGCGTATACCTGCTGCTCGATTTCCAGCCGTACCTGCGCTATCCAATGACACTGCGACTGCTGCGCGAAATCGTGCAGCGCACGGATACCGCTGAGCATACGATCGTGTTGGTGGGTGGCGCCTTCGAGCTGCCGGCGGAGCTGGCCGCCGTCGCGACGCGTTTCGCGTTCGAGTTGCCGGGCAGCGAAGATCTGGCCGCGCTACTGCGCGAGGAAGCATTCCGGTATTCGCGCGACCACGATGGTCGCCGCGTCGACGTCGATGCTGATGCCGCGCGCGCGGTCGTGCGCAATCTCAAGGGACTTTCCCTCGACGACGCACGCCGCATCGTGCGCAAGCTGATCTATGACGACGGCGCCCTGACCGCGGCCGACCTTCCAAATCTTGCGAAGGCGAAATACGCGTTGCTGGACCGTGGCAGCCTGCTGCATTTCGAGTACGAGACCGCGCAGTTCGCGAACGTCGCCGGCCTTGCGCGTCTGAAGCTGTGGATCGCGCAGCGCCGGCCCGCCTTCCTCGGCGAAAAGCTGGCTGCGAAACTCGATCCGCCCAAGGGTGTGCTTCTGCTCGGCGTGCAGGGCTGCGGCAAGAGCATGGCGGCGAAAGCGATCGCCGGCGGATTCGGCGTACCGCTGCTGCGCCTGGATATCGGCACGCTCTACAACAAATACCAGGGCGAGACGGAACGCAATCTGCGCGATGCCCTCAACAACGCGGAGCTACTCGCGCCGTGCGTGTTGTGGATCGACGAAATCGAGAAAGCGCTCGCCACCGCCGGCGCCGACGATGGTGTTTCACGACGCGTGCTCGGCTATCTGCTGACCTGGATGGCCGAACGCAAGGCGCCCGTTTTTCTGGTGGCAACCGCGAACGACGTGCAGGCGTTGCCAGCCGAGCTATTGCGTAAGGGCCGTTTCGATGAAGTGTTTTTTGTCGACCTGCCCAGCGACACGGTCCGCGGCGAGATCTTCCGCCTGCATCTGGTTCAGCGCGGGCTGGATCTTGCCGACTACGATATTGATGCACTCGCGAGCGCAACTGCAGGCTTTTCCGGCGCCGAGATCGAGCAGCTGATCGTCGCCGCGCTGTATGCCGCCCTCGCCGACCGCAGCAAACCGACGCAGGCACACCTGCTCACGGAAGTTCGCAACACGCGACCGCTGTCGGTTCTGATGGCCGAACGCGTGGCCGAACTGCGCGCCTGGGCACGCGAGCGCACCGTTCCGGCCGACTGATCCGCCGGGTCTAGGCCGTCGCTGCGATGCCCTGCGCGGCGCTGCCCATCGCCTGACCCGTCAGATGGACCAGCATGCGCTCAGCGATATAGTCGTCGGTGAAGCTACGCAGCGAAAGATCGTTGATGAAGCCGCAGTGTCCACCGTGCTCGGCGATGTCCAGTTCCACCAGCGGCGGCAGCTGCAGCGATAAGAAGTCCTGCACCGGAATCACCGGATCATCCGCCGCCGTGAGGATCGTTGCCGGCACGCGCAGGTTGCGCAAGCGATCGCCGGCAATCGAATAGCCATCGAGATACGCGTCGAGCGAATCGAACCCGGTGTGGCGCAACACCAGCGCATGCGTGAGTTCGCGCAGGTTGCCACCGAGTTCGGCGGCCGAGAACCAGTCGCGCTCTGGAAACAGATTTTGCTTGCGCCGCAGCGAACCGCGCCACTTGTGCAGGAAATAGCTTTCGTAGAACCACGGTCCGCGTTCGAGTCCGAACAGGCCGGCCGCGGGACTGATCACCGGACACACCGCCAGCGCATAGTTCAGCGCGATGCCCGCCGCGGGTGCGTGCAGCGCAACGCGCAACGCAAAATTTCCGCCGAGGGAAAACCCGGCGATCGCGAGGGCGCGCGGCGCAAATTGGCGCTGGATTGCCGCGACCGCGCCGACAACTTCCTCGATTCGGCAGGAGTGGAACAGCTCCGGATTGAGATGATGCGTGTCGCCATGGTCGCGGAACGTAAGGCGCACCACATCAAAGCCTTGATCGAGCAGGCGCGCGCCGGTGTTGAGCAGATAGGTCGAACGCGAACTGCCTTCCCAGCCGTGCAGCAGCACGACCAGTCCGAGCGACTCATCGAATCGGCGCTGCCGCGTGTGGAACGCCTGCAGGCGCACGCCATCGCCGCAATCGAGGATGTGTTCGACTTCATCGCGTTCGATCGCACCGCTGCGCTCGCGATCGAACCATCGACGCAACCCACTCGACGCAAGCACTGATTGCACATGCGGATTGCGCAAGCTGCGTGGTGGGTGGAAATCAGCAGCACGGATCGTCGCGGCGACCTGCCCGCGCACGCGCGGCGGCGGCCGACCGGAGTCGACGGCGGCGCTCTCAGTCGCCATAACCGAGTGCTCGCACGATGCGTGCGCGACTTTCCTCGGCCATGCGCCGACGCGCATCCGGCGTCGCGGGCACGGGTTCTAGGTAGTGAACCTCGGCGTCCATCGAGGGACCACCGAGCACGCGCATGAAATTTGCGAAGAAGCTTTCCTTGCGCCCGAACGGCACCGACGGGTCCTGCACGCCGTTGCGACCATAGCGCAGCGCGACGGGGTGCACCGGCACGTTCGCGTCGAGCGCGGTCTGGAAGATGCGCGCATGGAAAACGCCGATCTTGTCGCCGTGACCACTACCGCCTTCGGGGAATACGCCGACCGGATTTCCGGCGCGCAAGGTATCAACGACGGTCGCCATCACCACGGCGAGCGAATCCGTACTGCCACGGCGATGAAAGATCGTGCCCGATCGCGCCGACAACCAGCCGACGAAGGGCCAGCCTGCGATCTCGCTCTTGGCGACGAAGCTGACCGGGCGCGCGCCATGCATCAGCACGATGTCGAGCCATGAAATGTGATTGGCGACATAGAGCACTCCGCCTGGAATCGTCTCGCCGAAGCAGCGCAGGCGAAATCCAAAAACACGCACCAGCCGGCCCGACCACCAGCGGATCATGAATTTCTCCAGCGAGGTATCGCCGATGCGGATACTCGCAGCGACCGGATTCAGCGCCAGCAAAGCGATTGGCGGAGTGATCGATGCAAGCAGCAGCAGCAACGGCACGCGAATCGCATAGCGCAGGGGGCGCAGGCGGTCGGGGGCGAGTGGCTGGATGTCAGTCTGTACGACGCGGTTCATCTGGATTGCCATGTTAGCGGAGTTTTGGTGCAACGCCGCATGCAGGTGCCGTCAAAGGTTGACCAGCTCGCATCGGGTCGACACCGGTTCATGTCGAGCCCATTCGTGCTGGGCAACCGTCATTCGTACTCGGCCAGATCGTTCAAATGCTGCTCCCACCAGCGCGCTTCGCCGACATACGGGAACGCGCGCGGGAATGCGGGGTCCTCCCAGCGTGCAGCGACCCATCCGGCCCAGTGCACCTGGCGCATGATGCGCAGCGGTTCGATCAAGTGCATTTCGCGATGATCGAAATCGCGGAACTCGGCATAGCCTTCGAGCAGGGCGTCGAGCGCGCGCGGGGTCGGTGCGAGCATCCACAGGTCCTGTACCGCCGGGCCCGTGCGCGCGTCGTCGAGATCGACGAAGTGCGGGCCGGTATCGGTCCATAGCACGTTGCCCGCATGGCAATCGCCATGCAGGCGGATGCGCGTGATCGGTTCGCGTGCGGCGAATAGGTCGTCGATCGCCACCGCGATAGCGTTGGTGCGTGCGCGATAGATTTCGTTCAGACGCTCCGGGAGCAGGCCGGATGCAAGCACGGCACGCGCGGCCTCGCGAATATAGGTGTTGGTGTCGATCGATCCACGCTCGCGGAAACGCGCGCGTGCGCCGATGCCGTGCATGCGCGCGAGCAGGCGCCCCATCCACGCGAGGTGATCGGCGGATTCGAGTTCGGGCGCGCGTCCGCCGCGGCGCGGGTACAACGCGTAGCGGTAGCCGTCGTGCTCCAGCAAGGTGCGGCCGTCGATGATGAGCGGCGCGACCATCGGCAGTTCCGCTGCAGCAAGCTCCAGTGCGAAAGCATGTTCCTCGGCGATTGCCGCGTCGCTCCAGCGACCGGGTCGGTAGAACTTCGCTACCAGTGGCTGGCCGTCCTCGATGCCGACCTGGTAAACGCGATTCTCGTAACTCGCCAACGCGAGCAGGCGGCCATCGCTGACGTAGCCGGCAGCATCGATCGCATCCAGTACGACATCCGGCGACAGGTCCGCATAAGGCGCGGCCGAAGTATTCATGTGATCAGATGGCATGCGGCGACGGCCGCGGCACCACGGCGAGGGTAAGTCGCGAAATGCATATCAGCCGCGCGCGCTCATCCTCGATGCGGATTTCCCAGACTTGGGTGGTGCGCCCCAGATGCAGAGCGCGCGCGGTGCCGGTGACCACGCCGCCAGTCGCTGCGCGCACATGGTTCGCGTTGATGTCGAGGCCGACGGCCATCTCGCTCTCGTCGATGCACAGGTTGCCGGCAAGGCTGCCGAGCGATTCGGCCAGCGCGACCGAGGCGCCGCCGTGCAAGAGGCCGAACGGCTGTTTCGTGCGCGCATCCACCGGCATCGTGCCGCGCACGTAGTCGTCGCCGACTTCCGTAACGAGCATGCCCAGATGATCGACCAGCGAGTTGCGGTTCCACGCGTTGATGCGCTCCAGATCGGTGGTTTGCTTCCAGATGCTCATGCAACGCTCCAGCTTATAGGGCAAACGACTATAGCAAGCGCGCTGGCAGCGGCCGCGGTTGCCATCGACATCCAGGCGCGCATCGAAGTCGCAACTTCGGCGACAATCGCCCCACACCACTTCGATCCGGCCCGTGCCTTACTTCGTCACTCTGCAAGCCAGCGGCAAGCGTTTCTGCGTCGATGCAGGCGAAACCGTGCTCGAAGCGGCGCGCCGTGCCGGGCTGGCGCTGCCGTATTCCTGCCTTGCCGGGGTTTGTGGCAGTTGCAAGGCGACCTTGATCGAAGGCGATTGCGTGTATCCGCGCAACCCACCGAGCGCATTGAATGCGGCCGAGCAGATGCGTCATCAGATCCTGCTCTGCCAGGCCGTGCCGACCAGCGACCTGCTGATCGTGGCGCGCGAGGTCGCCTCGGTTGCCGATATTCCGCGTCGTGTGTCGACCCTTGAGCTCATCGACAAGACCTTGCTTGGTAACGATGTCGCGAAGCTGAGACTGCGGACGGTGGACGGCGAACGCCTGCGCCGCTTGCCCGGTCAGTATCTCGATATCTTGCTGCCCGATGGCAAGCGTCGCGCGTTCTCGATTGCCAATTCGCCGCACGACGACGACACCATCGAACTGCATGTGCGACGCGTCACCGGCGGCGGTTTCACGATGACCGTATTCGATGAAATGAAGCCCGGAGCGCTATTGCGCGTCGAAGGCCCACTCGGCACGTTCGTTCCGCGCGAAGACAGCGAGCGGCCGATGCTGTTGATGGCCGGCGGTACCGGCTTTGCCCCGATCAAGGCATTGATCGAACATTTCCTTCATCTGGGTACACGACGTCCCATGACCTTGTATTGGGGCGTACGCATGCCGAGCGACCTGTACGCGCGCGACCTGCCCGAAAAGTGGGCGCGCGACGTTGCTTCGTTCCGTTTCGTGCCGGTGATCTCCGACGCCGAGCACGCCGGCGACTTACGCAGCGGTCTTGTTCACGAAGCCCTGCTCGAAGATTACCCCGATCTCTCCGGCGTCGATCTTTACATGAGCGGTCCGCCGACCATGATCGACGCCGGCCGTCGTGCATTCGTCGACGCCGGACTCCCGGAAGAAAGGCTGTATTACGATTCGTTCGATTATGCGCCGGATGTGATCGCCCAGATTCTCAACAGTCGGGCGGGGATTCATGGCCTGTAAGGTGCGTCAACCCCGCTGAACTCCGCACTCCGGACAGGGTCGATATGGATTCCGTTTCTGTCGCTTCACGAGGTCTTATGCGTCGAGATGCGCTTGTGATCCTCGTCCTGCTGCTTGCCAGCCCGCACGCATTCGCGATGCGCTGCGGCAACCGTCTGGTCAATGTCGGCGATCAGGATTTCCAGGTTCGCGACCGCTGCGGAGAACCGTTCTGGTCCGACCACTTCACGAATGTCGAGATCATCGGCACACATAGTCCGATCGAAGAACAGCGCGAAGTGCAGTTCGACGTCCTGTACTACAACTTTGGTCCGCATCTGTTGATGCGACAGCTGGTGTTCCGCGACGGTCGATTGCTGCACGAGGAAACGCTCGGCTACGGCGTCGACGAAATGGGAGGCGATTGCAATCGCGTGCTCGACGGCCTCAGCGTTGGTGAACTGGTCGCCCGCTGCGGCGAACCGGCGTCGCGGCGCAGTCAGAACAGTACGCTTGTACGCCGTCCGATACGCGGCGTTGAGCAGTGGCACGACCAGCGCCGGGAGGAGTGGATCTACGACACCGGCGACGGAGAGTTCGTGCGCCTGATTCGTTTGGTCGAGGGGCGAGTAACCGGTATCGAACGGGTGCGGCGCTAGTTTTTGCCAGGGACGTGTGTTGCGCAGCCGAATTCTTTGGGACCGCGCGTAACGCCGATTCGCATGTCGTCAGGTATGCGCGATGTTCCGCGCCCCCGCAATCGCACAAGCGTGGGTCGTTCGTCGCCTATTTGGCGCCCGGCAAGCGCGGCACGCCATGCTCGCTGCGTTCCTCGAACGCGATCGGCCGCGTATCAAGTGGCCCGCGCAACTGGCGTGGACCGACTGGCGTGGTCGTCTCGCCGCGCGCAAGGCGCAGCGCGTTTGAGTAAGCCGTATTCGCGCCGGCGAGATCTCCCTCGCCCCTGCGACAGTCGCCGAGCGCTTCCCATGCGGCTGGCGATTCAACCAGTGCGAGCGAACGCTCCAGCGATTCCTCGGCTTTTGCCCACTGCGATTGCTGGCCGTATAGACGGCCGATCGTCGTCAATAGCGCCGGACTGTTCGGCGCGAGTGTCACCCAGCTTTCGGCCTTGCGCGTGCGTGCCGGGACTTCCGCATTGCCGAGCTCGCCATAGACAGTGGCGAGCGATTCATTCCACTCGCGGCTCTGCGCCGACTCGATCTCGTCCATCGCAGCCAATGTCTGGCCGAGTGCGGCAGCACGGCGCGCAAACGCGGCGATGAGATCCACACGTCGTCGTTGCACGCGGTTGGTCGCGCTCCAAAGCGCATTCAACTTTGCTGCATCGGGTGCGCTGGCGAGGGCTGCTGCCAGCACCCGCGTCTCCAATGCGGCCTGTGAGTCGGGCGTCAGCGACTGGCTGCGCGCGAGCGCGGACAGCGCATCCAGCGCAGCCTGCGTGTCACCCGCTTCAAGCGCGCTGTCGATCAGCACATGCGAGCCACGCGGGGAAAGTTCGTTGGCGGCGGCCTTGCTCTTGAGCAGCGCCAGCGCGTCGGCATTGCGTCCGCTCTCGATCAGGATGAGTGCGCGCAGTGCATCCGCCGCGCGCGCGCCGCTTGGACCGACGTCATCGAGCGCCTGCGCAGCACGATCGGCTGCGCCGCGTTCGTGCGCAGCCCGCGCGAGCACAAGTAACGCCGGCGTGCGAAACGCCTCGTGATTGGCCGCTTTGGCCAGTTCGCGCTCGGCTTGCGCGTAATCGCCTTCGACGAACGCAGTGAGGCCGCCAGCGAGTCGTTCACGGCCACGCCGCTTGACCGCGCGGCCCCAGTAACGGAACGGCCAGCGCAGCAGATGCCAGGCCGCCGTCAACACGGCCCATAGCAGCAGCAGGCCCGCGATCGCGACCACGACGCTGGTTTCGATCGTGGTGCCGCGGATGCGCAGTTGCAGGTACCCCGGATCGGCAGCGAGCCAATGCCAGGCAAGCGCGGCAACGACCGCGACGATCAGCAGCAAAAGTATGGTGCGCCACAGCTTCATGCGTCGGCCTCGATCTTTTTCGGCGCGATCGCACCTGGTTTCTCGGCGCTTGGCGGCGGCGTTTGCGCCGGTGTCGCAAGCGGCGGCTGCGCCAATGCGCGTGTCGCGCGCAGATTGCGCAATTCCTTCAGTGCGCTGCCCAGTTCCGGGAGCGCCGGCGCGAGCGGCTCGCTGGCACGGCGATCGAGCTCGGCAAGCGCTTCCTTCACCGGCGCCGACTGCGCATCGAAGCCCGCAACAAGGCCGGCTCGCGCCCGCTGCAGGGCCAGCCTGTAGCCCTCCGCATCACGCGCGAGCAGGGCGGCTTCGGCGGCGCGCAAGTCGATCGCGGCAAGCGAGCGAATCAGCCCGATATCGTGTTGCGTGTTCGTATCGGTATCGTTGGTCGTGCTGATACGCACGAACTGCGAGAAAAATTTCTGCAAGCGCGAGGCCGACGCCGGCTCGGCCGATGCCGCGTGCTCCGCCGACAAACCCGGCAGTGCGGCGCGCACGCGTTCGATCGCGGCAATTGCTGCCTGCGTCTCGACCGGCTTGCTTGCTTCGAGCGCGCCCCGTTCTGCGCCGATCGTCTCGCGGACCGATGAAAACACCGGATCTTCGGCCGCAGCAAGTGCGGAATCGGCCAGTTTGTACGCGGAAATCGCGGCCTGCGCGTCCTGAAACAGCGCAAGACGTTCCTGCGCCTGCAGCAGCAGGAATTCCGCTTCGTTCAAGGCGAGCGCATCGCGCCCCGTCAAGCGCTGTTCGGCAAGATTGGCGACTGCATCTTCGAGATGACGCGAGCGCTCGCCCAGCCCGAGCATTTCCTCGCGCACACTCTTGTTGACGCTGTCCGCATCGGCGAGCCGCGTGCGCAACGATTCGAAATCGCGCTTGCGCTGCTCGGCGCCGCGCGCGAGTTCATCGATGCGTGCGGAAAATTCATTGCGCATGCCCGATTGCGCATTCGCCTGACCATGCTCGATCACATAATCACGCCACAGCGCAACGCCGCCGAGGATCAGGGCCAGCAAAGCCACGGCCCAGGCGACGCCGGAGCCGCTGCGCGGAGTGCCGGCCTGCTTCTGCGGCGAGGATGCGGTCGATTCAATCATCGGCGCGGGCAAGGTATTTTCGGTGTCGTCTGTCATGCTCGCATGCTAGCCCAAGTACGCGTCTGCGGCAGCTTCGAATCAGCGGCCCGTTGTCACAAGCGATGTCGAACCAATGCCTTGCCGGCCGCATGCAACAGGTCGTCCGGTGATGCTGACGCCGCCATCTGGACATCCTCGAAGCCGTGCTCGCCGGCAATCATGGCAAGCCGGACGCTGCTGACCACCAATATTTGATGACGCAACCGCGTCAGAAGGTGTGCCGGCAGCAACGCCACAAGGTTGGTTAGCGCCTCTGCACTCGAGACGAGCATGATCAGCGGATCGGACGCCCGCGCAAGCGCGTCAAAATGACGTCGAGTCAGGCGCGGCGGTCGTCGCTCGTAGACGTGGATAACGTCGACCCGCGCGCCGCGGTGCCGCAACGTGTCGGCAATCAGCTGGCGGCCGCCCGGCGCGCCCACCAACGCAATATGCTGTCCACCCACGCTGGCGAGCGCGGACATCGCGAGGAGGGCTTCGCTATCCCTGCGTTCGGTCGGCACCTGCGCAGGAATCCCGTGACGCGCAAGCGCACGCTGCGTGCCTGCGCCCACGCCGAATGCGCTCGCGTCGCGTCGGATTTCCAAACCGGGGCTGAGGCGAAACGCGTAGCGCACAGCGGAGGGACTGGTGAATATCCATGCATGCGCGTCTCGTCCCGCACGCAGGATCGACTGCGCGCCCTGTCCGTCGCCCGTCTCGCGCAGGGACAGGCCCGGCAGCGCAATCGCCGAGGCACCCATGGCGCGCGCGCGGGTCAACAGCGATGCGGCTGTCCCGCTCGGTCGCGTAACCACGACGGTGACACCGGCAAGCGCAGAAGCGGAAAGCTGTTCAGGCATCGTCGCCGCCCTGTGGATGGCATCGGTCGATGATACGCGCGCGGTACGGATGGCATGAGCGCGGAGAGCTTGCGGGCGTCAGGCGGCTTGAGCACACTTCGCGACCCTCGTCACACCATCCCACAATGCCGAATTCGTCAGACGAATCGAAAGCGCCCTTTGCGATCGCGCTCGAACACGAACTCCTCGCCGACATCCCGCTCGCACGCGCGATGTCCCTCTCCGTCGGCGCCTACGACGGAGATTCGTTGACGCTCGCTGCACCACTCGCACCGAATATCAACGACAAGGGCTGTGCGTTCGGCGGCAGCCTTGCCAGTCTGATGACGCTGGCCGGCTGGGGTTTGGTGAAACTCGCGGTCGACGCCCGCAATCTCGACTGCGATATCTACGTGCAGGACAGTACCATCCGCTACCTCGCGCCGGTCTGGCAGGATTTCAGCACGACGGCACAACTTGCTCACGGCGACACCTTCGCGGCGTTCTTTGACGCGCTTGCCGGACGCGGCAAGGGGCGCTTGAGCGTGCTCTGCACCGTGCCGCTACCCGACGGCGGCGAGGCTGCGACACTGGAGGCACGTTTCGTCGCACTCGCGAAACGCTGACGCGCAGGGTACATTCGGCTCCGGCCCTGCAACGGAGATTCGCCATGCGTCGTTATCCAATCGCTGCGTCGATCGTGCTGTCGAGCGTATTGCTCGGCGCCTGCGCGACAACGAATATGCGTTCGAAGGACACGCTCCTCGATGAGACGTTGCTTACGTATGCGTCGACGATCCGTTGGGGCGACGTGACGCAGGGCGAGGCCTTCATCGATCCCAAGGTGCTCAAAGAGCATCCACCAACCTCGCTCGAACTCGCGCGCTTCAAGCAGGTCGAGATTACCGGCTACAACGAACGGCCGCGGATACCGGTCGGCACGAACGAAGTGCGCCAAACGGTCGAGATCGGCCTGATCAATATCGCGACGCAGGCGGCCCGCAGCGTAGTGGACAATCAAGTCTGGCGGTACGACGAGCCCACCAAGCATTGGTGGCTGATGACCGGATTGCCGGATATCTCACGGCACGAATGAAAGCGGGCGGAATCAGCCGCAGGAAAGAGCTAGTTGCGGATGGTTGTGGCGCGACCGGCCCCGCTCTTGGATAATCCGCGGCCGCGGCGCTTAAGCGCCTTCAATCTCGAATCCCATGTCCGACATTCTGCATCGCCTGCCCGAGTTCCTCGGCAATCATTTCTATCTGACGCTCGGCCTGATCGGCGTGATCGTCGCGCTCCTGTTCACCGAAGCGCAGCGCTTCACTCGCGGTTACACCGCGTTGACGCCGGCCGGCCTCACACAACTTATCAACCGTGAGAACGCCTTGCTGATCGATGTGTCGCCGCAGGCGGATTTCGAGAAGGGCCATATTCCGGGGGCGAAGGCGGTGGCGATGAGCCAGTTCGATCCTGAGGGAAAGGATCTCGTCAATGCGAAGGAGTTGCCGGTCGCGATCGTCTGCAAGACCGGCCAGACTTCGGCACAAGCCGCGCAGCGCTTGAAGAAAGCCGGCTTCACGAAAGTGTTCTGGCTCGAAGGCGGCATGGGTTCGTGGAGCGAAGCGCAGATGCCGCAGGCGAAGGGACGGGCCTGAAACGCGCGTCACGTCGCACCGTCGTTTTTTTGCCAGGTCGTTCCTTCAGCACGCGTTCGATGGTTGCGGGTAAGCGCTGGAAGGACTTGTGGGTACGCGCGTAATGCTCGACTACAGCCATCCAAAATCAGAAACCGCACCCTCGCATCCCGGACTCGGCAGCGACGTGCTGGCACAGATGCCACAGCGCTGCGATATGAGCCACCCGCGACCAGGTTGCGACTGCTGACTGATATGCGGTTTTGGCGCGCACCATAGCCCCGTCACCTGCGCAAAACAGGCTTACGGAAACAGTTCGGGTGCGCCGTCCGCGTGTCCGTGGGATAATCGCTCCCCTTTTTACCTTTCATTGAGCAACCCATGGCAGACAACACCAACGGCGCGGCCAACGGCCAGGCGCTTCCGCAAGCGGGGCAGGCCCAGCTGAACCTTCAGCGCATCTACGTGAAAGATGTGTCGTTCGAAGCGCCGGGTTCGCCGCAGGTCTTCCAGCAGCAGGGGCAGCCGAACGTCGAATTGAACCTGAGCCAGCGCGTTGCGCAGCTCGGCGGCGACAATTTCGAAGTCGTGCTCAGCGTCACTGCGACTTGCAAGGTCGAAGACAAGACCGCTTACCTTGCCGAAGTCCATCAGGCCGGCATCTTCGGCCTCACCGGTTTCGATGATCAGGCCCGCGAAGGCGTCCTCGCGACGTATTGCCCGAACGTGCTGTTCCCCTACGCGCGCCAGATCATTTCGGACCTGGTCCAGAACGGTGGCTTCCCGCCGTTCTTCCTGCAGCCGATCAATTTCGATGCGTTGTATGCAGAGCAGATGCGCCGCCGCGCCGAAGCGCCTGTCGATGCGGCTCCCGTGCTGCAGTGATCTGACGTCGGCACCCCTCGACGATGAACAGCTCACGACCGGTCGCGGTACTCGGCGCCGGTTCGTGGGGAACCGCACTCGCGGTGCAGCTCGCACGCAACGGTGTTCCGACCACGCTGTGGGGCCGCACGCCGCAGGCCGTGGTTGACATGGCGACCGCGCGACGCAATACGCGCTACCTGCCCGATCTGGAATTTCCATCCAGTCTGCAACTGTCGGCGATGATCGAACCCACCGTGCGCGATGCCGGTACGATTTTGATCGCGGTGCCAAGCCATGCGTTCAGTGAACTCCTCGACGCCATCGCGCCGTGGGTAGCGCCGGGTGTCGGTGTCGTCTGGGCGACGAAGGGTTTTGATCCCGCGTCCGGGCGCTTCCTGCACGAACTCGTCGCCGAACGCCTGCCCGGCCACGCCGGCGCGGTCGTTACCGGGCCCTCGTTCGCACGCGAAGTCGCGATGGGACTGCCGACTGCGCTGACCGTGCATTCGGCCGACGCGGACTTCGCACTCGCGGTCGCACAGCAACTGCATTCGCCACGATTCCGCGCCTATACAGGCAGTGATGTGCTCGGCGCCGAGCTCGGTGGCGCCATGAAAAACGTGCTGGCTGTCGCGACCGGTGTCGCGGACGGCATGCAGTGCGGACTCAATGCGCGCGCGGGACTGATCACGCGCGGACTCGCCGAAATGCTGCGTCTTGGTGCGGCGCTCGGCACGCGACCGGAAACGTTGATGGGTCTGGCCGGGCTGGGCGATCTGGTATTGACCTGTACCGGCGATCTCTCACGCAATCGCCGCCTCGGTATTGCGCTCGGTCAGGGCATCGGGTTGCAACAAGCAATCGCCGAGATTGGTCAGGTCGTTGAAAGCGTGCAGACCGTCGACACGGTCATGAAAATCGCGAACGAACACGGCGTCGAGCTGCCGATCAGCGCGCTCGTGCAACGCGTGCTGCATGAGGAATTGACGCCAGCGGAAGGCATGCGAGCGCTGATCTCGCGCGAACAGAAACCCGAGTATCCGTAGTCCGCACAAGAAGCAATGCGGCGGCGGCTTCAGCCGCGATGTGGGTTGCGACGTGTCACTATCCCCACCCAACGCTCCCCTTGAAGGGGACGGCTAAAGGCATCACGGCTGAAGTTCCCACAAAACAGGGGCTTCCTATGTCGCGCCGTCGAACCCTATCTGTCGCCACGCCTCGTAGACGACGATCGCAACCGCATTGGAGAGATTCAAGCTGCGATTGTCCGGCCGCATCGGCAGACGCAGGCGCTGCGCGGGATCGATTCCATCGAGCAGATCCTGCGGCAGGCCACGCGTTTCCGGGCCGAACAATACCGCGTCACCGTCCGCATACGCGATCGTGTCGTAACGAACGCGGCCGCGTGTCGACACGGCAAACAGACGCCGCGGCTGCACGGTCGTGATGAACTCAGCGAGGTTGTCGTGCACTGCGATGCGCGTGAACTCGTGATAGTCGAGCCCGGCGCGACGCAGCTTTGCGTCATCGAGCTCGAAGCCGAGCGGCCGAATCAGATGCAAGGCGGCGCCGCTGTTCGCGCACAGGCGAATCACATTGCCGGTGTTCGGCGGAATTTCGGGTTGGAAAAGGACGACATGCAGCACGCACGCATTATCGGGGCAACACGCGCGCGCGCAACGTCGGCGCTGCATCGACGCGCTCAACGTCGATGCGCGGCAATCCAGACACCGCAGAATCGACGGCGACGACACGAGTCGTATTCGCCGAGGGCGGCGTCGATGCCAATGCCGGCGCACGCGTGTTCACGGACACGGTCGGCATCAGGGTGACGGACAAGGCCTCGTCGTTGGCGAGATGGGCAGTGCCAAGCGCTTCCGGATTGCCGGCGCTGGCGACGACAGTAACCATCGGCAGCAAGGTGACCTGCAGCGGCGCGCGCGCATCGACCGATACTGAAACGGCATCCTGCGCCGCGGCTTGTGGCACGCGCACGGCGGTGAAGCTCAGTCCAACGAACGCGGTGGCGATCGCGGCGCGGATGAAAACGGTATTCATGTTCATGCTGTTCTCCTGCAAAATATTTCTGCGATTCAGGGCTTGCAGACTTCGTAGAGCAAGCGTTGTGCCAGTCCCGAAGCTCGGCGTGTTCACGACTGGTTGGACGCGCGAAAGCGCGCAAGAGTTGCTAGCCCGGAAGTCATGCGGCGTTTTCGCAGAATGGCGTCGCAGTGCGGTGCGCGCGTTCAGCGCAGCAGCAGCCCGCGAAAATCTGCACGCGTGCAACGAAAATCAACGCGATCGCATCATTCAAGGCGAGGCAGCGTCCGCGGACATCGATCGGACACGCCGACGGACGAACACTGCGTCTGCAGACGCTATCGCAAAGCGGCTACCACGCGATCGGTTTGCCGCTGTGGGCGAGGAAGGCGCCCGTATCGGAAATCTGCAAGCCGTCGATGACGCGAAGCATTGCCGTTATCGATTGCGCCGGCGTCAACGTCGCTCCGACGCCGCCCATGTCGGTCTGGACCCAGCCCGGACTCAGTGCGATCACGACGATGCCACGATCGGCCAGCGCAATTGAAAGCAGTTTGCTGGCCATGTTCAACGCGGCCTTGCTGATCGAATAACTTGGGCTATGGAGCGAATCGGCGCCCGCGATCGACGCGAGTCCGCTCGACAGGTTGATCACTTTCGCATGATCGGCAAGACGCGCCGCGAGCGCTTGCGTCAGCAACAGCGGTCCCTGCGCGTTGGCGGCGAAGCTGTCGTGCAACGACTTCGCCTCGATCGACCCGAAGCGCTCGCCGGATACCAGCATTCCTGCATTGTTGATGAGCAAGCCGATGCGGACATCCAACGCATCGATTTCACGCACGAGCTCAGCCATGGAACGCGCGTCCGGCAACGCCAGCGGCAACACGGTCAGATGCCCCGGGTGTTCACCGGCAAGACGCGTCAATTCAATCGCGCGGCCGGGATGGCGACAGGCCGCAATCACGCGTTCGCCGCGGCCAAGCAGCTGGCGCACGAACTCGAGGCCAAGGCCGCGGTTCGCACCGGTGACGAGGACATGGGTCATGCCGATCCCTGTAACGCAACTAAATGTTGCTCCAGACAGTCTACGCCGTGACCATCGTCCGTTGCGGACGCCCGCGTTGCCAGCGTAGCCTCAACGTTCGATTCAACCCGCCGCATCCAATGGGACGCGCGTGCCAAGGAGAACCCATGCGCAAGCACCTCGCCACCGGCCTAGCTGCCGCTTTCCTGATCCTTGGCTTCAGCGCAGGCGCGCAGGCCGCCGCAATCGACAGCGTCGACATCCCGTTCACGCGTTTCACCCTGCCCAACGGACTCACCGTCATCGTCAGCGAGGACCACAAGGCGCCCGTTGTCGCGGTCAGCGTCTGGTATCACGTCGGTTCTGCCGACGAACCGAAGGGCAAGACCGGTTTCGCACACCTGTTCGAGCATCTGATGTTCCAGGGCTCGGAAAATCACAAGGACGAATTTTTCCGCCCGTTCGAGCTCGCAGGTGCGACCGACCAGAACGGCACGACCTCCTTCGATCGCACCAACTATTTCGAGACGGTGCCGACGACGGCGCTCGACATGACCTTGTGGATGGAATCGGACCGCATGGGCCACTTGCTCGGCGCAATCGGGCAGAAGGAACTCGACGAGCAGCGCGGCGTCGTGCAGAACGAAAAACGCCAGGGCGAGAACCAGCCCTACGGCCGCGTCGATGAGCGCATCACGGCAAATGCGTTTCCGGCGAATCATCCGTATCACCACGACACGATCGGGTCGATGAAGGATCTTGACGCCGCTTCGCTCGCCGACGTCAAGAAATGGTTCGGCACCTATTACGGTGCCGCGAATGTAACCGTTGCGCTCGTCGGCGACATCACACCGGAATTGGCGAGAGCGAAGATGCTCGCGTATTTCGGCGATATCCCGGCCGGTCCGCCGGTGGCGCGCCAGCAGGCGTGGACCGTGCCGCGCACGCAATCGACGCGTGACACGATGCTCGATCACGTCGCCCAGACGCGCATGGTGCGCGAGTGGAACGTGCCTGGCCTCGACAATGCCGATGAAGCGCTGGTCGAACTCGCCGGCGCCGTGCTCGGCGGCGGCAAGACCTCGCGACTTTACGAACGCCTGGTCTACAAGGACAAGCTGGTCGACAACGTTTCGGTCGGCGTGGCGTCGATCGCCCTCGCATCGATGCTGCAATTGCAGGTCGACGTGAAGAAAGGCGTCGATCCAGCGAAGGTCGAAGCCGCCATCGCCGACGAATGGAAGAAATTCCTGAAGGATGGCCCCAGCGACGACGAACTGGCGCGCGTCAAAACCGACACGCGCGCGTCCTTCATCCGTGGTCTTGAAAAGGTCAACGGCAAGGCATCGATCCTTGCCGAAGGACAGGTCTACCGTGGCGATCCGGCCGTTTACAAGGCCGACCTCGCCGCCGTCGAAAGCGCAACACCGGCGAAGGTGCTCGCCGCGGCGAAGAAGTGGATCGCGCAGGGCGACTACACGCTGACGGTAACGCCGGCGCCAAAAGATGCCGATTTCTCGGCCGACGACGAAATGGAGAAGACTGGTCTCGCCGCACGCGAGGGCCGCCCCGCAGCTGTCCTGCCGCCCAAGCAGGATTTCGACACCACGAAGTCCGATATCGACCGCGGCAAGGGTGTGCCGGTCGTATCGAGTTTCCCCGATCTCACCTTCCCGAAACTCGAACACGGCAAGCTCAAGAACGGCGTCGCGGTGGTGCTAGCGCAGCGCCACACGATCCCGGTGGTGCAGCTGCAATTGCTGTTCGATGCGGGATACGCATCGGACCAGGGGCGCAAGATCGGCACTTCGGCCTTCACGATGGCGATGCTCGATGAAGGCACCAAGGAACTCGATTCGCTCGAGATCGCGCGCCGCGCGGAGCGCCTCGGCGCTGTCATGGGTGCGGGCTCGGGTCTCGACAGCTCAACCGCGAGTCTTAACGCGTTGAGTTCGCAACTTGAACCCTCGCTCAAGCTGTATGCCGACATCGTGCGCAATGCCGCGTTCCACGATGCCGACATCGCACGCGTGCGCGGCCAGTGGCTCGCGCGCATCGCGCAGGAAAAAACACAACCCACCGGCCTTGCGCTACGCACGTTGCCGCCGCTGCTGTACGGCGCCGGCCATGCGTATGCGATTCCGTTCACTGGTTCGGGCACGGAAGCCTCGATTGCCGGGCTGACGGCGGACGACCTGCGCGCCTACGTGCGCGATTTCATTCGCCCGGACAACGCGACGATTCTGGTCGCCGGCGATACCACGCTGGAGGCGATCACGGCGAAGCTCGATGCGGTGTTCGGCGACTGGAAGGCACCCGCAACCGCACCGATCAAGAAGAACATCGCGAACGTCGCCAAACCAGCGACTCCACGCGTGTTCCTGCTCGACAAACCCGGCGCATCGCAATCGATGATCCTCGCCGGCGTAGTCGCGCCGTCGACGAAGGCGAAGAACAACCTCGAAATCCAGACCATGAGCGGTGCGTTCGGTGGCAGCTTCACCTCGCGCCTCAACATGAATCTGCGTGAGGACAAGCACTGGGCGTATGGCGCCTTCAGCTTTCTGCAAAACGCGATCGGGCAACGGCCCTTCATGCTCTACGCGCCGGTGCAGACCGACAAGACCAGCGAATCGGTCGCCGAGATCCAGCGCGAAGCAAAAGATGTGATCGGCGCAAAGCCGCTGACTCACGAGGAAATCGACAAGATCAAGGTCGGCGACGTGCGCAGCCTGCCGGGCGAATATCAAACCACCGGCGCGGTGCTCGGCACGATGACCAGCATGCGTCTCTACGACCGCCCGGATGACTATGTGCAAACCTTGAAGCCGCGCATCGAAGCGCAGACCGACGCGGCAGTACAGGCGGCTGCAAAGGAAGTCATCCAGCCCGCGGCACTGACCTGGGTCGTCGTCGGCGACTTGAAGAAGATCGAGCAGCCGATACGCGCGCTCAAGATCGGAGACGTGAAGGTCATCGATGCGGACGGCAAGATACTCCGCTGATCCACTTCTCCCAGCGGATGGTCGCAGCGCGGATTATGTTCAGCCACGCCGCGATAGCATCGCGCGACTTATGCCGGAGGTTTCCATGAAAACCGCACCACTGCTCTTGATGCTTGCCTTGCCCCTCGCCGCCTGCAGCTGGGGTATCAAACTAGATTCAGGCGGCGAAAAGGTGCATACCGTCTGGACCGGGGACGTCACTGGCTGCAAGGATGTCGGTCAAATCACGGTGTCAGTGCTTGATCATGTCGGACCGGTCGATCGCAGCGGGCTCAAGGTCCGCGATGAACTGGAAGTCATGGCGCGCAACGAAGCGGCCGGCATGAGTGCGGACACGATCAAACCCGTGGGCGATCCGCGTGATGGCCAACAGAGTTGGGCCGCCTACCATTGCGGTCCGGGTGAACATGCCAAGCACGCGCCGATGCGAATCGAGCAAAAATCTGCGGACGGCAAGACCGAAACGTATCCGATCAAGGATCACTGACACGTTCGGCGACGGGCCGCTGCCTGCGACTCGCGCCATGCAGCTGCAGGAGTTCTGACGGATACGCGTGCTGCGAATGTATCGGCTGCGGCTGGAGATAAGTCGGGCGCGGTCGCACAATACTGTCGAATGGCGCGATCTGCGCGTTCGCATCGAAACGGCATGGGCCGTTCACCTGGCCCGCCGCCGCGAACGTGGTACATGCAGCCTGCAGATCAGCAACTTGCGGCTGCCGCGCACCTTCCTTCCATGCGCGCAATGCTTCCCAACCCGCGAGCCCCTCTGCTTCGGTGAAGCCGCAATGTGTAGGCGTCGCTTCGTCGACGATGGCAATCGTTCGCTGATTGGAGGGCACCGCATTGCGTACGAAATCCTGATTGCCGGGAATGACCAACTGATCGCGGCTGGTATGCATCGACAGCACTTTCGACGCGCCTACCGCGCCGTGAAAATTCGATACCTGGTGCAACAGCAGCGCTGCTGCAGGATCGGCGCTGATCCTCGCGATGCCGGCCTCGATCGCCGGATCGCTGCTGTAGTCGACCCCCGCCGTCGTGAACGCATTGCGGTTGGCCAGCTTGTCCTGCGCGCGCACCAAATCGCTGAGCACGAAGGTCGAATAGGCGACGTTGGTGACGAAGAAATGTTCGTCGCTGATGTGGGTGAACGCCATCAGTTCGTCGAGCCGGCGCTGCATCGCATCGTTGCGCAGATACGACGGCAGGTTGACGCCCGTGCACTGGTTCAGCGGCAGCAACGCGCGCAGGATTTCCGCCTGGTTGGACAGGTCGTCGATGTTGTCCGGAATCATGCTGAGATTGAACGCCCACGATAGCGGTGGATCGCCATGCGGCAGGTCGCCGGCATCATGGCAGACGACGTCGTAAGCAAGACGCAAGTCGATCGCCGCGTCCCACAAGCGCGCGCCAGCCGCGGCGGGGCACAAGGCATACGTGCCGTGCACCGGCGGGAAGCCGGGCGCCTCGGCGAGCTTGAGTGCAATCAAGCCACCCATCGAACCGCCAAACGGAACGATCTCGCCGGGAGCGCCAGCAACCTGTGTGAAGACCTGCAGAAGCTCCTTGTTGTCGTCGATCGCCGTGAACAGTGCCCAATCCGCCTGACGATAGCTGGTTGCCGCGACCGCATAACCTTCCGCCAGCATGATCGAGTCCAAAGGTCCGAGCCCCGGTGGACTGGTCGCAGGCTTGATATCGAAACCGTGCTGGAACATGACCAGCGCACCCCCGGCATGCCAGCCAGCTGGCATTTTGATGTGGTACCAGGCACCCGACGGCGCGACACCGCTGAATTCCGCCGTCGCGGCGTACACTTCATTTGCGCAGGCCAACACCAACAGGCTCAGTAGCGCGCACCCTATTCGGATCATCGGAGCTTTCCTCACGCTTGGACGACGTGATACGTCCGCGTGAACGAAGTCGCATCACGCCATCACCATCAGAAGCGTGCACGCTACGGCAGCAAGGCTGAGCCGCAGATTAAGGCAGCTTGCGCGCGGTGCTCGGGCATGGCCTCCGCGCACAGCGCGCGACAGGTAGAATCAGGGTCCATGCCAAATCTCTCTTCCGCCCCTGCCGCGCGCGCACCGAATCCGCTCCTTTCCATTCTAGGACGGGCACTCGAAACGGCATTGAACCGCATCGTGGCCCTCGATCACGATACGCAAGCGCGTATCGGAGCGCTCGACGGCCGTGCTATCACGCTCGATTTCAAAGGTGCGCTGCCGGCCATGCGCATCGCTGTCGCCGGCAATCGTCTCGGTATCGGCCCTGCGTTCGTGGGCGAAAGCGCGCTGCACGTCGCGGCGACGCCAGGTGGCTTGCTGTCGCTTGCCCTTGCGCGCGGCAAGGACGGCGCCTTGCCGCCGGGTCGCGTCGAGATTGCCGGCGACGCGGAACTCGCTCGGCGACTGGAACAACTTGCAACACGTTTCGCGCCGGATTTCGATGAGGCCTTCGCGCGCGTGTTCGGCGACGTGCTCGGCTTCCAGATTGCACGCGCGATTCGTGGCGGGCTTGCCTGGTCGCGCGCATCGGCGAAGGCTTTCGCGCGGGACGCGGCGGAATTCCTTACCGAGGAAGGCCGTGATTTGGTCGCGAAAGCAGAGCTGGAGTCCTTTCTCGATGACGTCGATCTGCTGCGCGAGCGCGCGGATCGGCTTGAAGCACGCGTGAACCGCGTGACTGCCCGCGGACCCGCGCGCGCATGATTCCCCTGCGCCAGGTGCCGCGCCTGCTGCGCATAGCGCGCGTGCTTGCGCGCTATCGCGTCGACGAACTCCTGCCTGCGTCGCGGCGCCCGCGTGCGATCGCGTGGCTGCGCGCGCTGATGACGCCGCCGCCCGCGCACGTGATTGCGCTGCCACGCGGCGAACGCCTCGTGCTCGCGCTGACGGAGCTCGGACCGATCTTCGTGAAGTTCGGCCAGATCCTTTCGACGCGGCGCGACCTGATGCCGGTCGACGTGGCCGATGCCTTGACCCAGTTGCAGGACCGCGTCGCGCCGTTCCCGGTCGCGCAGGCGCGCGCCGCGATCGAGCGCGCGTTCGGCACGGCGCTCAATAGCCGATACGCGACGTTCGACGACGTCCCGCTCGCGTCCGCATCGATCGCACAGGTGCATGGCGCGACCCTCGACGATGGCCGCGACGTGGTGGTCAAGGTCCTGCGTCCGGATATCCACGCGCGCATCGGCGATGACGTTGCCCTTCTGCGCGCTCTGGCCGGCTTCGTCGAGCGCACGCACCCCAATGCCGACAAAATTCGTCCGCAGGAGATCGTCAGCGAAATCGAGTTCACGCTGACGCACGAACTGGACCTGCAACGCGAAGGCGCCAACGCGTCGCTGCTGCGACGCAACTTCGCGAACTCCGACGACCTCTACGTACCCGAGGTGATCTGGTCGCACACGACCGAAGGCGTGCTGACGCTCGAACGCGTTCGCGGGATTCCGGTGGACGACCTTGCTGCGCTCGATGCCGCCGGAATCGACCGCGTCGCGCTTGCAGAGAAAGGCGTGCGCCTTTTCTACACGCAGGTGTTTCGCGACAACTTCTTCCATGCCGATGCACACGCCGGCAATATCTGGGTCGATGCATCGCGCCCGCACGATCCGCGTTTCATAGCGCTGGATTTCGGCATCATGGGTTCGTTGCCGGAACGCGACCAGTACTGGTTAGCGGAAAATTTCCTCGCCCTTTTCAACCAGGACTACGCCCGCATTGCCGAAATGCACGTGCGCGCCGGCTGGATGCCGGCGCATGCGCGCGTGGACGAACTCGAGGCCGCAGTGCGCACCGTGTGCGAACCGTATTTCACGCGTCCACTCAGCGAAATCTCGCTCGCCGAAGTCGTGCTGAAGTTGTTCCAGATGGCGCGCCGGCATGAACTCACCCTGCAACCGCAGCTGATCCTGCTGCAGAAGACGCTGCTCAATATCGAAGGCGTGGGCCGTCTGCTGCATCCGCAAATCGACATCTGGGCCACCGCAAAGCCGGTGCTCGAACGCATATGGCGCAAGCGCAGCGGACCGCGCGCAATGCTCAAGGCCTTGCGCCGCCGTCTGCCGGAGTGGATTGCCGCGGCACCGGACATGCCGCAATTGGTGCATGAATTCCTGGCGCAGGCAACTCACGGCGGCCTGGAACTTAAGATCGCTTCCGATGATCTGAAGAAGCTTGAGTTGCGCGTGCAACGCGGCCAGCGCACCGCTGTGTGGCTTTCTCTTGCTGTGTCGCTGGCCATCGCTTCCATGCTGGTTGCCGTGCTCGGCGCCACGGGTCCGCAGCTTGCAGGCGTGTCGATTGCCGCGTGGCTCGGCGGCCTGTTCGCTGTGGCTGCCTTCCTGATTGCGGCACGGCGACCGTGATTTTTATCTGAGTGAATGATTGGAGATTGATGATGAAGAAACTTGCCCTGACGGCGATAGCTTGCGCGATCGGCACGGTTGCCTGCTCGCACGTGCGCGAACTCAACGACACCCAGTTGGCAGCCCTTCTGCGCAGCGAGCGAGCGCAAGCAGCCGACGCCAATGCATTGCTCGATTCAAAAGCAATCGAGTGCCTGCGCGCGTGGTCGGGAGACGCAACGCTTGCGAAGGGGTTGCCGCCAGTGCTGGCCGATGAACCCGGCAAGAAAGCGTGTCGGGTTCAACTCGACGCCTGGATCGCCCAATCGGCGCGAAATCCGGACAAGTTCGTTTTCCAGGACATCAGCGCACCAAAGACAGTGCAACAGGCGATCGCACTGCAGGCTGCACGCCACGCAGCGTTCATGGCCAACTCGGCGAACCACCAGATTCCCGCAGCCCTCACCGCACGGCCCGCAGTGGTGCCGCAAGGACCGCGCCCCGCCGATCCAACGGTCGATCTCGGTGCTGCCGGCGACACACTGAAGGAGGCGGAATCGCTATGCGAACAGGTGCAGCCGGTCGCGGCTGCGAACCCGGACGCGGACGCTGGCATCAAACGCTTTGCCGCTTATTGCACCGGCAATCTAAGGCAGTTGCGCGGATCCATGGAGCAAGCTGCACGTAGCGGACAGGACAGCTCACGTCTGGATGCGATCGCAGCAAGCGCCACCGCGATTGCCACCATTGCCCGCAAGCAGCTCGCTGCCGGCCAAGCAGCCAAATAGCGCGCACGCTCGCGCCGCCGCCGTGCATGGCGGCGGCGCACCGCAACACGCGACGGCAGGTGATCAGTCTTCGCATAGCGATCCGAGCGCGCGCATCCGGATACCGCGCATAGCTCGTCGTACAATGCGCGCATGCTCGATATCGATGCCGATGTACAGATTCCCGACGACGAACTGATTGAACGCTTCGTACGCTCGGCGGGCCCCGGTGGCCAAAACGTCAACAAGGTCGCCAGCGCGGTCGAACTCCGGTTTGATGTCGCTTCATCTCGCGCGTTGCCAGAGCCGGTGCGAGTGCGATTGCTTGCGCGACGAGACCGCCGCCTGACCGATGCGGGTGTGCTGGTGATCCAGGCCAATCGTTTTCGCGACCAAGGCAAGAATCGCGAAGATGCGCGCACTCGGCTTGCCGATGTGATCCGCGCTGCATTGGTAGCGCCGAAGAGACGCATCGCCACGCGCCCGACGCGCGCGTCGAAGGAGAGACGCATCGATGCGAAGAAGACGCGCTCGACCATCAAGCGCAATCGCGGCAGCGGCAACTGGAGCGCGGAATAGACAGCACGATGGATGCGCTTCCGTTGCCTCCCGAGATGCCGCAGTTTCAGCAGAATTCGCGGCGCAGGCTGTGCGCATGGTTTCTGCGTCGGTGCGGTTGGCACGTTGCCGGGACTTTCCCGAATGAGCCAAGAATCGTCCTGATCGCCGCACCGCACAGCTCGTGGTGGGACGGGCTCTGGGCACTGCTGGTCAAGGTCGCGTTCGGCGTGGATATCTCCTTCATGGCCAAACGCGAGCTTTTCATCGGACCTCTGGGTTGGGTGCTGCGCCAGCTCGGCGGCATTCCGATCGAGCGCACCGCAAAGCATGGTCTGGTGGAGCAGTTCGTCGAACGCTTCCACACAAATTCGCGACTCTGGATCGGCATTGCTCCGGAAGGTACCCGCAAGCGCGGAGGCCGATGGAAAACCGGTTTCTGGCACATCGCGCGCGAGGTTAATGCACCGGTGCTGCCGGTTTATTTCGACTATCCCTCGAAGACGATCGGAATCGGACCGCTGTTTCACACAAGCACGGACATGTCCGCCGATCTTGTGGCCCTGCACACGTTCTATCAGCCATTTCGCGGCAAGTATCACAACGCCTGACGGCGTAGACCAATGCTGCGGGAAACCACCTGATCTGCAATTGACGCGCGTAAGACGGTCGCGGCAACGGCAAAATCAGCGGTGACTCATCGTTCATCGCCAGCAGATTGCGCAGGAAGCTGTGGATCAGACGATAGGCTGTCACTGCGCGGATCAAGGTGCGGGGAAGGTCCGGTCGCTCAGCGTCACCCATCCCGTCAATCTGCAATCGCTCCAGATCGACTTAACGGGATACTGTCCTCGCGCACCCCGGTTCTCGCCGAGGCTCGCAAGTAGAGACCTGTGCAGACGAGGCTGACAATCAACCACGCCAGCGCCGCGTTCACAATCAAATGCCCCTGCTTCGCGGTATCGGCGAGACCATCGCCGAGCACCGTGATCGCGAGCGTCGCGCACATCAGGGCAACGGTCAGCGCGGCAAAGTCCAGCGCACGGCTGCCCTTGCGCACGCCGGGACGCGCCAGCAAGACGAGCAACGCGAGCAACGGCAGGGCGAGGATCGCTAGCTGGACCATCGGATAGGCGTGCAACAGCGGGCCAACGCTCGGCATCGATGTCGGGATTGTTGCCACCGACGCGCCTTCGATCTCGCCAATATTTTTCGCAATCCACGGATCAAGACCCAGCACACCATGCCCGGCCAAACGCAGCGTCATGCCTGGGTGACGCACCAAGGCAATGAGTTCCTTGCCGCGGGTGAACCCGTCGAGTCCGCTGCACGCGCGTTCCGGCAGATCCGGCAATTCCCATGCATGCAGACCGCTGTAAACGGCACACGCGGGATCGATACCCAGTTCGGTCAACAGCGCGGGACGATCGTTCGCAAACGGCAACAACGCGGTGAATACGACATCAGCGCGGTTGTATTGATGGATGGAATCCATCATTCCGTTGTCGCGGCCCAGTTGCACGGCCTGAATGACGAGACCAGCGAGCGCACCGATCCCCAACGCAAGGCCGCGCCAGCCGATGCGTTTACGACCCATGCGCTCGATCACCATCACGACGATCGCAAGGCCAAGAGGCAACATCAGATGCTGGATCTTCGCCAGCGCAAGCGCGAATGCGGCCAGGGCGAGCAGACTGAAACGCCGACCACTGACGGCGTCGTTACGCCAGAGCAAATAGGACGCGATCAGCGCATAGGCAGCCAGGAGTGCGGTCCATTCCGCATAGAACGTATCGAGATACAGCGTATTGCCTGGATCGGCAAACAGCAGCGGCACCAACGCCGCGTTCGCGATCGCCACGCGCGTATCGCCGCGGCGCAGCCACGCCAGCGAAAATGTGATCGACAGCGCAAGCAAGGCGAGCCAGCGCAACGCGCCAGCCCAGCGCACATCGTGCAAACCGCTGCCGCCGCGAAGCTCGTCGAGTTTCCATATCAGCGCCGTGCCGCCACCAAATACCAGCTCGCTCGACCAGTAGCACATCGGATTCGGATTCGCGATGAAGCGGAACTTCGCGAACGGCGCGCTCGGGCTGTTTTCCTCGGGCGGAATCGCTGGCGATCGATCCGGGTAGAAATGAAAACAGTTCGTGTAACGCACCTGGTCGTAACTGTTCGCATACGCGTACAGCGGATCATGCGCCCACAGCGCGAACGCGCGCAGCGTTCCGATCAGCCATAGCGATGCGAGCACGAGCACGATTACACGTGACACCGGACGACATGCGGGATTCGTGTTCAAACAGGCACTCCGACGCGCAGACCGCGCGAAATGATTGCCGCCAGGGGAATGCACAAGCTTGCGAGCACATAGTCAATCGTCAGTTGAGCATGCTTGGCGTACTCGACGTCACCATCGCCGAACAAGCTGACAACCGCAACTGCAGAAGAACCGACCGCACACATCAGCGCGAACCCGCGCGCAACCGGCGTGGCGCGGCGTATCAGGCATGCTGCGAAAACGAGCCACGGCAGCAACAGCAAGCCACCGGCAACGATAGGGCTATCGCTGAACAACACATTCCAGGAAGGCACCGAACGCGGCAACGGCGTGTAGTGGCCGTCCTCGACCACACCAAGCCCCGGAATCCAGGGCAGGAGAAACGTCGGCGCGTGCATCAAGGCACGGCCCAGCGCGGGCGGATTGGTAAGCAGCATGTCCGAACTCAGGACGCAGAGTCCTGTTGGCAGCGGCTGGAATGCGTACCGCACCAGCGGCGCCTTTGGATTGCCGGCATCGGCCTGCACGCCCGGACGCCATGGGGCGAGGTTGAGACAGGCGGTATAACGGATCTGGTCGTAGTTGTTCGCGAATGCCAGCAACGGTCGATGCATGACCAAGCCAAGGCCACGAACGAGCGCGAGCAAGGCCAGGGTGATGACAAGCAGACGGAACCAGGACGGCAGGCGCGCGGCGCTAGACATTCCAAAGGCGAGTTTGAGAAAGGTCGCCGAGTGTAGGCGGCGACGCTTTCAGCCTCAATCGAGACTGCGAGCTCTACGGAACGGCTCGGATCCTGCCGGGGCCGGCTGCAATGCCGACTGCGTCACAGTCTGAATGGGACGTGCGCACGGGCGCAGCCGCCAAGAGGGTCCGCGCAATACCCCCCGGGGCCGGTGCTAGGATTCACCTTAGTCAGGGGCATCCGCTCCCGAGGGGAAAGGTCATGAGAACGCGTCTGGGCCATTACGACATCGTCTCCGAACTGGGCCGTGGCGGCATGGGTGTGGTGTACAAGGGTTTCGAAGCGTCGCTGAACCGCTACGTCGCGATCAAGGTGCTGGCCGATTCGCTGGCTCACGATGAGGCGGTGAAAGAGCGTTTCCTGCGCGAAGCGCGCAGCATGGCGGCGCTCAACGATCCGCACATCATCCAGATCTACTTCATTGGCGAAGACGAGGGCCAGACCTTCTTCGTGATGGAGTTCGTCGAAGGCGAGTCGCTCGGTTCGATGTTGAAGCGCGACCATCAGCTCACTGTCGAGCAGTCGGCGAAGGTAATCCAGCAGACTGCGATGGGCCTGTCGACTGCGCACGACCGCGGCGTCGTGCATCGCGATATCAAGCCCGGCAACCTGATGATCTCGAGCCGCGGCTCGGTCAAGATCGCCGATTTCGGCATCGCGCTGTCGAATCAGGACATGTCGAAGAAGCTCACGACCACCGGTGAGTTCGTCGGCACGCCCGGCTATCTGTCGCCCGAAGTCTGCCTCGGCAAACCGGTCGACCAGCGTTCGGACATTTTCTCGCTCGGCATCGTGCTGTTCGAGATGTTGACCGGGAAGATGCCGTTCAACGATGAATCGCCGCTTGGCCTGATGCTCGAAGTCGTGAAGGCCGATATTCCCGACGTGCGCATGCTCAATGCGGATGTCGATCCTCAGATCGCGCAGATTCTCAAGAAGATGATCGCGAAGGAGCCGGCGGATCGATACCAGAATTGCCACGAGCTGGTAAGCGATCTCAACACGCATCCGTTGGTTGCCAAGGGTGGGCCGATTACCGCGCAGACGAAAATGTCCACCGCGGCAGCGACCATGCTCGGCCAGAAGACCCCCGTATCCGGCCAGGTTCCGCTGCCACGCACGCCGCCAAGCCCAATGCGCAGCATCGGTAGCGCCGATACCCGCATCACGGCCTCCGGACAGCCGCTTCCGCCAGCGCTTGCGACTGCTGCGGCGACGTCGGCGTCGGCCCATCAGCCCGTGCTCGATCGAACGTCCGCCGCGAACCAGTCCTCGGGTAGCTCAGCACTGCCGTGGGCGATTGCTGCGATCCTGCTGCTCGGCATTGGGGGCGGCGCCTACGCGTATCGCAACACCATTCCTGGTTTGTCCGGCCTGTTCGGTGCACCGACGACAGCAAACAACAGCAGCACGGGCAGCACGACGGCAACGTCGGTTGCCGCAAGCACCATGCCGAGTGCATCGACAACAACGCCGTCGGCTGCCGCGAGCATTGCCGCTTCGATCGCGTCGAACTCGGCGAGTACGCCGCCCGCTGGCAACGCGAATGGGTCGGTTAAAGCTGCGTCGGCGAACCCGGCTGAGCACGCCGCTGCATCCACCGCTGTTGCCGATGCGGCAACAACGTCGCTTGACGCGGATGCTCCCGTCGCGCGCGCATCGCAGGCTGGCATGGAAGCCTTGCACGATCTCCCTGCGGCACAGGCTGCGGAACATGCAGCCGACGCTGCGCCCGATGCGCGCATCGCCAAGGTGACGCCGATCGAACGTCCCGCCGCACCGCCGAAGCCGCATGTGCCCACGATCGCCGTGGTTGCCTCGGGTGACGATGTGATTTCCTCGCCCGCTGAAGAGTCACTGGTCAGCCTGCTGCAGAGTCGCGGTTTCCGCGTGATCGAGGGCGGCAAGGCGCATGGTGATTCGCCGAATGTCCGCTCCTTCGCGGGCCGGGCTGATGCCATCGTGTTCGTGCGCGCACGACCCGTTGGCACGCAGGAAATGCAGTACTACGGACAGAGCTCCACCCTGTATACGGTGCAGCTCGGCGTGAAGGCGTACCGCGTCAGCGACGGCAGCGTGTTGTG
The DNA here is from genome assembly GCA_038237055.1 of Lysobacterales bacterium. Taxonomy (GTDB): domain Bacteria; phylum Pseudomonadota; class Gammaproteobacteria; order Xanthomonadales; family Rhodanobacteraceae; genus Dokdonella_A. Next base: position 17,522 of record JBBRZD010000001.1, on the reverse strand, counting down.
GACCGGCGGTGCTGAGCAGGTGAACTTCACCAGTCTCAATGCAGCGGAAAAGGCACGCGAAGCCATCGAGCCGATGCTCGATAACGTCGACAGCCGCCTGGCCGAGTTCCGGTCGCGTGGCGGACGCGGATGAGGTTGCCCATGAAAGCCGTCCATACCAACGTCGCGAAGAACGCGACAAACAGGCAACCCGCTCCCATCACGCGCTTGCTGCACGCGGCGGGCGCCGGCGATCAGGCTGCCTGGGGCCGCCTGCTCGATCTGGTTTGTCCGGAAGCGGGTGACGCGCGCTTGAAAGAACAGACCGTCGGCACTGCGATGGCCGTGCGCATCATGCGCAAGATTCTCGTCGATCATGCGCGCGAGCGACTTGCGCTCAAGCATCCCAACGACCTGACAGCCGTTATGGTCGACGCAATCGATCCTGCCGATGAACGCCAGTTCGAGCAGCTGGCGGAAATCGACGACGCCCTGCGCTGCCTCGCCGTGCAACAACCACGGCAGGCGCATGTATTTGAGTGTCGTTATTTTGGTGGCCTCAGTGACGATGAGACCGCGCTGGCGCTCGGCATCTCTTCGGGCACGGTCACTCGCGACTGGGATGCAGCCCGCGCCTGGCTGGCCCAGGCGATGACAGCATTGCAACGCGCCCACTGAGTTTGCCGCTCGCGCAGTATCGGCGCCCACTCCGAAACGGCATTCAAGAACCCGTCATCCAGCCCTCAGCCAGGATGACGGGCACGGCACATGGGCTTGCCGCGAGAGCGAAGCTGTCTCGAAGCCTGAAGCCGTCACCCACGATCACGTCATTTGCACCCGGCTCATGGCTCAACGCGACACTCGCGCTTGCCGCGATACCCATGACGATTGCGTTGCAGCGGGCGCAATGGAAAGCTGCCGATCTTGCAGCGCGTGCAGCGAGCGCTACTGCCGGACTCGCTCAACGGGTGCGGTGTCGCTCAGATAGATGGTCCACAGCGCATAATCGTGCTTACCGTCTGCCCCACTGTCGGCCGGATGTGTCGAGACTCCCTGCAAACTGAGCCCAAGCTGCGTGCACCAGTCTTCATTCACAAGCAATAGGAAGGACGAATTGAACGTGTCGTACGCCGCGCCGGAGAAGTCCGTCGTTTGCTCGGCGATCAGGATCCGGCACGACGCGGTCCTGCACTCGACCGAGACCAGCGTAAGGTGATCCGCGCGCTCAGCTGGAAAACCGGCCAGCCATGCGCTCACATGATCTTGCAGCACCTTCACGCGTTGCGACGACGATGCTTCGTCGTCCGCCCGCGACTTGAATTCGTTCAGCAGGCGCGCGTCAGTCGCGTTGTTCGGATCGTCATCTTGTTCGAGTGTCGCAATGCGCTCGGCGAACAGGTCGATGGCCTCATCGTGGCCGCCGCCTTCTTCGATCGAGTCAACGAGCGCCAGTGCCGGATCCGTCGCAGCGGCGGGCTCTGGTGGCGGCGACTCCGGCGCAGATCCAGATGAACCGACTTCCGCCTCCATAGGCGCGGCTGGCGATGTATCCGTGCTTGTTGCAAGCACGGGTTGCGGCGGGTCGGTAGGCACCGGCGTGGATACGGAGACGGAATTGTCCTCCGACGCTGGCGATGCTGTCGGCGCGGGAACACTTGCCTGCGCGACACTTTCCATGCGCACTGACGCGGTCACTACCGCGGTCGGCAACGCCATCGATGGAACGCTCACCAAAGGTTGGCGGTGCAAAACCGAGCTGTCCAGATACCACCACAACACCACCGCGCCTGAAGCCGCAAAAGCGGCAATGACCAGGATTACTTTCTCTGTCTTGCGCGAAATCTTCATCGCGATGATTTTCCTGGCAACCAACGTACGCGCACGCGTGGCCTAATCCATACACCGATAGATTCGCCTACGCGAAAGCCGCACGCTCGCGTCCATTGTCCCGACTTGGCATCAGACTGCTATTGCGTGCAAACAACAACTTCGACTGATCCGATTGCAATGAGCGTTTCGCGTCGCTTGCGTGCGACTCAAGTCACAACGCACTGAGATTCGCATAGGCGAGCACCAGCCGCTTGCGACCGGCAGCGGCGAAATTGACTTCCACCAGTGTATGCGTGCCAGCGCCCTCGTAACTCAGCACAACGCCTTCGCCAAAGCTCGCATGCCCGACACGCTGGCCTAGCTTGAACGGCACCGCAGCACCTGCAGAAGAATCGGCGTAGCGCCCTGCAAACGCTGGGCGACTCACCTGCACGCGCGGACGCACCTCACGCAACAATTCGGCTGGAATTTCAGCGAGGAAACGTGACGGCCGCGCATACGATTCGACCCCGTGCATCCGGCGCGATTCTGCATAGGTGATGAGAAGGCGTTCGCGCGCACGCGTGATGCCGACATAAGCGAGGCGGCGCTCTTCTTCCAGTCGCCCCGGTTCCTCGCTCGACTTCTGGCTCGGAAACAAGCCGTCTTCGAGACCGACCAGGAACACTAGCGGAAACTCCAGACCCTTGGCCGAATGCAGGGTCATCAACTGCACGCAATCCTGCCATGCCTCGCCCTGCCCTTCACCCGCTTCGAGCGCGGCATGCGAAAGGAAGGCCGACAACTCGGACAACCCCGCTTCGAGATCGTCTGGCGTGCGCCGGAAGCGCGCGGCGACGTTGACCAGTTCATCGAGGTTCTCGGTGCGCGATTCCGCGCTGCCACGGCTGTCCTTTTCATAGAAATCGCGCAGGCCCGAGCGCGCCATCGCATGCTCGATCTGCTCGGACAATGCGAGCGGCTCGTTCGTGCGTGTCTCTCCTTGCAAAGCGGCTTCATCGCGCACGTCGGGCACCGAATCGGTGGCGCTCGCCTTCCCGTTGGGAACCAGGCAATCGCGCGCCAATTCGTCGATCAGCTGCAGGAACACGCGCAGCGCATTCTTTGCGCGCCCGGCCAGCGCATCTGCGGCCAGTTCGCCGAGCACGGCTTCCCACATCGAGGTGTTCTCGCGGCGCGCGCGCTGGCGCAGCAGGTCGAGCGTGCGATCGCCGATACCGCGCGGTGGCGTGTTGACCGCGCGTTCAAATGCGGCATCGTCGTGGCGGTTTGCGACCATGCGCAGGTATGCCAGCGCATCCTTGATTTCGGCGCGATCGAAATAACGCAGTCCGCCGTACACGCGGTAGGCAATGTCGTGCTGGATCAACTGTTCCTCGAAGTTGCGCGACTGCGCATTCGAGCGGTACAGGATCGCCGCTTCGGACAACTTTGCACCGCCGCGCAGATGATCGCGAATACGCTCGACCACATAACGCGCTTCATCCTGCTCGTTGTAGGCCGCGTAGAGTTCGATCGGATCGCCCGCTTCGCCGGCCGTCCACAATTGCTTGCCCAGACGATCCGGGTTGTGCGCGATCACCGCGTTCGCTGCGGCGAGAATGGTGCCGGTCGAACGGTAGTTCTGTTCGAGGCGAATGGTTCGCGCATTCGGGAAATCGCGCAGGAAGTGCTGCACGTTCTCGACACGCGCGCCGCGCCAGCCGTAGATCGCCTGATCGTCGTCGCCGACGACGAAGACGTGTCCGCTGTTGCCCGCTAACACGCGTATCCACGCGTATTGCAGTGTATTGGTATCCTGGAATTCGTCGATGAGCAGATGGCGAAAACGTTCGCGATAGTGCGCGAGCAACGCATCGTCGTGCAGCCACAACTCATGCGCGCGCAGCAACAGTTCCGCGAAATCGACGAGGCCGCCGCGCTGGCACGCGGCTTCATACGCGCGGTAGATGTCGATGAGCACGCCGCTGTTCTGGTTGTAGCCCGCATCGAGCGCATCGGGCCGCTTGCCTTCATCCTTCGCGCTGTTGATGAACCAGGTCGCCTGACGCGGCGGGAAGCGCGCCTCGTCCAGCCCCATGCCCTGGATCGTGCGTTTTACCAGGCGCTGCTGGTCGTCACCGTCGAGGATCTGGAAGGTTTCCGGCAATTTCGCCTCGCGCCAGTGTCGACGCAGCAGGCGATGCGCGATGCCGTGAAACGTGCCGATCGTCAATCCACGCGCGCCGCCTGCGATCAGCGACTCGGTGCGTCCGCGCATCTCGCCAGCCGCCTTGTTGGTGAACGTGACCGCAAGCACCGACCACGGCGACACGCGCTCGACTTCGAGCAACCAGCCGATGCGATTCGTCAGCACGCGCGTCTTGCCGGAACCCGCGCCGGCCAGCACGAGGTAGTGGCCGGCGGGTGCGGTCACCGCTTCGCGCTGGGACTCGTTAAGTCCGTCGATCAGGTGGGAAACGTCCATCCGGCCATTGTACCGGTCGGGCCAAGCGCACTGGTCAGTACCGTGCGCACTTACGAAATCCCGACGCGATGACGCATCATGCAGGGATGGTCCCCGCTCGTCTGTTTGTCGCGTTCATCGTTCTCGCATTGTCCGGCGGCGTGCGCGCCACGCCGATGGCGCACTACACGCTGAAGTACACAGCAGACGACACGACGATGCAGGTCACGCTGTGCCTCGCCGAAGCCACAGCCGTCGTTCGTTTTGAAGCCGACGAGGATGCGCCGCAATTTCTCGGCACAATCCGCCGTGATGCGGGCTCGCCACTCACGCGAGAAGATACCGCTTGGGTCGCGCACGACTGGCGGGCGGACGAATGCCTTCACTACAGCGCTGCGCTCGGTCGCATCGCGGCCGCGGACCGGATGCTTGGACGCACGCGAACCGACAGCGATTTGTTGGTCAACCCGCAAATCTGGCTGCTGCAGGCAGTCAATGTCGACACTGCTGACGCGCGCGTCGAACTCCCTGCCGGTTACGCGATCTCCACACCATGGCGACGCGTGGTATCGAGCGACCGCACCTTGCATTTCACGATACCGCGTACGCCAATCGAGTGGATGGCACGTGTCGGGATTGGTCATTTCACTGAAACGTCGATTGCGTTTGATGGCGGCGTGCTGCATGTCGCGCTCTTCGGCGAACCGGATTCGCAAAAAAGCGAACGCCTGATCGCCTGGTTGCGGCGCGTCGGGAAAGCCGCGGCATTGGCGTATGGGCGCCTCGCGCTGCCGGACGTGCAGGTGTTGGTGCTACCTGTCGGCGCGCAATCTGAGGCGGTCGTGTTTGGACAATCCACGCGTGGGCAGGGGAATGCGCTGACCTTGTTCGTCGATCCGACCCAGAGCGATGACGCGTTCAACCAAGACTGGGTCGCCGTGCATGAGCTCTCCCATTTGTTTCATCCCTATCTTGGCGACCGCGGCGCCTGGCTCGCCGAAGGCCTCGCCACCTACTATCAGAACGTCTTGCGCGCGCGCTCCGGCCTGCTCACACCCGTACATGCGTGGGAGCAGCTCGACGACGGCTTCACGCGCGGCCGCCGCAATACGCATGACGACAGCACTCTGGAAGCGGCATCCACGCAGATGGGTGAACAGCACGACTTCCAGCGCATCTACTGGAGCGGCACCGCGTACTGGCTCAGCGTCGATGTTCAATTGCGACATGCGAGCAAGAACCGGCTCAACGTTGATGAAGCCCTGCGCCGCTTCGATGCCTGCTGTCTGCCGAGCGAAAGACGCTGGACACCGGACGAATTCGTCGCGAAACTCGATACCCTGATCGGCCGCGACGTGTTCGCGAAGCGATTTCGCGTATATCGCGCGCGACGGGATTTTCCGGATCTCGCCAAGCCCTATCGGGACTTGGGTATCCGCCAACAAGGGAACACGCTCGACTTCGACGAAAACGCGCCCGCCAGCGACGTGCGGCACGCCATCATGGCGGCGCCTGATGCACGCGCGAAACTGCCGCATTGACGAGGTGCGACAACGCTTGGTGACGCCACCTGAAGCCAAAATTTGCCTGTTCGGAAGCGCGGCACTTGGCCCGCTTCAATTGACTGCAATTGGGACGCAGTCGGCGCCTGGCAGCGAACACACTGCCTACGCTGCACCGCGTCGTATGTACACACTTCCCAATTTGGATAGAAACATTGCCAGCCATCGTGTCTCATTCTCTCTCGGCGTAGCAGCAGCAATGCTTTCTTTAGGAGCTATGCGGCAAGGCGCAGAGGTGAGGCTGACGAAAATATTTCAGCGAACGCGGCTTCTTCTGCCACCGCACCGACGCCTGGGCTGGCAACACCGCTCGACTGCAGCGTCGCCGCCGATCTGATTTCCTGCGACGGCTTCGATCCATTGCCAGCCGTCATACCCGGCATTACGTCGGCGATCTGAGCGACCGACTATTGGCGATGAACTATGGGCTGATCACGTACGGCGACGGGCGGTACCACTCAAGCGCCGAGACCAGCAGCGCATACACCGACACCGAACAGTACCAAGGTGCTGTAGACGGCAGTTTCCACTACGTGATGAATACGCCATGGGCCGACACCGGGTTTGGGATGCCGCCGGTCAAAGCGAGAAGATCGATGTCCCGACGCAGGTGGCGTTCGCTGCAGGCGCGCGCTTCAAGCCGAAGGCGACCTCAGTGCAGTGGGCGGCGCTGCAATGGCGGGATGAACCCCATATTACAACCGCGCCGATCTTCCCGGCGCGGATGTTCTGACCCATGCAACGTGCACGTCAACGCGATGTGCAGGTCTCGTATTCGCTTTCGGTGACTTCTTCGTTGTGATTGGTGTCGCACTGCACGAAGTGCTGCGCGAGCCACGCATCGCCGCGCGCCTGATCCATCTTGATGTAGCCAGCCTTGTCGATGTCGAGCATGGCGAAAGGCGTAATGCGTGAACTGGCCGATGCGGGTGCGCCCGATGAAGATACGCCGCCGCCCTGACCGGAATTGGTTACCTGCGAGGAGTTTGGCTGTGCGATGGCATTTCCGTTCGCGTCGCGCGAACCCGCTGCCCCTTGCTGTATAGGCGGATTCAAACCCGCGTTACCTGTGCCCGCTGGCGGTGCAGATGTCGTCGGTGCTGCGGCAGGTGGCGCAGCGGCGGGTGGTGCTGCGGCTGGCGCTTGCGCGAACACAACACCACACGCCAATGACAACGTAAGCGCCGAACACTTAACAAGCATGGAATTCATGGTCGCCCTCACTGATAAATTTTCAAGCGGATCGATGTGCCCATCGCGCGTGCGCGAGGGCTATCGGTAGTGAGCGTACGAACGTAGCGGCCGACCCCCTACTCGCCGATGAATGACGGTCGTAACGCAAAGTCGGCGTTCATTTTCAAACTGCGGGGCCAGAAATCGCCGACGTGCCGACCTAGGCCACTTGCAACGCCATATCGGAGCAGACGTCAGGCGCAGGACGGCGCGGCCATCACCGCCGCGCGCCCACTCGCAATCAACGCGCCGACATGCTCAATGCGGAACGCGTATTGCCAGCTGCCGTCACCGCCAAGAAGACGTTCGGCGTACACGTCGATCGAGCCGGAAAGATCATCGACACGATCAACCGTGAGTTCGATTGCGCGCAGCGAGACCAGATAGCCGGGCGCTGCGATGTCGCCGGCGGCGCGGGCGATGAGTCCGCCGTGCACGGCCATCGCCTGCGCGCCGTATTCGCACAGGTGCAGCGCGCGTAACTTGCCGTGGCTGCGCAGGGGATTGTCGGGTTTTCGATGCGAATCGCTGCGCGCGTGGATCGCGTTGTCGCTGTAGTCGATGACTTCGTCGAGCAGGCACATCGCACCCTTGTGCGGAATCAGCATCGACCAATCCGACTTGGCAAGCATCAATCGCGGCCTTGGCGTTCGCGCGCCATCAGGATCGACAGGCAAAAGTGGAAGCCGACTCCGAGTGCGACGGTGAGGCCGATTGCGCGCAGCACCGGCAGCGACGACCACGCCTGCATGCCGAACACGAGCAGCGCGGACAGCACGCACACGATCGTCGCGTGCAGGGTGCGCCGACCTTCGGCGGCATCCGCCACGGGTCGCTCGAAGAACAACGCGTAGTGCAAACCGAGTCCAGCGGCAAGCGTCAACGCGACGAGATGAAACAGCGACAGCGAAATGCCGCTCGCGCGTTCGACCACGAGCACAAGCAACGTGGCGAGCGACATCGGCGCGAGAACGTGCCACGCGCGTCGCGCGCTGCGCAACGCGACGACCACGGTAATCGCAAGCAGACCGAGCGCCAGCGCCAATGCACGCAGGATGCGCTCACGATAAGCCACGACCAGCGATTCCGATGCGCCTTTCAGGTCGAGCAGACGCGCACGACCTTGCGTGGATTCGGTGAAGGCCTCGAGCGCGCCCGCGTCGTGCACGCCGGACAAGGTCGCAAGACCCAGCCAGCCGTCATTGCGTTTGACCAGCATCGAAGCAAGTCTCCCGCCGAACGGCGACTTGCCGAATATCTCGGCGGTCAGCAGCGGTAGCGTCCTTGCCTTCTCAACATCGTCAAGGAACGGGGTGAACAGATCCGCGCGAAACGGCAGATCACGAGTCGCTTGCGCGAGCGCTATCTCGAGCGTCGCACGATCGGGCAGCTTGCTCTGGCGCGCACGTTGCGTCGCAAGACTTGGCAGGTAGCGACTCGGAAGTTCGGCTCCATCGAGGGCACCTTGCTTGATCAATTCATCAATGCGTGGTTCCAGAGTTTCCGAAAACGCGAGTACATCGTCCGCACTCTTGCCATTCAGCACCAGCAAATAGCGCACGTCAGGCGCACCGAGTTCACCGCGCAGTTTCGCATCGCGCAAGAGCAGATCCTGCGGCACCGGCGTCAACGCCGCGAGATCGTTTTCCCACATCGGTCCTGGAGCGAACCACAGCACGACGAGTGCCGCGGCAGTCAACAGCCATGGCAACCAGCGCGGACGCGGCAGCGCATCAATGAAATCCGCAGCGCGCGCCAGGCCGGGCGTCGTGGCTGCGTCGCGGAAGCGCATCGGCAGCACGCGTGGCAATAGATAGCGAGTGGTGAGTCCGGCCACGGCCAGACCGACGATGGTGAATACCGCAAGCTGCTGCAGGCCGGTGACGCCGGATGCAAAAAAAGCGAGATAGGCAATCGCAGCGGATGCGATAGCGGTCGCGAGCAGCGGCCACAAGGCGCGCACGCTGGTTAGCGCATCCTCCCCGGCGCGGCGATGGCTGAGCACGCGGATCGGATATTCCTGCGCCACGCCGAGCAGGGTGAAGCCGAACGCGAGCGTGATGCCGTGCGCCGAGCCGAACGCCAGCGCGAGCGCGGCGACACCGGCAAGGCCGCCACTGAGTACCGGAAGCGCAGCGAGCAACAGGGACGGAACGCTGCGGTATGCCATCAGCAGCAGCAAGATGAAACCGATCGTGCTCACCATACCGATGCGATCGGCTTCGCCGCGCGTCTTCGCACTGATCAGTACCGTGAAATAGCCGGGACCACTGATCGCCAACTTCGCTGCATGCGCATCCGGCAGCGCGTTGAACGCGGCATTGAGTGCATCAATCGCGGCGCCCTGCGCGGCCGGGTCGAAACCCGCACCCCGCGTCTCGACCAGCATCAAGGCTTCACCGGTAGATGAGAACCAGACACCATCGCGGGTTTGCGGCGGCTTCGGCGGCGACCAGCGTTCGGCCAGCGCCAAGGTTTCCAGAGTGGGATCGCGCGGCAGCAGCGGCTTCAACAGCGCTGCGGCCGGCGAGCCGAGATCTTCGACGCGCTGTTCGAGCTGCTCACCGAGATACGCCGCGTCAAGTGCATGCGTGTCGAGCGTCGGCGACAGCAGATAACGGTACGGCAACAACGCCTCGTCGAGAGTGGCGGGATCGAACGCGCCATTGATGATCTGCTCGAAGTGGCTGTCGCTATGCAGCTTTTCGGCGAGGCCGCGACTCAAGGCCGCCAGTTGGTGTTCATCGGCGCCGGAAATCGCAAGCAGGAGCAGGCGCGAGCCGGGTCCGTCGCCAATTTGTTCCATCAACAGCTTCTGATCCGGCGTCTGCGGCGGCGGCATGAAACTGCGCAGATCGGTGCTGACATGCAGCGTGTGGAAGGCGAATGCGGCGACCGCGACCAGCGCCACCAGCCAGCCGCACAGCAGGACCCAGGCCAGCGTTCGATGTCGCCCGGGGACGTTGCTCACGGCGACTTCAAACCACGGCAGAGCGCATCGATCTGCGGCGGCGACGGCCGCGACGGCAGATCCGCCGTGGCCAGCCCATCGACCAACAGCACGCTGAGGTCGCCGTCCGCTTCGTGCGTGCGGAAGCAACGCGGCGTGCGCTCGGTGCCATCGACTTCGATCGTGCTGATGCGATGCGCAAGCCGTGTGTCACGCGGTTTCAGATTGAGTTGCCAGCTTGCCGGCGTGCCGCTCGCGGTGAGTTCGAAGTCGGCGGCAAGCGTGACGGCGTCGCCACCCAGCAGGGCCGTGAAGCCACGCAGGAAACCTTCGAGTTCTGGCGCCTGGCTGAGCGAAAACGCGCGCGCGGCGCGATCGCCGCGCTTCACGGTGGCACGGCCGTCGGCGACCGTCACCTGTTCGCGATAAGGTTTGTCGACGCGCTTGCCAAGCTTGCCGGGACCGAGGTATTCGAGTTCCCCACGCAGAATCAGCGGGCGATCGAGCAGGCCGGAAAAACGTACTTCGGTATAAGCCGTGCGCGCTGGCGCATCGCGCTTGAGTCCCGCGACCAGGGCCGCGGCATCGACAGCGATTCCTGCTTCACGCGACGCTGCGTGACACGCCAGCATCGGCGACAGCAGCCCTGCCAGCAGCAAGCTCATCTTCTTCAAGTCCATCGAGATTCCAGAAGTCATGCCAGTTGAACCAGTTATAGGGGTCTTCGCGTACGTAGTGCTCAAGACGCGTCGCATAGCGTTGCACGACCGCGCGCAGCTCGGCTTTGCGCCCACGCCGCGGCAGCACCAGCTCGTCGGAAAACGCCTCGAAATGCAGGTCGTAGCGGTTGCCGCCGCGGTAGAGGCCAAAACACAGGACGAGCGGCACCTTGAGTACCGAGCCGATGATAAACGGCGCCACCGGAAATGCAGCCGGCGAGCCCATGAAGTCGACGACTATCGTTGCCTCATTGGGTCGTGCGCGGTCGCCGAGCAGTGTCGTCAGTGCGCCTTCGCGCAGCGCTTCGCTGAGCGCGAGCACGATCTCGGTGCCGGGTCGCGACGCATCGATCACGTTGCGGCCGATCTCCGGGTTGATCGCATGCAGCAGCTCGGTCAGCGCCGGCGTCTGCTGCGTATCGAGCACGACGCGCACCTTCACGTCCGGGCGCGCCGCCGCCGCGACGCGCAACACTTCAAAGCTGCCGATGTGCGAACCGATCAAGAGCACGCCGCGGTCCGGACGGATACGCGAAGTCAGTTCGTCGAGCCCGTTCATCCGCACGTCGAAGCGCGAGAAGCAATCGGTGAGCAGGAACATGCGGTCGAGGATGGTCGAGGCAAAGCGATGGATATGGCGCATCACTTGCCAGGGGCTCGCCGGCCGGCCAAACGCACGCTGCAGGAATTCAGCCGAGACCCGACGCTCGAATGGTCGCCGGATATAGAAATACAGCGTGATCGGATAGAGGAGCGCGCGCGCAACGTCGCGGCCCAGATTCAGGCCGATCGTGCGGAGCAGCCAGATTGCAAAGCGACCGCCACCTTCCGGGCGTTGGGTCCAGTGTTCAGTCATTGCAGCCCCCCCTGGGCCAGTTCGCCTTCGCCGCGCAGTATCGCCCTGCCGTCGCGTTCAATGTGGAAACGCAGGCGCGTGCCGTTGCAGGTGGCTGTCAGTTGGGCGTCTTGTTCCGGCAGCAGCGGCGCGAGGAATTTTACCGCAGCGATGCGATGCAGGGCGCCCCACCCGGCCTGTTCCACTGCCGCGGCAATGCGATCGAGCAAGACCACGCCGGGCACGATCGGCTGGTCGGGAAAATGGCCGGGCAGGCTCGGATGCTGCGCGGATATCCGGATGCACGCGATAACCGTCATCTGCTGGCCGGCCGGATCGCTCATGGGGCACTGCGCGCCGTACCGGCAGCGAAGCTGGCTATCAGGGCGGGCCAGCGCCGCGCAAGGCGCGCGATGAACACGGGCAGCGGCGCATGCGGAAGATGGCGCAGATGCCAGCGACGGAACGCGTATTCGAGTACGAGGAAGCCCAGCACCAGCGCATAACTGCCCAAATGAAGATACCAACGCCAGACGTGCGAAACCGGGAACGGCGGATCGATGCCGAAACTCGCGAGTATCCCGTCGGGAACCGTGCACGCGACGACGACGAGCAATACGCACGCCTGCAGACCGAGCAGCAGGGCCCATGCAAGGGTAAGGCGACGCGCATAACCCGCGACCCGCGGCATGGCGAGGCGCTGCGGACCTTCGAGCACGCTGATGATGTGCGCGATCAGCGGTTCGTGCGACGCGCCAAGCGTACGCGCGAACACCAGACACAGCGCCGCGTTGATCACGACCGGCAGACTATCCAATGCGAGCTGGCCCAGGCCGCGCCGAGCCAACCATGTCAGCAGGATCGAGACGCCGAGCCACAAAGACCACGCCACGCCACTGCCGCGACGCAGGCCGCGCAGCAGCAGCACGCTGATCAGGGCGAATACGGCGAACTCATCGAGCACCGCGCTGCCGGTCGCGAACGCAGCAAACAGCAACAGCATGTACACGCCCACGCCGAAGGCGAACGCGCGCGAACGTCGCGCGGGCGGCGTTGCAAGGTGTGCAGGGGAAACCGGGGCAGACACGGGAGGCAACGCGGAAATCGCCAGCGGGGTAGCGGGAAAGCGGCGCGACTGTACCATAGGGGCCAATGACGGTTCGGCTACCCCGGAGAAGTGCGTGCAGCAGGCAACGGATTCGATCGAGTGCGACGTGCTGGTGGTGGGCGGCGGACCCGGTGGATCGACGGCGGCGACGTTGCTGCAGCGCCAGGGCCTTCGCGTGCTGCAACTGGAGAAGGACCGCCACCCGCGTTTCCATATCGGCGAATCGCTGTTGCCGGCGAACCTGCCCATCTTCGACGCACTCGGTGTAATGGAGAAGGTGCGCGCGCTTGGCGTGCTCAAGCTGGGTGCGGATTTCCCCTCCGAGGAGGGCAACTACCAGACCTTCCATTTCGCGCGTTCGCTCGGCACCACGCCGCCGCATGCGTTCCAGGTCAAGCGCGAGGACTTCGATGAGATGCTGTTCGAGCACGCGCGCGAAAGCGGAGTCGATGCACGCGAAGGCGTCAAGGTCGAACAGGTCGCAGCCGATGGTGTCGGTCGGATCACGGCGAAGGCGCGCGATGCCAACGGCAACGCATTGGACATACGCGCGAAGTATCTGGTGGATGCGAGCGGCCGCGAAACCCTGCTCGGCAGCGCACTGAAGATCAAGCGCAAGAACGACAAGCATCAGAGCGCCGCGATCTTCGCGCATTTCGAGGGCGTCGAGATGCGGCCGGCCGAAGATGCCGGAAACATCAGCATCTACAACTTCGAACACGGCTGGTGCTGGTTCATCCCGTTGCAAGCCGGTGTGATGAGCATCGGTTGCGTGTGCTGGCCCGATTACCTGAAGCAGCGCCGCGGCCGGAACGAGGAATTTCTGCTCGCAACGCTGCAGATGATGCCGGACGCGTGGCGCCGCATGGCGAATGCGAAGATGGTGTCCGAGGTGCGCGTGACCGGCAACTATTCCTACACCTGCGAACGGATGGCGGGGCCGGGTTGGGTGATGGTCGGCGACGCCTACGCGTTCGTCGATCCGGTGTTCTCTTCCGGCGTGTACCTGGCGATGCACAGCGCCAAGCAAGCCGCCGCGATGGTCGGCGATATCCTTGCCGATCCCACGCGTGAGGCGACCCTGCAACGTGCTTTCGCCGCGCGAATACACCGCGGCGTGCGGGTGTTTTCGTGGTTCATCTACCGCTTCAATTCGCCGGTGATGCGCCATCTGTTCGCGCATCCCGGCAACCAGTGGCAGCTGGAGCAGGGCGTGATCTCGATGCTTGCCGGCGATGTCTTCGACAATGATGCGGTGATGCGCAAGCTGAAGCTGTTCAAGCTTGTCTATGCCTGCTACGGGATCGGCAACCTGCGCCGCTGGGTCGGCGAGATGATGATGCGCCGGCGCCAGGCGAAGGTCGCGTTCAGCGGCGGCAATACGCCGGTGGACCCCTCGTAGATTCGCCCGCGCCCGTAGTGCCCAGGGCAAACGCGCGCTATGCGGCGCGGTTCTGCTCGATGTGCGCGGACAGCTCGCGCAGGCTGCTGAAGATGCGCTTGTTGTCGGGATTATCCGAACGCAGCTGGAAGCCGTAGCGCTTGGACACTGCCAGCGCAAGCTCGAGTGCGTCGATGGAATCCAGACCCAGATCGCTGCCGAACAGCGCGGCGTGCGGGTCGATCTGCTCGGGCTTCATGCCGTCGATATTGAGGCTCACCACCAGCAGCTGCGCGAGTTCATGCTCGGCAGGGGTCTGCGCGGCGGCGGCGGTACTTGTGTCCATCGGGGCGTCGGCCATCGGAATGCGCTGAAAAATATTGGTCCAGTGTATCATCGTCGACCCGCCGCCGGTCCGAGTGGCGCCCTAGAACTACCCCGCGTTTCGAATGTCGACCTCGATGAGCGCAACCGAATCGCCTGCCGCACCCGTGCGGATCGGCTATGAAAAGGCTTCGGTGGTCACGCTTGCGGGCGAGCCCGGCGTACTCGCCATGTTTGGTTTTGGCCAAGTGCTGCCCGACGTCGACGATCCGCGCGTGTTGCGGGTTGGCCTCGAACCGGTGCAGCCGAACGGTCTCATCGAGGTGTGGCGCAGCGCGAACGCCGTGACGTGTGGGCGCGCGGACGACCTGCGCTGGAGCACCGACGGCGAGCACCTGTTCTTCGCCATCGAAGTCGATGAGGCTGCACACGACGGCATCACGGGCGCAGCTGAACATGCGTACCACCGAATCAACACATTCGTCGCCGCCAGCGCGACCCCGTTCGTTCTGCGTTTATGGAACTACCTCGATGCGATCAACCTCGGCGACGGCGACACCGAGCGCTATCGCTTGTTCTGCGACGGTCGCGCACGCGGCATGCGCGGCATCGCGCAATCGCGCTATCCGGCCGCATCCGCGATCGGTCGCCAGGACGGTCGGCGCGTACTGCAGGTCTACGGTCTTGCCGCACGCCTACCCGGTACGCCGATGGAAAATCCACGTCAGCTCAGCGCCTGGCGTTATCCGCGCCAGTACGGACCGACCTCGCCGACGTTCGCTCGCGCCATGCTGGTTGGCCCGACGCAGTTGCTGATCTCGGGCACCGCGGCCGTGGTCGGACATGCGTCGAAGCATCATGAAGATATCGTCGCGCAAGTGGACGAGACGTTGGCCAATCTCGAAAGCCTGCTGCAACACACGGGTGCCGTGAGCTCGCACCTGGATGCCGGCAGCTGCCTGAAGGTTTATTTGCGCGATCCGTCCGATGCGGCTCTAGTCGAGCGCACCTTGCGTGCGCATGTGCCCGACCTGGGTGACTTGCTGCTGCTGGCTGGAGATATCTGTCGTGCCGAACTGCTGGTCGAAATCGACGGCGCGCACACGCTGATCGCCTGATCGCCGCGAATGAATTGCGCTGCCGCAGTGATCCGGACCGCTGCGCTGCGTAACTGGTAAGCCGCAGGCTGGCGTATCGTTGGCGCTCCAGATCGCAACGAAACCAGATCCCTGATGCCGACATCCTCCAACCTGCACGCTGCCGTGCGTGCGCTCACCTGCGCGATCGCGCTGACCGCCAGCGTCGCCGCGAGCGCCGCGCCGTTCGCATATGTGCCGAACCAGAAGAACGGGTCGATATCGGTGATCGATACCGCGCACGATAACGTCGTGCGCACGCTGACTGCCGGGCATGAGCTCGGCCATCGTCTGCAGGCGATCGATATCGATCGCAGCGGTGCGACGCTTTACGTGGTCGACGCGCAGAACAACGCTTTGTTCGCGATCGACGCAGCCAGCGATACCATCAAGCATCGCGTTGCGATCGGCGAGGAAGCCGAAGGCGTACGCGTGTCGCCGGACGACAAGACGCTCGCGGTCTGCGCCGAGGGTCAGAACGTGGTCCTGCTCGTGGATGCGGCGTCGTTCAAGATCACCGCGCGGATTCCGGTGCAGGGCAAGAATCCGGAGCACTGCGAATTCACGGCCGATGGCAAGTGGTTGCTGACCAGCAACGAGGGTTCGGACAACCTAGATGTGATCGACGTCGCAAAGCATGCGTCGGTAGGCACGATCGCGACCAGCGGTCATGCGCGCGGCGGCGCGTTCGTGCCGCGCACGTCGCACTATTACGTCGCACAGGAATCGGCAAACGGCGTCGACGTGATCGACTTCGCCGCGCGCACAAAAATCGCATCGATTCCGACCGCCGCGCGTGCAGCGGGCGTGACGACGTCGCAGGACGGCAAGCGTGTCTACGTCGCGAACGGGAGCGGCAGTGTGTCGGTGATCGACACGGATACGAATGCGGTGATCAAGCAGATCACAGTCGGCCAGCGGCCATGGAACATGGCGCTGTCAGCCGACGGCAAGAAGCTATATGTGGCGAACGGACGCTCGAACAGCGTCAGCGTGATCGACGTAGTGACGTTTGCCGTGGGCAAGGAAATCCCGGTCGGTGAACTGCCGTGGGGTGTCGTCATTGCGCACTGACAACGTTTCGCTGTCGCCCCGCATCAGCAGTAAGCGCTTTACATCGCTGAAACGGCTTGTCCATCGGCCCACGTTCGAAGATCAATGGATTCCCGCTTGCGCGGGAATGACGACAACACAGAGTCCGGAGTCACCACCATGAAAACAAGAGCAGCAGTCGCTTGGGAAGCAGGCAAACCTCTTTCGATCGAACAAGTCGATCTCGAAGGTCCGCGCGCCGGCGAGGTGTTGGTGCGCATCGTCGCAACCGGCGTCTGCCATACGGATGCGTTCACGCTGTCGGGCGCCGATCCGGAAGGCCTGTTCCCTGCAATCCTCGGCCACGAGGGCGGCGGCATCGTCGAGGAAGTCGGCGCCGGTGTGACCAGCGTGAAGCCGGGCGACCATGTGATTCCGCTGTACACGCCCGAATGCGGCGTATGCAAGTTCTGCCTGTCCGGCAAGACCAACCTGTGCCAAGCGATCCGCGCGACGCAAGGCAAGGGCGTGATGCCGGATGGCAGTTCGCGCTTCTCGATGAACGGCAAACCGATCCTGCATTACATGGGTTGCAGCACGTTCTCCGAATACACGGTGCTGCCCGAGATCGCGCTCGCGAAAATCAACAAGGCCGCACCGCTGGACAAGGTCTGCCTGCTCGGCTGCGGCATCACCACCGGCATCGGCGCCGTGCTCAACACCGCAAAGGTGACGCCGGGTTCGACCGTTGCTGTGTTCGGCCTCGGCGGCATCGGCATGTCGGTGATTCAGGGCGCGGTGATGGCGAAGGCGTCGCGCATCCTTGCAGTCGACATGAACCCGGAAAAGTTCGTGATGGCGAAGCAACTCGGCGCGACCGATTTCATCAATCCAGCCGACCACAAGGATGTCCCAATCCAGCAGGTCATCGTCGACCTCACCGATGGCGGCGTCGATTATTCGTTCGAGTGCATTGGCAACGTCCAC